>NZ_JTEO01000002.1:0-347275 GCF_024500045.1 Methanolobus chelungpuianus
GAGATTGTTCTTTGTTCTGAGTGTAGCAGCGCATGCTGTACATGGTCTTAAGGCCTGCTTTCATCAAGGCCACAGGAACCGTTCTTTCAATTAGACAGATGTGTCATAAAGTAGATAGCAGACTATCCTTTCTCTGTTGCAGGATGTTCACTCCACCCTGACAACTATCCCGCGCAGCAGGCGGCCGAGGATGTCCGAGCCTGTGATGATTCTTTTTTCAGGATCGTCCTTGTTCCAGTAAAGGATTAGATCCTGATCAATAACATCATCTTCTGAATCTATAGGATATACTTTCAGCCGATTAATGACGCTCCCTATCTTTTCCAGGGGGTCTGTTACCACGATAGGATGATGGCAGTACCTATATGGGTTAAAATCCCTGTCAACTCTCAGCGCCCCTCTAAGAAAGGCATCAGAATCGATAGCTATCTTTGGCACGTTCATCTCATTGACAATAATTGTCCACTTCTTGCCGGAAGCTGCTACTTGCTGCACCAAATCATCACCTGTGGTGCTCCCAACTTTAGGGAATATTGGTAAATCCCCCTCAAAGGGCAGCTGTATAATACTGAGCGGGTGGATAATGGATCCTTCCTTCTTGATGTCAAGGTCATCGATAGAAAGGAAATTCAATGCCCCGATTCCCTCACACCTGTCAATGTCCGAACTTGCTGAGCTCATATGCTTCATGATCATAGTCCTGAAAGCCCTTTCCTTAAAGTACTCAACCTTTTCCTTGCCAAGCCACCAGTCGAGGACTATTGCGGAAGGCTTTGCGACAGGATAGAGCAGGATACTGTAGATCTTAACAAGAGGTGACAGATGTGCACCCAGTTTAAGGGCATTACGTGAGAAATATGCCTGGGGTGCCAATTCACCAAAGCAGGCTATCAGCACCGTGGACATTACAAAAGCCAGAGTTCCTACCATTACCCTGTCAGTAAGCATTGCCAGCAGCACGTTTGTCCCTACATTGCCCCAAAGTAAAGTCGCCAGAAGGAAATTAGGATCTCTCCTGAACTCAATAACTTTCAGAGCGTACGGGTTCCTTGACTCAGCCTCGATCTCAAGCCTCAGGGGTGCCAGTCCGAAAAGACCGATGGTCAGCCCTGAGAAGATAGCAGACTGTATGAGACATAGAAGTATGAATAGCCACAGAATAGAGATCATGAGGATCAGCCGGTCTTAGGGAAAGCGGGAATAAGGAGTATACTTTCCAGAGTGTTCTCTAGTGTTCATTAAAGCTGTTACACCGACCTTCTCAACATGCATTGATAAGTAAAAACTAACGCAAGATCAATTCCCGGGCATTTGCGCATAAACATATAACCCCATTACTTTTCTTATAGTATAATAACTCATCGTGCACCGGGCGTCTCATGTAAGAAGTTACATATATCTTTACCTTTATCTAGTCCCCTATATGTCATCACGATTCGATATCATCCACAAGGACACTGCGGGCCGCATAGGCAGGCTCACAACACCCCACGGCGTTGTCGAGACCCCGACGGTCATGCCTGTGATCAATCCCAACCTCCAGACAATAAAGCCCTCCGAGATGAGGGATTTCGGGGCGCAGATACTGATCACCAACTCCTATATCATCTACCGCAAGGACGAACTGAGGGAGAAAGCCCTTCAGGACGGCCTTCACGCACTTCTTGATTTTGACGGACCCATAATGACCGATTCAGGTTCCTTCCAGCTCTCTGTATACGGAGAGGTGGAGGTCACCAACGAGCAGATAATAGATTTCCAGCAGAAGATAGGCAGCGACATAGGCGTACCGCTGGACATTCCAACTCCTCCCGATGTCAGCTTCGAACGTGCCAGCCAGGAACTTGACATCACTATTGAACGCCTGCAGGCTGCCAGGAAGCTCGTGACAGGGGACATGTTGCTGGCAGGCCCGGTGCAGGGCTCCACTTACATGCAGCTCCGGGAGAAGTCTGCAAGGACCCTTTCCGAAACAGGCTTTGACGTCTATCCCTTCGGGGCCGTTGTCCCGCTGATGGAATCATACCGCTATGCAGACCTGGTTGATGTCATAGCAGCCTCCAAGAAGGGTCTTGATCCCTCTGCTCCCGTGCACCTGTTCGGTGCCGGCCATCCCATGATGTTCGCCATGGCAGTGGCACTGGGCTGTGATCTGTTCGACTCGGCAGCATATGCGCTATACGCGAAGGATGGCCGATATATCACTAACAGGGGAACCTACCAGGTAAACGACCTGAAATACTTCCCATGCTCGTGTCCCATATGCCAGAAGTACTCCCCGGAGGAGCTCAGGAAAGCCCACAACTCAACAGAACTGCTTGCACGGCACAACCTGTACGTTACCTTCGAGGAAATACGCACTATAAAACAGGCCATCTGGGAAGGCAATCTCCTGGAACTCGTGGAGCAGCGCTGCCGTTCACACCCGCGGATGCTGGATGCTCTCAAGCAGATGTATACCCACTCAGACTGGCTTGAGAGGCTGGACCCTGCGTCCAAGTCCACATTCTTCTATTGCGGCCCGGAATCTGCAAAACGTCCCGAAGTGCTAAGGTTTGCCAGCCAGCTCGACCGCTTTACCATTCGCGGCTCGGCCCTGATACGCCCGTCTCCGGGAAAGATGGACAGTCAATATGACAACGTGCTTATCTTCAAGCCACCCTTTGGCGCCTACCCCCAGGAGCTTGCCGAGATATACCCGCTCAATGCCGAGGTCGTGAGAAATCCTGACTACGAGTCTCTGGAACAGGCTTATCTTAATACCATTAAACTTGTGGAACTGAACCCTGAAGCCGAGTTCACTCTTGTCATACAGGAGAGATTCGGGCATCCTCTCCTTAAAAAGCTGGAGGGAATGAATAATGTCAAGGTTATTTATCCGCAAGGCGAGTAATTCATTCCTAACCTTTACTTTTTTACATTCTGGGTAGGGGATCATCAGTTCCGTGACCCGTCAGGGCATCCTCGGCTCTGGCTGCTGAATTGCAGATATCAGGAACCAGATATTACTTATTCTTCTTGCCAAATTATATTTTTTATGCCACTAGCTGCTGAATTAGATATATATTCAGAGCAATCTTATATCCCTCTATGGGGAAAATAGGGGAAATTACAACTGAAGAACTATCTGTAGATATGGACAATTACAAACTGATCGATATAAGATCGGTTGATGCCTACAATGGCTGGAAAGAAGGTGGGGAGGTAAAAGGTGGCCACATAAAAGGTTCAAGATCACTGCCATATAAATGGATGCACTATATCGACTGGATAGAGATCGTCAGAAATAAAGGGATCCTGCCGGAAGATTCCCTGGTCATTTACGGTTACGACAGGCAGCAGACAGGGGAAGTGGCAAGGCAGTTTGAAAAGGCCGGTTATCCAGATGTGACTGTTTACAGCTCTTTTTTAGAATGGGCGGAGAGGGATATGCCCATGGAGCATCTTGAAAGGTACAGGCAACTGGTTCCGGCCAACTGGCTGAACCGGCTGATCACAGAGGGCAGCGCTCCTGAGTATGGCAATGACAGGTTCGTGGTATGCCACGCCCACTACATGAATCCTTCCGATTACGAGCAGGGACATATCCCCGGAGCAATATCCGTTGATACTAATTCTCTCGAGTCCCCTGAAACATGGAACCGTCGCTCCCCAGAAGAACTGAAAGAAGCACTGGAAAGCGCAGGCATATCACATGACACCACAGTCATTGTCTACGGAAGGTTCTCCTACCCAAGGAGCGAGGACCCGTTTCCGGGAAGCAGCGCAGGTCATCTGGGAGCCATGCGATGTGCGTTCATCATGCTCTATGCAGGTGTGAAGGATGTCCGCATACTTAACGGGGGTATTCAGTCATGGCTTGATTCAGGTTATGAGCTCACAAAAGAGCCTGCCTGGAAGAGCAGGGTATCTTTCGGGATCGATACCCCGCAAAGACCGGAGATCGCTGTCGACCTTGAAGAGGCAAAAGAGATCCTTGCATCTCCTGACAAGAACCTGGTTTGCGTCAGAAGCTGGCGGGAATACATAGGAGAGGTAAGCGGTTACAACTATATACAGAAAAAGGGCCGGATCCCGGGAGCGGTGTTCGGAGACTGCGGTTCGGATGCCTACCATATGGAAAACTACAGGAACCTTGACCATACAATGCGCGAATACCACGAAGTTGCAGAGAACTGGAGGAAGCTCGGTATCACTCCCGACAAGCGCAATGCCTTCTACTGCGGGACCGGCTGGAGAGGCAGTGAGGCATTCTTCAACGCATGGCTTATGGGCTGGGATAATTCCGCAGTCTATGACGGCGGGTGGTTCGAGTGGAGTAATAATGACCTTCCCTTTGAGACAGGTGTGCCGGTAGAATGATCATAGAGGATTTCATGCAAGAGGTCGGCGAAAGCTCGATCAGGGAAAAACTGCTAAGCTGCCTGAGATCAAACCCAAAGACACTTCCATGCACTTTCTTCTACGACCGCACCGGCTCGGAACTGTTTGAAAAGATTACAACGCTTGAGGAGTATTATCCGCCGAAGGTCGAGATTCCGCTGCTGCGGTCAACAGCCAGGAAATTCGACGGGGAACTTAAGGGCTGTGACATCGTAGAGCTCGGGAGCGGGGACTGTTCAAAGATATCCGTATTTCTTGATGAGGTTCTGGAAGAGAACCGCCAGACAATAGTGTACTACCCGGTTGATGTCTCCAGGGAAGCTATAGAGAAGTCCGGGTCCATCCTCCGGAAGAGATATCCTGAAATGGGACTTCATGGGATCAATGCTGATTTCCTCGAGCATCTTAGGAAGATGCTTGGAAAGAGAAGAGGGGAGAGAAGGAGTTTGTTCTGTTTCTTCGGGAGTACGATAGGTAATCTTGACAGGACAAAAGCTACGGAGTTTCTGAAGGATCTGGATGGGGTCATGAAGAGAGAAGACAGGCTTCTCCTCGGAATGGACATGGTGAAGGATATCGATGTGCTGGAGAGAGCCTACAATGACAGCCAGGGGATCACTGCGCAGTTCAACAAGAACATACTGAACGTTACAAACAGTCATCTTGGAACGGATTTCAATCCTGATGATTTCGAGCATGTCGCTTTCTTTAACAGGAACTATTCCCGTATCGAGATGCACCTTAGAGCAAAAAGGGATCTGGAGGTCACAAGTCCTCTGTTTGATGAGGACATAATCTTCAAAAAAGGCGAAACTATCCACACGGAGAACTCCCACAAATATACTGTGGATCATATAAGAGGAATGGCAGATGCTGCAGGTCTTTTCCTGAGGAACGTATATACTGATGATAAGAAATGGTTCTCTCTTGCTGAAATGGTGAAAGTATGACAGGTCCCGGGAAAGATTTCCCTATACTGGCTAAGGAGATATATGGGAAGCGGCTGGTTTATCTTGACAACGCGGCAACAAGCCAGAAACCGAATTCAGTGATCGATACTATTTCCGATTTCTACAGGTCCGATAACAGCAATATCCACAGGGGTGTGCACTACCTGAGCGAAGTATCCAGTGAGAGGTACGAGGAGGCAAGGGAGAAGGTCAGCAGTTTCATCGGTGCCGATGAGCCTGCAGAGGTGACATTCACGGCGGGGACTACCGACTCTATCAACCAGGTAGCACGTTCGCTTGAACCTGTCCTGAGGGGGAACGAGGTTCTGATCACCGGCGTGGAACATCATTCTGACATCGTGCCATGGCAGCTTGCAGGAGCACGGCTCAGGGCAATTCCCATGGATGAAGGTTGTGACCTGCTGACGGATTCCATTGAGATCACAGACAGGACTAAACTGATAGCTGTATCCCATGCCTCGAATGTCCTTGGTTCCGTCAATCCGGTCAGGGAAGTGACCAGGATCGCAAAGGAGCACGACATCCCTGTCCTGGTGGATGCGGCGCAGTCGATACAGCACATCCCTATAGATGTGAAGGATATCGGCTGCGATTTCCTAGCATTCTCGGGCCACAAGATGTACGCAGCAACCGGTATCGGCGTGCTTTACACCAGCGAGCGCTTCAGTGAGATCATGCCGGCAAGGGGTGGAGGAGGTATGGTGGATAAGGTGACCCTTGAGGGAACGACATACCTGAAGCCCCCTTTACGGTACGAGGCAGGCACTCCCCATATCGCGGGTGCCATAAGCATAGGCGCAGCGATCGATTACATGCAGGGTATCGGCATGGATAAGATAAGAAGAGATGAGCATGAGGTATATTCCTACGCAAGGGAAAGGCTGCTGGAAACCGACGGCGTGACGGTTTACGGGAACACCGGACAGATGTGCGGTTCCATTTCCTTCAACCTTGAGAATATCCACCACTACGACACGGGAATGATCCTGGACAAGATGGGTATCGCCGTCAGGACCGGCCATCACTGCGCCCAGCCGCTGATGAGGACCCTGGGTATCGAAGGTACGGTGAGGGCGAGTTTTGCATTGTACAACACGAAGGACGATGCCGACGCCCTGATCGACGGCATAGGGAAAGTAAGGATGATGTATTCATGAGGGATGTATGAGGGACGCCGTTCAGGACGAGATCATAAAGCAGTTCGAGGGCCTTGAATGGCTTGACAGGTACGCTCTCCTCATCTCATTTGCCAGGGAGCTTGAACCCATGGATGCGAGGTTCAGGACCGAGGAGAACTCCATCAGCGGCTGCCAGTCCAGGGTATGGATCATAAGCCATAGGGAGGACGGTAGGCTCATCTTCTATCTTGACAGTGAGGCCATGATCACCAGGGGTATCATGTCCCTTTTGATGAAGGTCGTGAACAATCGCCCTCCTATGGAGATCGTGGACCTCGACTTCTATTTTATCGAAAAGATCGGCCTGAAGTCGAACCTCTCGCCTGCAAGGGCTGACGGGCTGGCGTCGATCATCAGGAGGATCAGGGAAGTTGCCGAGGGGGAGGCGAATTAGGAAATGTGTGGAAACCGTACTCGTTAATCGATTTCGCAGGATACGTAAAGTGTCCTATCACTCCCTCCCACGGTCCGCCCTGATTTTCCAAAACTAAATATACGATACTGAAAATTAGGTGCTATAAATTCTGGTGATAACGTGGTTTCCACTTCTGACTCAAAAACAAGGAATCCTTATGTCGAGCTTCTCAGGCCTGAGATCTCCGACATGGACCTTGCGCTCCCTGCGGCCAGTGCTCTGCTGGCGACCTATCTTGCTACAGGCTCGTTCCCTGCGCTGATACCGTTCATCATAGCGGTGATAGGGGGGTATGCGGCCATAACCAGCTCCTATGTGTATAATGATTGCTGCGATATGGATATCGACAGGATCAACCTCCCCAACCGTCCGCTGGTGTCCAACCGGCTCAGGAGGGGCCAGGCGCTCAGGTATGCCTTTTTCCTGTTCATGATTGCAGGGGCGGCTGCGCTTTACCTTAACCCCGAGTCATTTGTGGTGCTCCTGATAGCAGTGGTGACGATCAACGTTTATTCAGCTATTGCGAAGAGGGCCACCTTCCTGAGCTTCGTGCCTGTGGGTATCGCTTACGGGCTTGTACCCATAGGTATCTGGCTTGCATTCGACCCTGCAGGGATCCTGAGGCAGCCCGACTACGGTGCCATACTGCCGCTCCCGGCCATCTTCCTTGGCCTGATGATGTGCTTCACCGACTGGGGTTTCACTCTCTCGGGTGTGGCCAGGGACGTAGAGGGGGACCGTGCCAAGGGTGCTCCTACCTTCCCGGTGACCTTCGGCGTGCCGGCGACCTCGAAATTTGTAATCCTCATGTGGGTTGTGGGCGTGATAGCTTCCATTGCTATCGGGCTTACTGCAGAACTGGGTCCGGTATTCTTTGCCGGTGCATTGCTCGCAGGCGGCTGGATGCTCACTCAGTCTGTCGATTTTATACGCAGCCCGACACCTTCACGAGGAGGGAGGCTGTTCCTTCAGGGCTCCAGGTACAGGGGCATCATGTTCGGCTCTCTCATACTCGATGTAGTGCTCTGTTTACTTGTGCCTGCATATTCCGGTATATTGTGGTAAGGTATAAAGGAGAAGTCAGGAAAGAGGTTCAACATGGATGCTGATATCATAGTAATAGGAGCTTCCCCGGCGGGAGTGATGGCGGCGAGGAATGCATCCGCAAAAGGCTGCAAAGTGATCCTGCTCGATAAAAAGGAAGCTGCAGGCGTGCCCACCCATCCGGCCAATACCTTCTTCAAGGGTATGTTCGACCGCACGGGAGAGGAAGTGGACCCGAGTTACGTTATCAAGAACCTCAAGGGCGCCTACATCATAGCACTCTCGGGCAGGAAGGTCCTCTTTGAGGGAGAAGCCTATTTCCTCGACAGGAAGAAATTCGACGAGTTCTACATCCGGCAGGCAGAAGCGGCAGGCGCAGATGTCCGCTTCGGTATCGAGGTTCTCAACGTCCTCAGGTCGGAGGGAGGATTCATGTTAAGCACGTCCAGAGGTAAGATGAAGTGCAGGCTCGTTATTGTTTCGGACGGCATCAACTCCCGTGCAGGCGCGCTTCTGGGCATGAAACCCATCAGATACCCGGAGGACATTGCCTGGTCCCTGGAAGCCGAGATCGAAGCCGAAGGCATTGGTGAGCCTGAATACTTCGAGTATTACGTAGGCAACCATGCACCGGGATGGAAATCCACATACTCTCCATGCGGAGGCAACCGGGCCACCCTGGGCATGTACGCCCGGAGGCAGGGTACCGATGTTTCCGATTTCTTTGATTCCTGGCTCGAAAGGTTCAGGAAACTAAAGGGACTCGATGAAGTGAAGATTATCAGCAGGTCCACAGGTGGCGACCCCATAGTCGCAATTCCCGGCGAGATCGTTGCAGACGGTGTAATGATAACCGGCGGCTCCGCTGCCCAGTCCGGTATAGGATATGGTATGCATGCAGGGCAAATGTGTGGTGACGTTGCGGCAGAGGCAATTGCAAAGGGCGATACCTCAAAGCTTTTCCTGTCGGAGTACAGGAGACGGTGGAACGAGGCATACAGGACGGAGTATTACCTGGGAAGGTTCGCCCTTGAGACCCTCCGGAAAATGAGTGATAACGAGGTAAACGGGATGATGAAGGTCTTTGAGGGCGAGGACCTGAAAGTGCTTGGCGGGACACCCTTCAACCAGGCAGTGCAGATATCCAGGATGATAATCAAGAAGAATCCCTCAGCTCTGCTCTCATATCGTGCCATCCTGCGGAACAAGTAGTGTCAGTTATAGGATAATCATGCAGAAGAAATATTTCTTTTACAGGAACCCTCTGTTCAAGGTGTATGCCAGAGTGGAGAACAATAAGGTGCGTATGGGCACATCAGGTCTTGTTTCCCCCATAGCTGGCAAATTCGTATCCGACATGATGGAGATCTTTGAAGGAACAAGGCCGTCGATGGTCTGGAATGACCGGCTCATCTATTCCACATGGATGCCGCCTATTCCAAGCAAAGCCTTTGACAGGCTTGTATCAAGCCAGATGAGCGCCATGCGGGGCCGCTACGTTCCCGAGCAGCTCACAATCTCGATCACTGAAGACTGTCCCAACAAGTGCATCCACTGCGCTCTGCCCGATACAAGGAACAAGGCAAAACTGGCATCGGATGTGGTGAGATCCGTTATAGATCAGGCGCAGGATCTCGGGACAACCCTGATCATCTTTGATGGTGGCGAACCTCTCGTATATGAAGGGCTGGAGGAGCTCATCAGTTATGTGGACCAGTCAAAGGCAATTCCCGGACTCTTCACTTCCGGCGTGGGCCTTACAAAAGAGCGCGCAGCAAGCCTTAAAAATGCGGGGCTTTACATGCTCAGTGTCAGTCTTGACAGTTCCACCGAGGCCGGACATGACTTCATGAGAGGGCGTCCCGGTGTTTTCAGGGAGGCCATGTCTGCTATCCGTAACGGCCTGGATGCGGGCCTGCTTGTGAACATGTATGTAGTGCTCTCCCCGCGCAACATCGGAGAACTGGATGACTTCTACTCTCTTGCAAGGGACGCGGGCGTGCACGAACTTTCCTTCTTTCAGATAGTGCCCACTGGCCGCTGGCTGGATCACAAGGATGAAGTGCTCTCAGCGGAAGACCTGCAGAAGCTCGATGAGTTTGTAGCGAAGGTTGCAGATATGGAAGGACCCAGGGTCTTCCCGATACCTCACATGGTCAAACGCTTCGGCTGCTTTGCAGGACGGAAATGGCTGCACATAACCCCTGAAGGCGACATTCTTCCATGTGCATGCATGCCGCTGCCTTACGGCAATATCCACAAGGAGTCTCTGGGGTCTGTTTGGAAGCGGTTATACAAGGACCCTCTTTTTACTGCAGGTCCGTGTCTGATGAGGGATGCAGATTTCAGGCAGTTGAAGCTCGGACTGGAAAAATAGCCCTTTTTCTGCTATATGGGATCAGCATCTCTACGAGTCTGCCATTCCTGTTCTTAAAAAAAGAAAAGTAATGTCCAGGGTGATATTCTCACCCTGTATGTGCGCATGATACGCTGAACTTACTTGAGGAGTCCCGATCTCTGGAGAGCCATGAGGTTCTCGGTCGTAAGCTTGCCACCGGACTTGAATTTATCAAAAATGTCCTCGGCATCCTTGCGGGCATCTGCTTTTGCAGCCTCTTTCTTCCCGTCGACATCGCCCTTCTTCATCTTGCGGAGTTCCTTGTCGATGTCACGTATCTCTTTCTGGGCTGCGATGAAAAGCTTGTGCTGCTCGTCTGCGCTTTCCTGGAACTTTACAAAGTCCTTGTGGGCGGCATCCGATTCTGCACGGATCTTGTCAGCCTCTTTGAAAGTGGTTATCATCTTATCATGGTATTCCTGTGCTTTCTGGGCATATTCGGAAAGTACCTTGTGATGCTCTGAAGCCTGGTCCCTGATCTCCTGGGCCTCGGTCAGCAGTTGCTTGAGTTCCTGGTTGCTTTCAAGCTGTCCCTTCTTTGCAACGTACTGCTTCTGGAGCTCTGTGATCTTGTTAACAAGCTCTCTTTCTTTGCTTGTTGTGAGAACCTCTGTCTGCTGGGCGAACTCGAGCCTGTCGATCTCCTTGCGTATGTCCTTGATGGAAGGACCGCCCAGGTTGTTCTCATTGCGTATCAGGTCGATCTTTGCAAAGATGTCGTTTGCCTTTGCGTTGACCTCGTCGCGGATGACCTTGTATTCCTTGACCTTCTCGTTGTTCTCGTCACGAAGCTTCTTGAATTCCTGCGCCTCGTTGATAAGGTCCTTGGTCTTCTTGTTCAGCTCATTACGCTTTGCAGCCAGTGTGCTTGCTTCTGCGTTGAGTTCGTTCCTCTTTACCTTGTAATCCTCTGACTGCTTCTTAAGCTCAGTCTTCTTGTCGTTCAGTTCCTTGAACATATCTTGTTAATCCTCCCTATCCAGCAAAAAAGCTGGCATTTCATGCATTCCTAATGCACGATTCTGGCTTTACACATCCAGCGCTTCTATCACTGGAATTACTGCCTCGAGGTTCTTCTTAGTAATTACAACATCTGCATATTGATGCAGTATGGGCTTGGCATTGAATGCAATGGCATATCCGGCTCTTTTAAAGATACAGATGTCATTTGCCCCGTCGCCTATCACAATGCACTCTTCAGGTTCTATCCCATATTCACGGGAGATCCCTTCCAGGACAAGTTCCTTGTTTCCCCGTCCCGTAAGCGGCCCCGTGACCTCTCCTGTAAGGCAGCCGTTGTTAATTATAAGCTCGTTGGATACCACATGGTCCATATCCAGTGCATTACCCACCCTTTCAGTGGCAAGGGTGAACCCACCGGATATCATGGCGGTCTTGTAACCCCGGGATTTGAAGAATCTGACCAGTTCGTGTGCTCCTGGCATAAAAGGCATCCTGTCCAGGGCTTCCTGCGCCTTCTGAACCGGAAGTCCCTTCAGAAGCCTTACCCTCTCATTAAGGGCCTGTGAATACTCGAGTTTTCCATTCATAGCCATTTCTGTGATCATGGCTACCTTATGTCCAACCCCAGCTACCGCTGCAAGTTCATCAATGGTCTCAGCATCAATTAAGGTGCTGTCCATGTCAAAAACCACTAACTTTACCCTTTCCTGAGAATTGCAAGCATCACTCACACGATCAAACCTAAGCTTTTAATCCCGTTGTGAAACAGTATATAAGTGCCGAGATTGATGTGAAATATGCCACATTACTTTTAAGGTTTTCGGACACTAACTTAAATCTTTCCCTTATATGCCCTTTTGCCTTCCTGGATACCTCGCTGTTTTTCCAAAAGTAATATATGCTACACTGCCCATTGCAATACGGTGATTTTTCATGGCAAAGATTGGATTTATCAAGTTAGGTAATCTTGGTATGAGCCAGGTTATCGATCTGGTACAGGATGAGATCGCAGCAAGAGAAGGTATCTCCGTTCGCGTTTTCGGTACAGGTCCAAAAATGGGTAAAGATGAGGCAGCTGCAACTGCAGAACTCAAGAACTGGGGTGCAGACTTCTATGTGATGATCAGCCCCAATGCAAGCGCACCAGGCCCGACCGCAGCCCGTGAGATATACAAGGACGTACCATGTATCATCATTTCCGACGGCCCGACCAAGAAGGAAGACCGTGAGGCTCTTGAGGCAGCAGGATTCGGTTACATCATAATGACCGTTGACCCGCTCATCGGCGCAAAGACAGAGTTCCTCGACCCTGTCGAGATGGCATCATTCAACTCCGACGCAATGAAAGTGCTCTCCACCTGCGGTGTCGTAAGGCTCATCCAGGAAGAGCTTGACAAGGTTGCAGCAATGGTGGACGAAGGTAAGTCCGGTAAGGACCTTCAGCTCCCGCGCATAGTCGCAAAGCCCGAGAAATGCATCGAGAGAGCAGGATTCAGCAACCCCTATGCAAAGGCAAAGGGTCTCGCAGCTCTCCACATGGCCGATATGGTCGCCAAGATCAACTTCCCTGCATGCTTCATGCTCAAGGAGATCGAGCAGGTCACACTCACAGCCGCAGCAGGCCATGAGATGATGCGCGCAGCAGCACAGCTGGCAATCGAGGCAAGGGAAATAGAGAAGGCCAACGACAGCGTCTTCAGGCAGCCACACTCCAAGAAGGGCGGCAGGCTGATGACAAAGACCAAGCTCTACGAGAAGCCACAGTAAAGTACCTTCCAAGGTACTCCTTTTCCTTTTTATGGAACCACTTACTATTCTTGCAATTGCCCTTGCGGTATTTGCCTTATTTGTACTGATAACCGCTTACATCCTCAAGTCTACAATTGCTTTCAACTCACTTAGAGCAAAATCCGCTCCTCCTGAAAAGGACTTCCCGGAAGGTACGATCATGGGTGAAGAGGAAGGGCAGGATAAAAATGAAAGAAGGATAAAGTAGATCAGTCTTCCTTTGCCCTGGGCATTGCTATTATCTCTCTGACCTGCAGGCTGAAGAAATCAAAGGAATGTGCAGGCCTGAGTACAAGGGCCACATCAGCGCCCTGCCGGGTACCGCCAACGGCAATGATCTCAGTATCTTTGGATACCGGTATATGTCCAGAGTCTGCTGCCATCATTGCACACTCAATGGCGACCTTGAATCCCTTGCCGAACACCGCACGCAGTGTATCCGATATAACGTCTCCCCTGCTGGCACCTCCCAGGCGCTTGGAGATGGCACGCTCGACACCGGAGAACATGTGGGACTGAGTGGTCATGACAACTCCCATCTCAGTAAGTCTTTTGAGCTTGTCCTCTTCAACTTCCCATTTACCGTTCTCCTTCAGTCCGTACTGGTGAGAGATAGCTATTATCTTTACTTTCTGCCCTGAGAATATCTCAGCAGCTTTAAGGGCAGTCTCGCCGGTGGTACTCGCAACCACCACATATTCTATCCCGAGCTCTTTTGCCCTTAAGGCTGCTGCCCGGAGCACTTCCTCCGTGTTCTTCGGGCCCACGTCATCAAAATATGTTATTGATTTTTCCATCCAATCACCTGTTCCTTTAGATACAGTTCCTTCGCTTATCGCAATGTACTTAATTTTTTCGGATAAACGATGCTCTTATCTACTGTTAACTATATATCATCATCAGGGAGTAACTTAGTGCTAACAAAAGGTGATCTTTTTGTCCGAGACTGATTATGAAGATACTAATGTGAAGATTATCACAAATGACATCAAGTCCGTCAATCCTGTCCTGATAGAGGGTTTTCCGGGAATAGGGCTTGTCGGGAACATTGCCAGCCAGCAGATAATAGATGAGCTGAAAATGGAATACATCGGTTCCATTGATTCAAGGCATTTCCCGCCCATCGCTGTCCTCTATGAAGGTCTCATCAACATGGCTGTGAGGATATACGAAAGCCAGGAACACAACATCCTTATGATCGTTTCAGATATCCCGGTAAATCCTGTTGTGGCTTACGACATAAGCAAGGCCATCCTGGAGTGGGCACAGTCCGTCAAGGTAAAGGAAATAGTCTCGCTTGCAGGCATTGCAACAATGAGCGAGGAACATAAGGTGTTTGGTGCTGCAACAAATACCGAGATGCTTGAAAGGATCAAGGAGAAAGTCGAATTGTTCCAGATGGGCACGATCTCAGGTATATCCGGAAGTATCATGTCCGAATGCCTCGTAAGGCACATGCCTGCTATAAGCCTGCTGGGCTCCACAAGAAGCCAGAACCCTGATCCAAGGGCAGCTGCTGTTGTCATTGATGTTCTGAACATTCTTTATGGCCTCAATGTCAATACTGAGAGCCTGATCGAGCAGGCGGAGAAGATAGAAATTGAAATGCAGAGGCTTGCCGAGGATGTAAGGACTACCGAACAGCCGGTAACCCCCAGGAAAGAGTTCCCGATGTATGGGTGATACCATGTCAGAATACGTAGCACTGACGGGAATGTCCGAACACGTGATCTCAGAACTGAAGCAGAACCGCCTGCTCACTATTGAGATCCGCAGCCCTCACAACTTCTTTGCAGCGATGAGCCTCCAGCCGGGAGATTTCGTGTTCCTTACACGCACAAGCCCGGATGACCTGACAGGAGGCAACACGGGCATAGTCGCCAAGCTGCTCAAAAGTCAGATAAGCACGTTCCGCGTGCTGCAGAGCGGGGAGATGTATTATGAAGAGCGCGAGATGACAACCCTCCGGCTGCAGCTTGATCCCCGATGCATTGCACGCGTGCGCAAGGTCCTGAGCAACCGCATCGGCGAGGTCTCAAAGGTGGAAGCCGAGGAAATACCTCTCTACAACGCGCAATGAATCCTTAAGGCAGCGGGTTTTGGTCGCTGCCTGAGCACTCATTTTATCAGTAATTCTCATTAAAAGTAGTCTGGTGTCCCTTTCCCGCTTTCAGTTCCTCTCGCAGCTCGGCAGCGTACAGGTGTGCGAGCCTTGTGGGTTCTGGCAGCTTATGTCCTTTGAGGCAGTGACCCACGATCTCAAGACAGGACTGCATGGAAACCTTATGTCCGGGTGATGCGATGATAGGATTACTCCTCTTGCTGGTCTTTAGTACCCACCCGACCTGTTCTCCTTCGTACACAAGTTCATGGTACTCGCCGACCTCTGTCGGAACCAGGGCCTCTCCGCATAGTATCTTCTTGGAAACCCCGATGGTAGGGTGGTCCATGACAGCGCCGAAATAGGAAGCCATCCCTGATCTTCTCGGATGGTTGATGCCACAGGAATCCATTATAAGCACATCGGGCTTCTTTTCAAGTTTCCCGAAAGCGGAGGCCATGGCGCATCCTTCCCTGAAGTTCAGGTAAGTGGGTATGTAGGGCAGCCTGACCTTCTGGACCACATGCTCCCTTTTGATGATGTCGAGAGTTGTGTAATCAAGCACAACTATCGCACATATTATGCGATCACCAAGATAGGAGCAATCCATGCCCGCAACCGTTCGAAGCTCACGAAAGCCGTCCCTCAGGTCTATCATAAGGGTGGCTTCGTGTTGCAGCTCCCGCAGTTCCTTAAAACTCCTGGACTGCGGGTCGAACCATCTGCGCAGGTATTCCTTATCCAATAGTTGCCCTCACGGTTGTAAATACCGGACCGCGCACGTCTATCTTCTTGTTGTTGCTGGTGATGTAGTAGTTCGCAAGCGGCTCGAGGCGGATGTTGATCTCCGATGGTACTTTGACTATCCTTACCCTTGTCTCAACCTCACTCTCGCCGCTGGCAATGGCGTTCTCGATGTCCCGGGCGGCCTGCGCAGCAAAGGCATCAAGGAACCTCACACCTGTCCTTGCAGAGTGGTTCTCAAGGGCCTCCTTCCATTTCTTGTTGTCAGGCACTCCCAGGATATCGTTCTTGAAGACGACAACCTCATTGAACACCGCAGGCCCGCAGAGCTTTGTATCGTTCTCAGGCTCCACAACGGATACCTTCACATGCTTCCCTGAGATCTCACCCTCCCATGCGGGGAACTCACAAGGGCTCGGTGTGGAACCATGGGCTTCGCAGATTGCAACTATCGAGTCTGCTATCTCCTTCCCCTGCTCTGTCTCAGGCACGTTCTCCACATATATGAGCCTTGCAAGCTCATCGTCTCCCATCCTCCATTCCGAGTACTGGGCGATCTGCGGGAAAGCAAGCTCCCTGACATCGGTTGCATTGTAGAGTATCATTGCAAGCCTTTCCACGCCAAGTCCAAGGTTCATCACCGGGAAGGGTATGTTGTACTGGGCGAGTGCCGTGGGCGAGTAGATGCCGAAGGTCGCAACCTCCACCCAGCCGTCGGAGTACTTTGTCTTCGAGCCCACAAGCTTTGGGTGGTACGCAAACACCTCTATCTGGGTGTCCGGCGAATAATATTTGCTGCGCTTGTCATCGGGCCTGAACATGAACTTCTCGAAGCCGAACTGCGATAAGAGTCCCTGGGCCACTGCCTTACCGTGGTCCACTGTGACATTCTCGTCTGCAATGACGCAGGATGCGGAATAATAGGTCATGAGCCTTGCAGCATCCTCGTCCTGTTCTCTCCTGAAGCAGCGGTCGACGGAAAAGAAATGGAAGGGCGGGCTGGCACGTTCTGCAAGGGACGAAAGGCTGATGAACCAGCCGGATGTCATGTGGCTCCTGAGGGTCTTCCTTGTGGACTGGGGCACAAGCTCCTTGAATTCAGGGAACACCTGGTCTATCATCTCGACTATCAGTGAATCCGAAATATTGATGGCAGCCGATATCTCAGGCACCAGGTCATCTCCCTCTACATCGCCCTTCTTGTATGCGTGGAAGATCTTCCTGATGGTCTCGATGGCCTCATCATCCACGTTCCCAAGGATTGCCCTTATCGCCTCTATACGCTCATCGGATATCCCTACGTTAGGGCGCGGAAGGCCTGCCAGATAATAGCACCTGTCAAGAACGGCGAGTGCCTCATGGCCGAACTGCTTGTGGACTTCCCTTTCATCCACAATGAGAGGATTCATCATTTCCTCAAAACCCATGCGCATATATGCTTCACGCAGCCTTGAGATGGTCTCGTATATCGGGTGCGGCTTGCCGTACCGCAGGGACATGTGGGGATACTGCTCGTTAAGTCCCGACCTTTTGATGAATTTTTTTCCTTCTGTCCATGCCTGATCAAAATCCTTGCCGGCCCATTCCTTAATCTCATCAGGGTTGAATCTCATAAATAGTCCTCATATAATTAATAATAAATCCTATGAACGGGGTCAATTGATATTGATTTATATTTCAGCACCGCACCAAACTACTGCCTTAACTCCCGGATGGACTCTTCCAGTCTCCGCTGCCCTATGGCTGTTGTAAGGTCGCCCCTGGTCCTCTCGATCAACGAGCGCGCTGTGTCGGTCTTATGCCTGAGCCCGCGTGTCATGGCGTCCGGGAAATCGAACATCATGAGACATCCGTATATGTCTTCCATGACCTCAAGGTATTTCTCTCCTTCCAGGGGTCTGTTATTCCTTATAAGGTCAAGGGTATGTCTCCTGAGCTCGCCCACCACGTCAGCCAGGCCGTTAAGATATGCTGCATAGCTGACCCCCAGCTCATCAGGGCCGATGATATACGTTTCATCTCCCCTGTTCTTCACGAGCGCAAGCAGCACAGCACCCTCAGCATACTCCTGTTGCGCATGTTCCACAAACCCTGCATGGTAGATATCTGGATGTTCCCGAAGCAGTGAACTGATGTTTTCAAGCATGTTTGCAGAATCCTCGAGCAGCCCGGAAGCTTTTTCAAAATCCCCTTTATGGATGCTGAACATGGCTGTTCTGCAGTTGCGCACAACATCCCTTGATACCGCCAGGCTTTTTTCCCTTGCAGCATCCTTCTTCTCAAAATTATCCCTTATCCTGTCGGAGATCTTACCGATCATGTAAACCCCATCTCCCATCTGCAGCTTAGTATATACATTTTTGCAGAAGATGCTACTGTTAATTGAGACAGCCCTAAGCAGGCAGGCCGTGGCCGGAAGCCCGAAGGAAAAAAATGTTATCCCTTATTCGTCAACAGGGATAGTTTCAAGCTGGCTGGCTACATCCCAGATGAGGGTCCTTGTGTGGACAGGGATGTTAGGGTCGTTGCTGATGTCTTCAAGTATGGATATACTTGATGAGGTCCTCAGGAATAAGGGCTCTTTTCCGTTGCTCAATGTTTCCAGAACTTCATTCGCAGAACGCCTGATATTTCTAGGAACGGAGTTATCATTGGCTATATATTCCAATTTCTGCTTGCACTCCGCAATGACTTGCTCAAAATCTGACATGTGGATCACCTTGATGCTAAGAATGAAAATAAGTGTTGCTCAAGTTACTTCTAAATAGTTATATTGTATAAAAAGACTTTCATTGGTATATATTTTGCGTAAAACCGGGAGTAATTCAATGTCAGATATGGACGATGACAAAATACAGATGATATCCAGGATGCTGGAGATCGGCGGTACGATGCTTGCACAGCACTGTGATAGTTGCGGGGCGCCCATGTTCAGGTATAAGGGGGATGTCTTCTGTCCCGTATGCAAGGAAGTTGATGACCCGCGCACAAGACTGCAGCCGAAGACATCCGCAGAAGCGTCTCCTTCGATCAAGGCGATCGGCACTCCTGTGACAGAGCATATAGTTCCGCATAACGTCTCTCATTCTGTCGACGCTCAGGAGCATATAAAGGAAGCCACTCCTGTGCCAGCTGGTCCGAAAAAGACCCCTGCACATCAGGAGGGGTCGGCGGCAAAGGAACTCGAAGACCTGCTGATGCAGAAGATGGTATCCCTCGCGCGCTCCATGCAGGATGAGGCCGATATCCGGAAGATGTCTGATGCGCTGGACATTCTCGAGCGCGGCATCTCTCTTATAGAGAAAATGAAAAGGACGCTCTGATACTCTCCAGGTACATCCTCAAGGGATAGCTAGGGGCCAGCCCCTTTTCCCTTATTTGTACTCACTGGAAACTATCTCCCTTATCCTGCCTGCAGTCTTTGGCCCGATGTTCTTTACCTTCAGGAGATCTTCATAGTCTGCCTTGATGACGTTCTCTACGGAACCGAAATGCATGAGCAGACTCCTGGCAGCCTTGGGGCCGATATCAGATATCGATGATATTATGTACTCCTGCTGCTCAGGCAGCATCATGGACGATTTCTTACCGTGCATGGACACATCCCTTTTCTCATCGGTCTGCTCCCTTTTTGCTATCTGCTTCAGCAGGCTGGCCGTGTCCTGTGCATCCCTTGTATGGAATACCGCAAGGCCGAAATCAAGCGCAATGGATGAGAGAGCACCGTGAATGGCATTGGGACTGAGGTTCCTTGTGTTGAACAGGTTCTCTCCCTCGATGACGAGCACCGGCTTTTCATAGGCCCTTGCAAGGTTCGATATCTGCTCGAAAAGCTTGTGTTCGATGAGGGAACCTGTAAAGTCCTCGCAGCTCTTCCTTTCGGCAGCAACGCGGTCACTGAGTATGTAGTCCCCCACTTCCAGCGTCCGGAGCATTATGTCCACACCTGCTCTTTCCAGCTCCCTTGCAACGGAGCTCTTCACTTCGCGCTGGTCCACCACAATTTTTACGGTATCGTTCCCGAAATCAAAAAGTGTGACCTGCTCTTTCCTGTCTGCAGTACCAGCTATGCCGTCAGCAGCTTCCGGGATGTCGGAAAAGCTTTCCGCCGTCCTGGCAGGCATCATGTTCTGGAGCTCGGACATATTGCTCAGCATCTTTTTTTCCTTGGACTGGCTGCTCCAGTAGTATCCTTCGTCCCTGGTCCCTCTGGTGATGAGTACGACAACACGTCCCTCATGCTTTCTCCCGGTCCTGCCCTTCCTCTGGATGCTCCTGATCTCGGAAGGAATGGGTTCATAGAACAGCACGAGGTCGGTAGACGGGATGTCCAGTCCCTCCTCCGCGACAGATGTGGCTATCAGGGTGTTGTACTCCCCTGACTTGAACTTCTCGATGATCCCGACCTGCTGCTTCTGGGTAAGTCCCTTGTCCTTGTACTTGCTTGCCTGGCCCACGAAGCGGATAGGCTTAATCAGTTCGATCTCTGCAAGCGCGGTGGTGATCATCTCTGCAGTGTCCCTGTAATTGGCAAAGACAATAACCCTTGAATCCGGACTGCTTTTTATCTGATCCAGCACGATGTGCTTCACATGCTCCATTTTCGGGTGCTCACAATCGCAGCCTTTCAGCCTGTTCACTGCCTGCCTAAAATACAGGTCTTCAGCAAGTCGTTTTGATGCCTTGCTTCCGTTCTTGGAGCCTGCTTCGTTGTCCAGTCTCTCCATGTACATGCGCAGGGCTCCCAGGCCCTGGGTTTCCGTGATCTCCACCGCGTGGCTTATCTTCATGATCTCGGCCATGATGGAGATGGCTGTGTAAACGGACGGATCGGGTGAACCCCTCAGCTCCCCCTGCAGTTTTTGCTGGAGGGCAAGCAGGTCCTTTTTGGATACATATCTGGAATTATGTATGGGGTATCCCGCATCCTCAAGTCTCTTGTACCTGTCCTCAAGCACCTTGTTGAGCAGGTCCCTTATCTCCCTCATCTCCGCAGGCAGGTCGATGCGCTTCCATTCGATTTCCTTCTTATGGATATAGGGAGCCACATCCCTGTCTGATTCGGTCTTCACCGCAACTGACTCGATATGCAGGGCCTGGCAGACCTCTGCTATCTTCTCTTCGGAGCTTCCGGGACTTGCAGTGATACCCAGGCAGAGTGGGTCTTTTGCAAGCTGGAAATATCTCTCGGCGATGTATGTGTAGGCATAGTTGCCTGTTGCCCGGTGTGCCTCATCAAAGGTGATGTGAGTGACATCCTCAAGGCTGATGCGCTTTGTAAGTATGTCGTTCTCGATGACCTGGGGAGTGGATACGATGACGCGCCCCTTCTCCCAGAGTTCCGCCCTTGCAGAAGGGCTCGTGCTCCCGGTGAACGTGAGTATCTCTTCTTCCGGTATCAACAACACCTTTTTCAAAAAAGATGCGTGCTGCTCCACAAGCGGCTTTGTGGGCGAGAGCAGCAGGACCTTCCCTCCAGCCTTCTCAAGGCGTGAAGCGATGACAAGAAGCGCTATTATGGTCTTTCCCATGCCCGTGGGGAGCACTACCAGCGTAGGTGCGCCCAGGGCTTTTCCGGCAAGGTCGAGCTGGTAGAGGCGCTGTTCCACAGCATTGGGCCTGATCAGGGGATGTCTGATATAGTCGGGCATGTTTTCAGGTTTAAAGTTTGCCAATAATACAATCCTTAAACTTTTAAACCTGCCGTAAGCGGAGTGAAAGTATTAGAGTGCCCTGCCTGCACTCTGGAACTCCCTGCCCCTGTACATCAATCCGTAGAGCACTTCCTCGATACCCTCCACCGGAGTGCGGACCTGCTTCATACCGTCGCGCTCGCGTATGGTCACGGTCATATCCTTCAGGGTATCATAATCGATGGTGACACAGTACGGGGTACCGATCTCATCGTTCCTCCTGTAGCGGCGGCCGATGGTTCCCGAGTCGTCATAGGATACGAGCAGTCCCCTTTCCCTGAGCCTGGACTCGATATCCTTTGCAGGGCCGATGAGCTCCTCCCTTGTGAGCAGGGGCAGGATGGCTACCTGCACAGGAGCGACCTCGTTCCTGAATCTCATGACGATCCTGTTCTCCTCTCCTTCTTCTCCCTCCTCGGCTGAGGACACTGCCTCCTCATCGAATGAATGCTCCATGACCGCATAGAATATCCTGTCGATACCGAAGGAAGGTTCAACAACATGGGGCACTATGTTCTCTCCGCTTACCTTAACGGTCTCTTCTGCAAATTCCACGACATCCTTAGGGATAATTATCTCCTCGGCATCCACTCTGACCTTGATCTCTTCCTTTTCAAGCTCCTCTCTCGTGAGGGCCTTAAGGGCTTCGGCAACCATCTTTGCCTTACCTTTGAAGAGTGGTCCCAGCTTGCCCATGTCAGGCTTGACAACAAAGCGGGTGACCATCTTTGGTTCCGGGTATTCCCTGTATATGGTAAGCTCTGTCTTGCTCACTGCAGCGTGGGCTGAAAGGTCGTAGTTAGTCCTGTCGGCTATTCCCACGATCTCGACCCAGCCGAACCTGTCAGTGCCAACCTCCGCATCCCAGCAGTCCATGGCATAGTGGGCCATCTCGTCTTTCTTGTGCTGCCTGAACCTCAGCCTGTCGGAAGCAATGCCCACCCTTGTGAGGAAGAGGTTTGTGAGGCCGATCTGGTATGCAAGGAACTCGTGGGCGATGATGCCCTGCTCAAGCGCCTGTCCGAGAGTCATCTTGTCCATTGAGCCTCTTTCCTGAGCAGCGTCGGAGTAAAGGTTAAGTTCTGTGTCTGCAAACCGCTTTATATTGGGGTGGCTCTTGTCAACGGGATCAATGAATATCTCAGCTTCGGCCTGGGTGAATTCCCTGAGCCTGATGACTCCCTGCCTGGGAGAGATCTCGTTCCTGTATGATTTTCCGATTTGTGTGGCACCGAAGGGCAGCTTCTCACGATAGAAGCGTGCAAGCCTCAGGAAATCCACGAACATTCCCTGGGCAGTCTCAGGACGCATGTATCCCTGCCTGCCTGTGCCTGGTCCTATCAGGGTCTTGAACATCAGGTTGAACTCATAGGCTTCCCCCAGGTCTCCTTTACACTCAGGGCACTTTACCATGTGCTCTCTGATGAGCCTGTCCAGCTCAAGGTTGGAGAGCGCATCGGCGCCTTCCAGGATGTGGCTGACAAGGTGATCGGCCCTGAAAGCCTCGCCGCATTTGGTGCATTCGCAGAGTGGGTCGGAGAAACCTCCCACATGTCCCGAGGCCACGAACACATCCTCAATACCTACAGTGGGAGTCTCTATTTCCATGTATCCTTCATGAATGACATAGAGGTCTCTCCAGATCTGCTCTATCCTGCGTTTAAGTGTGCTTCCCAGGGGACCGTAATCGTAGAACCCTGCGGTTCCCCCGTAAAGTTCGAATGAGTTCCATAAGAATCCCCGGCGCTTTGCCAGTTCTATAACCTGCTCGTATCTATCCATAAGTTATCCTCATAAGTGAGATTGATCAGAGATAAATAGAACATCGACATTCCCATTGCATTTAATAGTAACGAGACTTCATCCGGAGCCGTTGTGTGAATGTTTCTTCTGATTTTATGTACACGTTCCTGAAAAACAAGTTCATAAATATTATATTTGTGTACAGGGATTCTGTATATTAAGCAAGGTCAGCAATACAATCATATTTCATATCGTACCACCACCAACCATATATGATTCATTGGTCATTTCAACTTCTGGCCTTGCTTTCTACTACTTCTGCCAATGCAGATATGCGGGAGCACGCCGTATATCCTCTTGCTGATCACTTTGAATCCGGCCTTTTAACTGAAGTCGGTTTTCAGAGATCTGGATACAAAGCCTGCAGCATAAGCTGAGAGCAGCAGGCACGAAATATTCACTTAAAAAAGTACCTGCCCTGTAGTGACAGGGCATTGGGCTTATACTTTAAGGACTTCTTCCACAGTGTATCCTTCGTGGAGGATCTTGGATATGTGGGATACCAGCTTTGTGGGGTCATTTGACTGGAACACGTTCCTTCCAATGGCGACACCTCTTCCGCCTGCCTGGACGGAATCATAGACCATTTCAAGCAGTTCCTTCTCGGTCTCCATGCGCGGGCCGCCTGCTATCACAACAGGTACAGGGCATCCTTTCACGACCTCCCTGAAGGAGTCTATATCTCCGGTGTAATTCGTCTTGACGATATCTGCACCAAGCTCCGCGCCTATTCTTGCTGCATGCTTTACGTACTCGACATCGTGCTCGGATGTTACCTTTGCCCCGCGGGGGTACATCATGGCGAGCAGCGGCATTCCCCATTCATCGCACTGGCGGGCCACCCGGCCAAGATCCTGGAGCATTTCAGCCTCATCCTCTGCACCTACATTGATGTGCACTGACACGGCATCGGCGCCTACCTTGATAGCCTCTTCAATGGTTGTCACCAGCACCTTGTGGTTTGGGTCCGGTCCCAGTGAGGTGGAAGCGGACAGGTGGATGATAAGTCCTACATCCCTTCCGTACCCCCTGTGACCGTGTTTCGGAAGTCCCATGTGCCCGAGTACGGCATTGGCCCCTCCTTCAGCTACCTTGTTCACCGTGGCGGGAAGATCAATGATCCCCCTGATGGGCCCGGCACCTACACCATGGTCCATAGGTATTATTATTGTACGATGCGTGTTACGGTCGAATATCCTTTCCATCCTTACGGATTTGCCAATTTCGCTCATGCATCCTCCATATATTTGATTCTACATAATTTTAACGCGGAACAAAGCTGTTGACCGAAGTGTGTCAGATATTCTCATGCTGGTATCTGCCGTTGTAACCCTGTTCAACCTTGCTCTGAAGGCTGTAGAAAACAAGCTGTAAGAGGCGTGCATTTTTCCTGACCCTGAACCCGTAGGGGTTATACACCACAAGCATGGACTCGCTTCTTCCCCTGTATCCCGAGTCCCATACAGCAGATTCCACTGTCACGCCGCATCTCAGCAGGCTTGACCTTGGTCTTGCGATAGCGGCAAGGTCAAGGGGTATGTTCACGATCTCATTGAACGTCACCTTATATGTTCCGGGAGCCAGCAGTATCCATCCCCCGCTGTCAAACTCGAGGTTCTCGCTCTGCGGGACTTGCCTCTGGCTGTTGTCAAAGTCCACAGCTCCCAACCCCTTCAATGATTCCACAGTTCTGAGGGTCAGCTCCACGCTGTTGGGCTGCAGCTGCGTATCCTTATCGATCATATTCTCGACAAGCGGTGTTTCCCAGGCGATCCTTTCTCTCAGTTGGTCTCTTGATAACATCGTCATGGGCTTTATCTTTTGGATGATGGGATATTATTATTGCGGCCTCATCAGATGTCTGCAAAAGACCGATGCCGGTGCACCATGCATAATTCCCAATGCGCTAATATTGTTTTGAAGAGAATTAAAAACGTATATAAACCATGCAATTGATGTTTTAATTAAGGGTAAGTAAGGATGTTGAACGAGGACATCAGGGGGAAATCTTTATGGATGGAACTATACTTGCAAAGACAGCGTCCTGCATAGATGCAATCATTGCCAGGATGGATTTTGACGAGACCGACTGGAAGATCAGGCTTATCTATGAACTGCTGTCTGTCTCAGGAAGTCCGGGTCATTATAAATCATTGGCTGATATCCGGTGAGTGCAATCCATGGCTGGCAATAAGGAAACGGAATACGCTCTTCCTGGGATGCCGGAATCCTACTGGATAGCGACCACACAGGAGTCCCGCTATCCTTCTCTGTCGGGGGATATTGATGTGGATGTGGCGATCATCGGAGGAGGCATCGTAGGTGTTACCTCTGCACTGCTTCTTAAGGATGCAGGTCTGTCGGTAGCTCTCATTGAAGCAGGCCGGATGCTGCATGGCGTGAGCGGGCAGACCACGGCAAAAGTTACGTCCCAACATGGGCTGACCTATGAACGCTTGATCTCGGATTTTGGAGAACAGCAGGCACTACAGTATGCCGAATCCAACCAGGCTGCGATAGAGAAGATCGCTTCCCTTGTTAATTCCTATAACATAGATTGTGACTTTATGCGCAAGCCCGCATATGTTTATGCAGGTTCCGAAGCTTCAGCGGGGAAGATAGAAAGGGAAGTGGAAGCAGCCAGCAGCCTGGGTATTCCTGCCTCCTTCGAGGAAACGCCTCCTCTGCCTTTTGAGACCTATGGTTCTGTGCGCTTTGATGATCAGGCCCAGTTCCACCCGCGCAAGTACCTCTGTGCCCTGGCAAGGAAGATACCGGGTGAAGGATGCCATATATTTGAGAATACACGCGTTCACAAGATCGAAGGTGAGGGACCCGTAACAGTAAAGACCGAGAATAACGGGCTCATCAAGGCCCAGGATGTGATCCAGGCCACACATTTCCCTATCCATGACAAGCCAGGGATGCTGTTCTACAGGCTTTATCAGTCACGCACATACCTGCTGGGAACGCACATTGAGGAACCTTTTCCTGAAGGTATGTTCATTAATGCTGAACAGCCCTCCCGTTCTCTGCGCTCCCAACCTGATGGTGACAGCGAACTTGTGCTTGTAGTGGGAGAGGGCCACAGGACAGGAGAAGGCGGTAACACAAGAGACTATTACAGGCATCTGGAAGAGTGGATCAGGTCCATCTATACTGTCAACTCCATTGACTATCACTGGTCGACGCAGGATGTCATAACCGCTGACAATATTCCCTACATAGGAAGGATCACATCTGAGAGCAAGCACTCCTACCTGGCGACAGGATTCCGTAAATGGGGCATGACCACAGGTACGGTGGCTGCGATGATAATAAGCGACATGATCCTTGACCGGGACAATCCCTGGGCTGAGGTATACAACCCTTCCCGCCTCAAGCCGGTCGAATCCGCAAAGAATCTCATCTTCCAGACCCTGGAGTCGGGCAAGGGTCTTGTGGGTGCCAGGATCCTTCCAGTACCGGAGGATGCCTCACACATAGCGCCCGGAAAAGGTGATATAGTAAAGATCCGGGGTGAAAGGGTTGCTGCCTATCGTGATGACCAGGGTGTTCTCCATACCCTTGATCCTTCATGCAGGCACATGGGCTGCATAGTTTCATGGAACGATGCTGAGAAGACTTGGGACTGCCCATGCCACGGTTCACGTTATAACATCCGTGGGGAGGTCGTCCACAATCCTGCAGTGCACGGATTAAAGGAAAAGGAAACACAGGAATAATGTCGATACCTCTGACTGTTTTACTTAGAAGTTGCGACGTCTTTCATAATGATCTTATATATACATATAAAAGCCGCTTAATTATTTATTTTATCTAATCTATTTAATTATTTCTTTAAATTAGCGCAAATTTAACTCCCGAATGATTTTATATGCGATTAATCCTTATGTAAAGGTATGAAGGGATTTTCAATCAATATCGAAGATGCAACGCTTGAGAACGACAATTTCCGCAAGGTCCTCTACACATCAAAACACAGCCAGCTGGTGCTCATGAGCCTCAGGCCCATGGAAGAGATCGGCATGGAAGTGCATGAGGAGAATGACCAGTTCTTCCGTTTTGAGAGCGGACAGGGGAAGTGCATAATTGACGGCAATGAATATGAGCTCGCTGACGGTGTGGCAGTGGTCGTACCTGCAGGCGCACAGCACAACGTCGTCAATACTTCGAAAACTGAGGATCTGAAACTTTATACTATCTACTCTCCGGCCCACCACAAGGATGGCATCGTGCGTGCCACAAAGGAAGAGGCCGAAGCTAACGAGGCGGAATTCGACGGGAAGACAACTGAATAAGTTATACCGGGTGGATTGCTCCATCCGGAGCTGACGATGGCTGTGCCTCATCAGCATAGAATTTTTTAACCAGGCAGGATACCCTTTCCTGATGATTCTCCATGGCCCTATGTCTTTGGCAATATCCTGCCGGTTGCCCGGATGTTTTTCAAAGAGTCTGAAAAGTGTCCGCTTATAGGGAACGATACAATGTCCATGAAAAAAGCAAAAGGCTTTGTGAGGTTGTTAAGGTTCGAGCTTCCATTCTCTGCCGGGGTATGCGTAGTTATGGGTCAAATCCTGGCTTTGGGAGGGTTTGCATCTGCCTCTGAGATCCTGTATGGCTTTTTCTCTGTATTCTTTATCTCAGCTTCGATATTAGTATTGAACGATTACTTCGATGTTGAGACTGACAGGCTCAACGCACCTGATCGCCCGATCCCTTCAAAGCTTGTCACTGCATCAGAGGCTCTATTGCTATCAATAAGCCTTATGCTCGCTGGTCTTGTCCTTAGTTACCTGATCAGTTTTATGGCGTTATTGTTGTCACTTGTTCTACTGATCGTTGGATCTCTCTATAACCGGAACTACAAGAAAAGCGGCCTGCCCGGGAATCTGATGGTGAGCTTTTCGGTAGGGATGACATTTATCTATGGCGGCGTGTCCGTAGGGCTGCCCTTCAATAGCATTGTCTGGCTCTTTGCAGCAATTGCCGCATTAATAGACCTGGGGGAGGAGATAGCTGCTGATGCTATGGATATGCAGGGAGATCTTCTTATCAGTTCAAGATCCCTGGCAATAAGATATGGGGGCCGTTTTGCTCTGCGGATAAGCGGTTACATTTTCTTTTCTGTTATTCTGCTTACATCAGTTCCTTTCATATTCGGATGGCTGCCTGCTATCTACTTGCTCCCCATTGCAATAATGGATATTTCGATCGCTTATTCGTCTCTGAGATTATTGGGGTCCGGGAATGATACGAGGGCAGGAAGGAAATATATCCGTCATATCTATTTGGGTTCAACATCAGGGCTGTTGGTCTTTATATTGATGAGGCTTCTTGAAATGTGACAAGTTACAAAGACGGACACACGGATTCATTTGTATGATCCCACATGTAAACCCTTATAGTCGGATCCTGCAGTTGTCTGGTTGTGTTGGACTCGATAAAGTCCCTGGACTGTGGCGATATTTTGTGCCATGCAAGGGTATCTGTGACAATCCAGCCTCTTTCATGTTGACAGGTAACATTTTTCAGCATTTCGGTATCTTTTATAACTATTGAGTTGGAGTATTTATCGCGGGTTGCATTTTCTACTGTAAAGGGTTCCATCCCGGTGCCCATTACATTGAAAGCAAGCCAGTAATCGTTTTTCCCCAGATAGAACTGGGCAGGGGCTGTCCATGCGGATACTACAACATCCCCTGGTTGCATATTGCTGTCCACATAGGAGTACGCCTTCCTGAAATCCGAACGTGGGGCATTAGGGCCCAGGTCATATGCTTCCTTTGGCATGAAAGTAAAGGCGGGGGAGAGGTACATCAGAACGATTAGAAAGATCATTGTTATTGAGCATACAATCGGACGAACTTTTGAACAAGGATATTGCCTATCGCCATAAGAAAACAAACGACTGCATTTCCGACTTGCCATTTCCGAAGTATGATTAATCACAAAGTCAAGGAAATAAGCCACAAGTACCAGCATCGCAGGTATCACGAAATACAGGTAGCGGGTAGCAAATAGGAGTACGTGGAAAAAGATCACATAAAAAGGAATTATAAAGGACATTGTCAGAAGTAAACCTTTACTCCAGTCCCTGCTTAAAAGCACGGTCGCCCCCGGAACTGCAAAAAACAAAGCAAATCCGAGGTTTCCTTTGAGGAAGTAGATATATTCATCATAATAATTTACCTGTGTCTGAACGACGTTCGAGATCACACCTCTGTTGTAGGCCAGGCCAAGAAGAAGTACGAGAACCAGTGCGATGTACAACACACTTTTTTTCCCCGGGACGTTATAATGTTTCTCTTTCAGGAAATAGGCGGCTATGAAAACCAGGAACACTCCTATAAGGACATAGCCGAACACGTGGGACAGGATCGTTGCTGCGAATGAAGCTATGAGTAAACCCAGATGCTTTTTGTTCCTGTGATTCACGTACTCATAGAACAGATATAACGACAGCAGATAAAAAAATTGCAGTTGTTGATACATCCTTGCCTGTCTTGACCAGGCAATTTCCCACACAGAAAATGCCACAAGGATTGCTGCGAGAAGACCTACTCTCTTGTTCCCCCACCTGGATCCCATATAATATACGAGTAAAATTGTCAGGGTTCCTAAGATCACACTTGGTAACCTGCCTGCAAACTCGCTGACTCCCAGGAAACTGAATGAGACTGCTATGAAAAAAGTGTTCAGTATCGCACGGCTATAGAAGAGGCCAGACGGGAAGACCGGAATCCCATTCTCGATCATGGAGATTGCAGCTATCGAACTTATCGTCTCGTCAAACCAGAAAGATTCGTGTCCGAGATCATATATCCTTAGGAATAATCCGAATGACAATATAAGCAGGAGTATGATATTGTCCTTAATGAACTGCAGTCCGTATTTCATGATAACCTGTCATAGGATGTTTAAGACCAAATATTTTGGAACAATATAGTATCAGGCATATTTTATATTTAAAGCGTTGGTCTTTTTCCTTAATGAAATACTTATCCGATACAAATCAAAATCATTTATCGGACTTGCACAACGCTTTTTTTCTTTCAATGGCCTATGGCTGTTTTTTTTCTGTTTACTCTGTGATGTAATTTTATCCCGCCTAAATCTCCTCTGCTGGGCCGTGCCAGAATCACATTCAAAATACGGATAATACGACTATTATGCATATTGTGATCCGACATAACCAATATTAACATGAACATATATGGACACAATAGGATAAATTTAAATAATATACTTATAAATAGTATAGTGCTGTATGTAGCAACACTCTTAATTTGTGTAGAAACTTTCCGGATTCATGCACTTATATATGAGATAATAAGTTCCTGTCAGCAGATCACAGGAGAGCAATATACAGTGGTAATGAAATGGGAGGCACTCAGTAATAGTAAAAATCCATGCGAGTCGAAATAATGGATGATAAAAGCAATAATTGCAAAAATACTTTCGCATCATTGCGCCCACACATTAAAGATTTATTTAAAGTATGCCGTGTTTAAACGGTAAGCAAAAAAATTTTTAAAAAGGTGATTATTTGGCAATATTACTCACAGGCTGCGCAGGGTTTATTGGTTCCCATGTGCTGGACAGGCTTCTTTCCATGGATGAAGAGGTCATTGGGGTGGACAATTTCGATTCTTATTATAATCCTCTGATCAAAGGTAAAAATATAGAGCACAATCTGAACAATAAGAACTTCACCCTGTATAACACCGATATCAGAAACATTCAGGAAATGGATCGCATTTTCAGCGACAATTCGATTGATACAATTGTTCATCTGGCAGCAAGGGCAGGGGTCAGGCCTTCGATAAATGATCCTATGCTGTATGAGGATGTCAACATCAAAGGCACCCTGAACCTGCTGGAACTCAGCATAAAGTACAACGTAGGTAATTTTGTTTTCGCATCCACATCCTCCGTGTATGGTGCCAATGAGAAGATACCCTTCAGTGAAGAGGACAACGTTGACAGGTCCATTTCACCTTATGCAGCGTCAAAAAAAGCATGTGAGACCTTTTGTTATACCTATCACCACCTGTACAACCTGCCCGTAGTATGCCTGCGCTTTTTTACGGTCTACGGCCCCAGGCAGAGGCCTGAGATGGCAATACACAAATTCACGCAGCTTATCGACGAAGGCCGCGAGATCGAAATGTATGGAGACGGAAGCTCCAGGAGAGACTACACCTACATAGGCGACATCGTGGACGGCATAGTCAATGCCACAGGGATCAAGGAAGGCTACGAGATAATCAACCTCGGCAATTCCGACGTGGTGGAACTGCGCTACCTTATCCGTGTCATAGAACAGAACCTCGGTAAGGAAGCAAGGATAAAAGAACTTCCTGACCAGCCCGGGGACGTCCCGATCACCTATGCAGACATCTCCAAGGCCAGATCCCTCATCAGATATAACCCTCAGGTGAAGATAGAAGAAGGTATCAAAAGGTTTGTGGAATGGTACCGTAATGAGCGTATTGTATTCCAGGAAAGCGACATCAGTGAGATCAGCAAGATCATTGAGAGCCATATCCCTGCTGTTGTACAATCCCCGGATGAAGACAGAAGCAAGGAAAAGAAGTACATAGCTGTATAAGGGTGATTATTTTGAGATCCATTGCTGTTCCATCCTATGAAAATAAGAGGAAGGTAATTTCCAGGCACAGGAAAATCCATGAATCCGTAGATCCGCTTGAAGATGACTTAGGGGAATTCTTCATTGATGATATGCCGGGAGATAACATCTACAGGATGAGGACCGGGCTGTCAGGAAAAAGTGCGTTGATATCTGTTGTTGTCCCATTCTATAATGAGGAAGATAACGTAGTGCCTCTGTACGAGGAAATTTGTGAATCTGTCAATCCTCTTGATAACCAGTTTGAGATAATCTTCGTTGACGATGGGTCCACGGATGCCACCTACAGAATGATGGCCGACCTGTCAAAGAAGGACCAGCGGCTCAGGATCATAAAGTTCAGGAGCAATTTCGGCCAGAGCGCTGCCCTGAAAGCCGGCTTTGATAACGCTAAAGGGGAATATGTGATTACCCTGGATGCCGACCTGCAGAACGATCCTCACGATATCCCCGCCATGATCGACAAGATAATGACCGAGGACTATGACGTGGTATGTGGCTGGCGTTTCAACAGGAGAGATACAGGCTCAAAAAAGGTGTTTTCAAAATTCGCTAATTTCCTGAGGAATCAGCTCACAAGTGAGCAGATACATGATTCCGGGTCTACGTTCAGGATATACAAGAAAGAGTGCACTGAAGACCTTGAACTCTACGGGGAGCTGCACCGTTACATCCCTGCAATGCTCTCCTGGAAAGGCTACAAAATAGGGGAGATCAAAACAAATCACAGGGAAAGGCTGCACGGGAAGACGAAATACAATTACAAGAGATTGATAAAAGGTTTTCTTGATCTTATAGTCATCACGTTCTGGCAGAAATACTCGCTCAGGCCGATACATATTTTCGGCGGCTTAGGCATGGTCTTCAGCGTTCTGGGCGGGTTAATAACCACATACCTTGTATTCATAAGATTGGTCTACGGAACTGGGCTTGCTGACCGGCCTCTGTTCACAGCGGGTATTTTCTCCATGATCATAGGCATACAGTTCTTCACATTAGGAATTCTTGCTGATGTCATGGTAAAGATATATTATGGCCAGAACGGAAGGAAAAACTATCTTGTAGAGAGGAACATCGGATGAGAATCCTGATGCTCAACTATGAGTTTCCCCCATTGGGAGGAGGTGGAGGCGTTGCCGCCAAAAAACTGGCAGAAGGTTTCGTCAAGCTGGGTCATGAGGTTGATTATGTTACAACTGCATATAAAGGCCAGAAAGAACATGAAGTCATAGACGGAATCAATATTTACCGGGTAAGGGTCATTGGCCGCAGGGATCTGGCTACAGCTACAATGCCTTCTATGATCAGTTTTCCATTACTGGCCTATGCCAAAGCATGCAAACTGTGCCGGCAATACGAATACGGGTTCATGAACACGCATTTTGCCGTTCCCACAGGACCGTTGGGAATGTGGGTTTCCGGTAAGTTCAAGATACCTAATCTCCTGTCAATACACGGCGGTGACATTTATGATCCCTCGAAAAAGAGCTCCCCTCACAAAAAACTGTACTTGAGGAAAACTGTCGAAAAGGTCCTGAACGATTCATCTTATATCATTGCCCAGTCATCCAATACCAGAGAAAACGCCTTGAAATACTACGATGTTAAAAGAAAAATACACATCATACCTCTGGCGCATCAGCCGTTTGAATTCAATCATGTGGAAAGAAAAAGCCTCGGGCTGAAGGAAGAATTGTTCTATACTATCAGTGTCGGAAGACTGGTCAAAAGAAAGGGATTTGACTTTCTGATCAAGAGTATTGCACAAACCCCTCCAAATGTTCATGCATTGATTATTGGCGAGGGTCCTGAAAAAGAAAACCTGGAATCCCTGGCACGCCAATTGAACGTTCAGGAGAGGATCCATTTTCTGGGCTTTGTTACTGAAGAGAAGAAATTCCAGTATCTTCAGAATGCGGACCTTTATGTTCTATCTTCCGTGCATGAGGGGTTCGGTATCGTGTTGCAGGAAGCAATGCAGGTTGGCCTGCCAATAGTTTCAACTGATTACGGGGGCCAGGTCGACTTTGTCAAAGAAGGTGAGAACGGATATCTTATCAGTTATGGGGACCTGGGTGCACTATCAGGTAAGATCCGGCTTTTCGCAGAAAATAAAAAATTATGGGATAAAATCTCTGCAACTAATAAAGAGCAATGCAATATGTTCTCGCCTGAAAGGATATGTCGCCAGTATCTGGAGATGCTGGTATGAGAGTAGGCGTTGATGCAAGGACCTTGAATATCAAGGGAGGAAGCAGAACCTATGCATCGAATCTGTTGTCCAACATACGTGACCGCGATGACATTACTCTCTTTGGTGTTGATGGATATGAAGATTATACCTGCGTGGAAGAAAAGCTCGATCAACAGAACCCGCTAAACAGGCTATATTACGATAACATCAAACTGCCTAAAATGCTGAAAAGTCATGATATCGATATCTTTCACGGGCTAAAAGGAGTCGGGCCTAAAGTAGAAGCGGTTAAAACGATAATCACAGTCCATGATATCCATGTTCTGGCTTACCCCCGGTTTGCAAAATTCAAGGATCTCGTGTACTGGAAATATTTCTCTCCGGCCAGCATTAGAAGAGCTGATAAGATCATTTCCGTCTCGAAAGCCACAAAAAAGGACCTGATGGAAAAAATGGACATCCCTGCTGATAGGATAGTAGTCATCCACGAATCATACGATTCAAACCTCTACTGCAGGAGAGAGGGTGCCTATCAAAGGGTCAGCTCATTCCTTGCTGAAAAAAGGATAGATATCTCCAACAAAAGAATAATACTGAATGTCAATACAGTAAGTCCGCGCAAGAATATAGACGGTGTCATTAGGGCTTTTAACCTGGTTGCAGGCACGGAAGAAGACCTTGTTCTGATCATAGCGGGCAGGGATGGATGGAAAACGAGACAGACTTACGAAGAATACAACAGTTCCCCTTTTAAGAGCCAGATCCATTTTGTAGGCTTCACCCCTGACGAGGTCGTTGCGGACATGTATAATGTTGCAGAGGCATTTGTCTACCCTTCCTTTTACGAAGGATTCGGCCTCCCGATATTAGAAGCGCAGGCATGCGGATGTCCTGTCATAACCTCCGGCATAAGCAGCATGCCTGAAGTTGCCGGAAGAGGTGCGTTGCTTGTGGACCCTTACAAGGTGGAGGAAATATCCGATGCGATATCGGACATAATTGCTGATCAAGCTTTGAGAGAATCATTGATTAAGAAAGGATTAGCCAATTCTGCGAAGTTCTCATGGGAAGAATGCGCCAATAAAACATTGCAGGTATACCAGGAGGTGTATGATGAAGGATGAGGAGTGCCCCCTGATTAGCATAGTAATGTTAAACTATAACGGATTGGAGTATTTGAAAAAGACAGTCCCCTCTGTTCTAGAACTGAACTACCCGAACTATGAATATATAATAGTCGATAACGGCTCTTCGGATGGCAGCATTGACTTTATCAGGGGTTTTGAAAGAATAAGGCTCGTCGAGAACGGGGAAAATGTCGGTTATTCAAAGGGAAAGAACATAGGATTCCGGGAAGCAAACGGCGAGTACGTACTCTCACTGGACAATGACATACTGCTGACCGACCAGGACATACTTGGAAAGCTCCTGAGTATGCGCGGGAAGGATACAGGTTTCATCCAGGTCCTTTTCACAGATATTGATACTATGCACACGAAATACTACGGGATCTATTTTTCCTTTTACGGAGCTAATCTCCATCTGAAGCCGCAAGACGTAGAAAAAATCCGAAACTGTAAAAAGCAAATCCCAATAGGAGCCGCTACCGGAGGATGCTTCTTTGTGAGTAAGAAGAACTGGGATTATATAGGCGGTTTTGATGAGTCCCAGTCATTTAATCTCGATGACATGGATGTGGGGCCCCGTGCATGGATGTATGGATTTAAGAACTACCTGTACACCGGATCCTATGCCATACATCTGGGAATTAATAAGACGCAAACAGCAGAATCATATGCTAACCGGTTCAGGCTCTTTTTTTCAGGCCATGCGAGGAGCATGATAAAAAACTACCGGTTAGGCAGCTTAATAATATGCCTTCCTTCATTGTTTGCGTTCCAGTTTGTGAAATCACTGAGGTATTCCGTAAAGAAAACGAGCCCGAAGATCTTTCTTGCTTTCCTCGGATCAGTCGGCTTTTTCCTGAAAAACCTGCCCGACACTCTGGACCAAAGGCGGATAGTCCAGTCTAAAAGAACTGTAAGTAATGACCTTTTTCTGAAAATAGAGCCACCAAAGTTTGATTGAAATGAAGAACAGGATAAAACGTACCTATTCAAGGCACCGGGAAACGATCCACAACTTCGGCTGGAGGGCTCTACAGACTTTCGGGAAGCAAATTGTCACATTCAGCATCCTGGCATTATCCGCTAAACTCCTTACGCCTTACGATTTCGGTGTTTACAACTACGTATTAACAATCATCTTTCTGCTGATAATATTTGGCGACTTCGGGATCTCAACTGCGACATCGAAATACGTTGCCGAATACAATGCCACTGATAAAAAGAAATTAGAGTTGATTCTGTTCAATTCCTCCGTCATATTGGTGGTCCTGGCCACAGCCATATCCCTCCTGACCGTAGTTTTTGGAAAATATGTGCTTGAAGATAAGTACGCTTACGTACTTTATGTGCTACCGATGTTGTTCTTTGCACCGATCAGTTCTCTGTATGACGGGATCTTCCGCGGGTTGAAACGGTTCAAGGACCTGGCTATCATATCGTTGTCCGTTGGTTTTTCATCTCTGCTCTTCGTATACATCCTTATCGGCAAATACGGCCTGGCAGGAGCTCTGGTGTCCCAAAGCCTGTTCTACGTTATCCTGACAATAGTGCTGTTCTCAAGCTATGGGAACCTGCATGTCCGGTTTGACGGAAAGATAATGAGGACCCTTTTGAACTACTCCCTGGTGATTGGAGTATCCAGCATAGCTTATTTCCTGTACTCCAGAGTGGACATCCTGGTTCTGGGACACTACGGGTATGTTGAAGAGATAGGGTACTATGAACTGATCAACAAGGGATTTGAATTGATGTTCCTGCCCTTTGCCTTACTGGCACAGGTTATTGCACCGGACATAACTGCCTGCTTTGCCAGAAAGGACTACTCCGGAGTAAGAGCGAAACTGTCCTCATTTATGAAAATAATTATTCCGTCATCGATCCTCATAGCAATAATGTTCTATTTCATGTTTCCTTTGGTGATAAGGGAGTTCTTAACGGAATATTACGTCGAAGAAATGCTGATAGCGATTTTTATCTTAAGCTTTCTGATCCCGGCTAAAATATGGGGCGTGTTCCAGACCCAGAGTTTTATCGTGGCAACCGGATTTGCCCGGATCGTTGCAGTTACTACCATGATAGGCGGGATCCTGAATATATTCCTGGACATAGTTGCCATTAATCTGGTAGGTTTCACAGGCGTTTTCTGGGTTACGCTGATAATACACTCAATGAACATAATCTTTCAGACTGTATACTATAAACGTGAGATAGGGGAGGTAAAATGAAGGACGTAAAGGATTTTGTCTTGGGTTTATACTCTAAAGATGGCTCTTTCAGTTATTCTCCTGCTAACAGGATAAGCAATCTTTATTCTACCTGCTTTGGGGTCATGTGTCTGGACCTGATCAACGGGATGGATACATTTGAAGATAAGGACCGGGTATCCAATTACATACAAAGCTTCCAGGATGAAAGAACGGGTTACTTTATAGATAATACCGCGATTCCTCAGAACAATGCCTCCCATGATCAGGAGTATATCTGTTTGCAACTGACGGATTTTGCGCAACTGGCCTTGTCGGCACTGGGCAAAAATGCGAAGTATGAATACGCTTTTCTGAAGAAGTATAAGGATGAGGAATATCTGAGAAAGTGGTTCTACGGGCTTAACTGGAAAGACCCGTGGCTTGTCAGCAACCTCGTAATGTTCATACTGAACTCGATGATCTATGAGAGTGAAACTGAAAATAAAAAGTATATTGATACTATAATCTCTCTGCTGAACCGGTCCCAGGATCCTGGGACCGGGTACTGGAATCTCGGAAACAAGGTAACCCTCCATAATCAAATGGCTGGGGCTTACCACTTCATTTTCTTCTATACCTATCTGAAAATCGAACCCAATCACATCGACAGGATAATAGATTCGACGCTCATGGTACAGAATTATGACGGCTTGTTCAATTATGAGGGAGGAGGAGGCAGCTGTGACGACCTGGATGCTGTGGATCTTCTTTGCAGGGCTGCTTTTTATTCGGACCATAGAAAAGCCGAAATAAGGGATTCCTTGGGCTTTGCATATCAGGCACTACTAGATAATCAAAATCCTGACGGCGGGTTCTGCTGGGCCAAAAGGAACAAGCTAAAGCTTGGCGATTTCAGCCACCTGCTCAATATAAGAATGCTAGAACATAAGCCTGATTTCCTATTGAATGCGGCCTCAAAGGCAAAGAAGATAGGATATAATATAAGCAATAATCAATTCCATTGGAGATACTCAGGATTGGAGACCATGAAACTGAAAAATGACGACAGTGATTTGTTCTCGACATGGTTCCGGCTTACCGGTATAGCCTTTATTGAAACGACTTTTGGGGAAGCCTTCAAGAAGTCATATGAGTGGAAACTGAGAAAAAAATGTGGATTGGGGTTTTATAACAAATGAGTGAACCGGAAATATCAGTCGTGATGTCCGTATACAATGGGGAAAAGCACCTTGACGAATGTATCGGAAGCATCCTGGGCCAGTCATTCCGGGACTTCGAGCTGATAATAGTCAACGATTGTTCCATGGATGGCAGCCTGAAGATAATTGAAAGGTATGAAAAGAGCGATCACAGGATCAAGGTGATAAATAACCCTGAAAACCTTGGCCTGACCAAGTCCCTGAACATAGGAATAAAGATCTCCAGGGGCAAGTACATTGCAAGAATAGATGCTGATGATATTTGTTCACCTGACCGCTTTGAGATCCAGTATCAATTCCTGGAAAAGCAAAAGCACATTTTCTTGGCAGGCTCAGGGACAGACAAAATCGATGAGAGCGGGAATACCGTCTCAAGGCACAGGCCTATCGTGGAGGAAAAAGAAATAGAAAAAGAACTATCCCTTCACAACTGCGTAAGCCATCCGACAATTATGTTCAGAAACGAAGGGTTCACATACAGGGAGAAGTTTGTCTATGCGCAGGACTATGATTTTTACTTAATCTTACTTTCCGGCGGGAAAAAAATATCTAACATTCCTGAACCCTTGGTGAAATACAGAATAAGCCCATGCGCAATCTCATGGTCCAAGAAAGCAAAGCAAGACCTTTTTGCGCTGAAAGCAAATGAGTTCTATCAGCAGAGACTGAAGAACGGTAGTGATCAATATGGGAGTTTCAATCCTGGTGAGATATTACATATTGAAATTGAAGAATCTACTGACAGGCTCGTATTGAAATCGGAAATTGAGGCAAGCTTCAAGCTGAATGATTTCAAGAGAGTAAGAAAGCTTTGCAGGACCTATTGCATTCATTACGGTTTTGTCAATTGTGGATCCTGCTATTACGTATTGTCTTTTGCAGGAGAAAGGGTTATAAATAAAGTAAGGCTGATCCTGTTCAGCTAGTATCCCATGAATATATCTGGAATCCATTGATGGTGTTGATATGGCGGAAATGGACATCATACAACTGAAAATCCCTGCTTGATAACTTCATTTCCTCCTGCCCGTTTTCCGAGAGAATGACTTTATCGCTCGAAACATATATTCCTTTTTTATTAGCGTCCACTGCTTCATTGAGCTCCGAATACCCAAAGTAGGTGGACTGGACATAGGTCTTCCGGGATATGTCGTAGTATAGTGTACCGTCGGAACTGCGCCGTACTAATTTTCGTCCGTTGTCCATGGGTCTGTCAAGATATAATATGAATTCCGCATACCGTCCGTCAAGGACAAGAACGTTATCTTCGTTAATACCCATTTCTTCCAGATATTCCACAACCTGCAATAGATTAAATCGCCCGATGCCAATATTGTCAACCTGGACATTGGATATTTTTTCATTCTGGTACGCTAAGACCGGGTTCACTGAATATAACAGGGCGGTTGGATTGATCAGAAGGACCAGAGTTATAATAAGTACTGTTCTCTCAGGTCTTGAACTGAACAGCTTAATCAGGTTCAGGACCGAATTGGCAAATATGATAATGTAAGGAAGGAACAGGAAATACAGGTACCTTACCGGAATATATTCAAGGTGAGTCTCATATTTAAGGCCGTATAGAACCAGCCCGAATACAAACGAAGAAAACAGAATTAACAGGTACTTTCTTGGCACCTCGCTCGAATCAAAGGAGAAAAGGCCCAGTAAGAACATCCCATAGAAGAAAAGAGATTTTATGTCCACTCCATAGAACCATTGCCACGGTGAGTCTGTCAGGGGATTGAAGAAGAAATCAAAGTAAATAAAATCTAGGTCCTTAAACCCGAACACAAAGGGAAACTTTTCGATGAGGAACAATGCAGACAGCAGCGCTGAATAAACAGCAACCCAGTAAACAAGGTTCACACTTCTTATATTTGCACGTAATACTGTCATGGCCCGCATCCCTGAAAACGTGCCTCCTGCAACTATCTTATTAAGAAGGTGATTGAGGATGTATAATGCAGTGAACAGGACATATATACCTACAACGATAGTCTGTGAACGGATGTTGTGATACACAAATACAAGGGATAGCGGTACGAAAGAGAAAAAAAGAAGATACAATAAGATCTTTTTCGGGCTTTCTGTTTCACTAATTTTCCTGTAGATGACAAAACACAGGTATAGGGCTATCGAACCGACCATAAGATCAAAGGAATAATCCCTAGTAATGCGTGCATGGATTATTGCCCAAGGTGATATCACATACAAAAAAGAGGATACTAAAGCCAGATTCCTGTTTATCAGACCAGAGCTTAAGTAAATGAAAATTAAAGTAATGAAACTATAGAGTATAAAAGGTATTTTGATGGTAAAAAAATCGAAACCAAAAGAAGTAACAATTTTTAACATCAGGAAGTCAGTTATCGGGGAGTATCTGTAGACAGACATCCCATTTTCATACATGTTCTTTATGCCCAGGACATTGTAATTATCTGTGCCGTTAATAAAATCAGTATCGTACAACCTGGTAATAAAAAACAGCGTGAGAATGACCAACAGAAACGCGTTATACCATAGATTCTCCCTGCCTGTCAGCATATAAATTAATTTTCCAACTCCTTTTGCCTTTCCCTTTGCCGGCATTTCCATGATTTCTTCAGTAAGCCCGGCCTTTGCCGGGATACTCTCCTTCTTAAAGTGGAGCATTAAAAAGCCAGCTCCAATTAAAAATACGATTAAATAGGGTTGGACAGAGGAAATTGAAGATTCGATCGATTTTAAAAAGTGATTCTGTTGTATGAGATCAAAGCTTAATCCACTGAGAACAACCAGCAGGAGACAAAATAAAAAAAGTCCTTTCATATGCGGTTGTGTAATCTCCCTGAAGTGTTCCTCATCTTTCTGTATATATATGAAAAACCAGGCGAAACCACATGCAACAGTAGCAACCATCAGCAAATGAACATCGATCCAGATGCTGACGACAAAAGATGTCAGGTAGTGGAGTATGATCAGTATGATTTCAACAATAAGTAAATTAGATGTTATTTCCAGTAATAAATCCCTTTTTTTCTGTATGAACGTTATCATTTGTAAATCTCACAAAACAGGTGCTTGAGTAAACAGATTTTATAAATATAAAACTACTTAAATCATTTGTTATATTTATACAATTATTATGCTAGGGAAAATTAATTAAAAAACCTTTTGTTAATTATATAAATATCACTGTATGATCCACTACCTCTTAAAAAAAAGCCCAAGGTGTTATAATTTGTCAAAAACCACGCGATACTCATTCCTGATCTTACTGGCCACTATACTGATATTAACTCCGCTTGCTTCGGCAAATCATCTTGGAGAAGACCTTATACAAAATTCCGGTTTTGAAGACTGGAACGTTGGAAAGCCCCTTTACTGGACCACGCCGAACGCTGACTGGAATGTCGTACAGGTCAGGGGGGAAGAAGGAAACTATGCTTTGATGCTTGAAACCAGTAAGTACGCCTCTACTGCCAAGGGTGTTATGGAAAGCGAAAGTTTCGATGCAGAAGAAGGAGATATGTTCCTTGTTACAGCACGGGTTAAAAGCACCAACGCAGTCGAGACTAAAGCAGTGATAAGGGGCTATAACAGTGAGAGGAAAAGCTGGGTCACACTTAAGACTTTCAATCCTTCATCTGATAAGCAGCACGCATTCATAACAGTGCCTGAGAACATAAACGCTCTCCGGGTGAGGCTTGAAGCCGGATACGTGAGCGACAAAGACAAGGGTGCTGCAAGGTCCTCTTTTGATGAAATGAGAATCATAGACCCTGCTGTGGAAAACGCAGAATTCTACGTCAGTAAGGGAACAGTGAATAAGGGCGGGCCTTTGACCATAGGTCCTTATGAACTGAGTCTTGAGGAAGCAAAGGGCAGTAAAGCACTTATCAAAGTCTCTTCCTCTGGCAAGACGATCAATTCCGCAGTACTGGCACCAAACGAGCCTGTAGAGTTCAGGTCAGAAGGTGACAAGTATCTCGTATTCCAGGTCGATGATGTCTTTATAACTTCAGAACACCCCGAGATCAGACTAAGCGAGTTGCTGGCAGGCAGAATAATTTCTGAAGCTCCGGCGATTAAGCCGGTCAAAGAAGAAAACCTTATACTGTATTTGCCGCTTGACGAGAATGCAGATCTCGCAGCATACGATTACAGCGGGGGGAACAATCATGCCACTATCTATGGAGCCGAATGGATAAAAGGCATGGAAAACTATGCTCTTCGGTTAGACGGGCTGACGGATTATATAGAGGTACCTAACACGAAAGATAAATTTGAAGAGGGCGACCATACATTTTCATTATGGGTGAAATCCACAGGAATCCGGGACAGCACAAAGTATGTCCTGTGTCACTATAACTGGCGCATTATATGGCAATCGGACACGAAAATCGGCTTCAGTACAGGCAGAATGAATAACAAGGATGGTCCCACATATACCGTCACTGCGGATGTAGCAGAGATTAAAGACGAATGGATCCATGTGGCAGGCGTATACAAACCCTCTGAGAATAGAATCCTCTTGTACATCAACGGAGAACTCGCAGGAGAAGAAAAGATTGGCGAAGACAGTATATGGAAAGACTACGGGAGCCATAATCTGTTGATCGGGACCTCCAAACACGGTTCAGCAACATTCTTTGAGGGAACTGTCGATGAAGTGCGCATCTATGACCGTGCCCTCACCCAGCAGGAAATAAGGGGACTGATGTCCAAGCCGCTTGGACTTTCAGGGATCTCCTCATACCAAAGTTCCATGTCGCTTGAGAGAGGTATGACTTTACCAACAGGGAACGGTTTCCGGATACAGTACTCAGATACGCCTTCTCCGAACCTTGCACTTGTAGACGGGGAGCAGACATATAGGTATGCACTTGCGAATGTATCAGCGGGGCAGATCATATTTTTGAAGAACGCCTCGGGTGTGCCTGCGGTGAGGCTGACTGTAGACAAGATAACTGATAAAATGCTGAGCCTGTCGGACATATGGGTTGCTGACGAAAAAGCGAACGTGCCTGTCCTGAAGGTCAAGTCGATCGATCTTCCAAAGATAAGGGCTTATGAGCCTGCAGTAGTCAAAGTGACAATATTCAACGATGGACAGAAACCCTATCCAGGGGACGGTAGCGGGTCTATAGACCTGTATCTTGGTGAAGACGAAGTGGGAAGCATCAGCATTTTCGGAAGCCTGGCTCCCGGGGAGACGCTGGTACACAGCTTCGAACTGAACTCCAAAGAAGCCGGCGATAACGAACTGAGGGCTGTTGTCAGTACTAAATATGGCACTGAAAGCTTAAGCAATGCGATCAGGATCCAGGCTCCCATAAACCCTCCCGTGAGCGGTATTCCCCTGTACGTGGAAGAAACGGAGTCGGGAATAAAACTGGGCCTGATATTAAAAGGTCCGGGTATTAATGGGGAGTCGTGGAAGGATGATGCACAAGTATCCATTAGATTACTGAGCCCTCTCGGGTCAAGGACCTTCCTTGACAGGTCATACCCGATATCAGGAACCGAAAATAGTATCGAGATACCCTACGAGGACTTCTACCAGGGTGATGGGCAATACCTGATAACCGTTAAGTTCAGAGAGGGCGAGAATATTGTCGTGACAAAAGTGTCCGGAGAAGATGGTATCTATAATCCTCCAGACAATTACTACTTACTGCTCTTATTGCCAGTACCGGTAGTAGTCTACATTGCCAGAAGGAAACTGTTCACGAGAACGGAAAAAAGGAACCAGGTATCCGGAGAAGGAACTGAAAGACTACAGTTGTAAATGCCATAATATCCAGGTTCCAAAAACAACTTCTTTAAAGTACCTGATATTACGGTCACAAGCTTTACTCCAGATACTTCTCCCGGGACATGAGCTGACAAAGTCCAGGCAGTGCAAAGGCTCATTGTCCACGTATTTCTTTAAGGCCGGAATGACATGCCGAATCCCTCTTTTATTCCCGGAGCATGCATAATGTGCTGATCATAGAAGAGCCGTCGTTTTTTCCGGCACACTGCTTAAGATCACTCATGAGTAACATCATTTCTAAGGAATAATGCTAAATATTGGAAGTGCATATTGCCAATTAAATATATAATATGAAGAATAAATAAGATGATTAATGCAAGAGGAACGAACCTGATGTTAAAAATGGATAATAATGCCTGCCTGGCAGCCCCTGGGCTCGGGAGTTTCCCGGTCTGGCTTCCAGACACGTACAGGGGTCTGCCGTTCAAGGGTGTTCAATATGCTTGAACATATGAATGCCACTAAGAAAAATGTGTTAGTGCCATTGACTTTGGTCTTTCTTTGACCAGCAGGGATTATTTGTGGAATTTAAGAACATACCCTCCTCTTTTTATGAACATGGATTTCTTATACGTGTGCATAAAAGGTACATACAAACGTTAATTGTAAAGAGCATCAATTCGCCGTATCGGCTGCAGTTCCGGCCGACTACAGCGGAGAAGTTCAGCGACTCTGGATTTCGTTAGGGACATATTGATTAAAGTGCGGCGGTGCCAGTATGAATGAACAGCTCTATTATAAGGATCAGTTCCGAAGCTTGAGGAATATATCAAGAAAGAGGAATTCCTGCTTATTGCATAATATGGGGATATGGGAGTCAAAGGGGCTTCTCCGTGGAATACGAAGATGTCATCAGGATCTACGAATTCAAGCTGGTAAAAAAGGAGTATGAGAAAATGGATGGAAAAGGATTACTGAATATGAGATACGCAAGCGTTGCGGTGACTGTGGCAATAGTGATAATGCTCGTTTTGTCCGGACCTGCAACTGCAGTGCAGATCAGACTGAATATAGACAACAACACACCCGTTCAGGGTGAAGAGATCACATTCACTGTTACAGCAGACATAACGGGGATGGACAGGTACGTTCCGATGAAGGACTTCTCATTGTTGCTCTATGATAATGACGGAATCGTGCGAAGTGTCGTTTTTGCGCCCAACGGGACCATTCTCTCTGATAGTCCGGGAGTGACCATCGACCCAATATCAGTCCCGTCATCATCGGATTTCGGTTATGGCTATGGTTATGGTTATGACTATGGCTATGGTTATGGATACAACTTCGGTTATGGTTATGGGTACGCTGCAAATAACGGGGCCGGTGGCTCTGCGCGCATCTACGCATACAATGTCTCCATGGACACAAGCAGCCTCGATGCAGGAGAATATAGTGCAAGAGTGATGCTCAACACAGGCAACGGTATAAAACCGGATTTCTCCTCGGTTTCAGTTAAATTCAGCATCTTGCCTGAAGAGCCTGCGAACAACCCGTCTGAAAGACTCAAAGACCTTCAGAGTTACATCTGCAGTTTGGAAGGTGTTGACACGGGTACCAAGAACTCTCTTGCGGCAAATCTCAATAACGCAATTATAATGATCGAGAAGGAAGACTACGAAAAGAGCACCCAGAGACTTGAGAAGATAATCGGATCTATCCAGGAACAATATCTCCCAAGGAACAGATTGTCTTCAGAACAGGCGGAATACATAGTTAGTGAGCTGGAAAGTATCATAGAGCTCATGCAGAAAGGAGAGGGATGATCTCTCCTTGCCTTTTCTTTTTCTTATTATGCTCTGATATCAGTTCTTTCTGAACGTTGCGCAGCATAAAACTCCCTTCAATCGATTCTGTACAGTGCTGCCCCCAATGCTCCAGTGACCTGAGGTTCAGGAGGCACATTAAGTGATATGCCCAGCTCTTTCTCAAGTGCTGCTTTGATACCTGCATTCTTTGCCACTCCTCCCACAAAGGCCACATTTCTTTTAAGCCCCACTTGCCGGGCCATGACAGCAACCCTCCTGGCAATGCTCTCAACAAGCCCGGCTGCGATATCCTCTTTTGAATAGCCTTTTGCACGCAGCGATATCACTTCCGATTCCGCAAAAACGGTGCACATGCTGCTTATGCCTGCAGGTGATCTTGAAGCAAGCGCCATCCTTGCAAGTTCCTCTATTGGCACTTCGAGCGCCCTTGCAGTATACTCCAGGAATTTACCTGTGCCAGCAGCGCATTTGTCGTTCATCAGGAAATCAGTTACTTTCCCTTTGCTGACCGCTATTACCTTACAGTCCTGGCCTCCAATATCTATTATGCCTTCTACTTCCGGGTATAGGTGATGTACGCCCTTTGCATGGGCAGTTATCTCACTGATGGACCTGTCGGCAAATCTTATGCTGTTCCTGCCATATCCCGTTGAATATACGTGATCCACCTCTTCTCTTCCAATTCCGGCGCTTCCAAGCACATCTTCGTATGCCTTTTCTGCAGCAGAAACAAAATCAAATTCAGTGGACCGGATGGATTGAACGATGCTGCTGTCCTCCTTGACAAGCACCGCCTTGGTCGTAGCGGAACCTGCATCAATTCCCACCGAGATCAGGAGATCATCTCCATGAATGCATCTACACGAAGTCCGATTTGCTCAACGTCAGAGTCACTGTAATCCGTTTCAATAGAGAGCATTGGGATCCCGGCTTCCTTCAGGGCCTTCTGTACCTTCTGCTTTTCGATGTTGTACCCGTGGCAGAACTGCAGTGTATAGTGGATCACGCCATCGACCCTGAACTCTCTGGCAAGTTCGAGGATATTATCTATGCGCCTGTCGTTGGGGCTCATGCAGGAGCATGGTATTTTTATGTACCTTTCGGCCAGTGCGGTCATCGGATCCTTATCCTCGTCTACCAGGTACCAGAAAGACCTTGTACCGGTACAACTTTCCTCCGCAACAATGACGCCGCCTCTGCTCTCTATGATATCGGTCACTTTCGTGTTACCTCCTGGCATTGGGCAGCCTGAGACCATTATCCTGGGCTTACGGACCTGCCCGGGCTCGACGCTCTCCACTTCTTCGATAAGCATTCGCAGGTATTCCTTAAGCTTATCGGGCGATAAGAAATACTGCTTTTGAAGGATTTTCAGCACCTGGGAGCCACTTATGGGGCTTGGATCCTCTTTACGTAGTTCATAGAGCCTGTGAAATAGCCGTCTTGTCTCATTCGAGGATCTGATCTCCTGCCTTAATCCTTCGGTAGTCACTTTGTTGCCTGTAAGCTGTTCCATAACACCTCTGAATTTTTCGAGCTCGGATAAGAAATACTTCAGGGCTTCAGGAGTGTCAGGCTTTTGGGGAAGGTCAATTACATAGGTTGGAACATACTCCCCAAGCAGTTCATACATCTTCTTCTTACTGTCACAGGTATTCTCGGCTACGATCATATCCACCATACTGAAGTGAGAACAGGATCTTATGCCTGAGCAGCCATTATTGACAATTGAGCCGAAAGAAGACTTGACAAGCGGGCAGATGTTTCTTGGCAGATACTGCTCTGCTATCGATACGGTGTCATTCTTGCCTCCGCAGAGTATTACACGGTCAGCTCCGGCTGCAAAAATGATCTCGTCAGGTACGAAGAGGCAGAAAGTGCCGACTAGTTTCTTTCCAGACCTTCTTTGATCAGCTATCTGGCTAATGCGCTCGCCATATGAGTTTTTGAGATATTCGATAGTTTTAAAGCACTGCATTGTCTCTTCAGGCTTTGTCCTTAACCAATATTAAGCCTTTTGAGGATATCCGCCAGGCTCCGGTTCCCTGAGTCCGCGCCAGAGGAAACACTGATACGGAACTTATCAATGCCTTCGACAATAGTAATGCCATGAATATAGCATGCAGAATATGTATATATGAAAGAAGCCCGCTCCTTATTCTTGCAATATGACTGCTTGGTGAACCGGGGAGAAGGAGATACGCCATAACGACTGATGTTTATAAGGAGCGGGGCATATGAAACTGCTACTATTCGATGTGGAATATTTTTGGTTTGATACTCATTGCAAGACAATTGAAAGCGTGGAGGATGTCGAGATCGAAGAGAGGATAGAGAACACTGCTGTCGTTTTCATACATGCCGAATCGGAAGACGAGGAAAGAAAGAGCAAGATCGTCAAAAGCGCAGTGGGGAACATCAAATGGTATCTCAATAAGGTGAATAAGGACAAGATCGTATTACATTCCTTTGCTCATCTGTCATCCAGCAAATCATCACCGGAGTTCGCAATGGAAGTTATCGTATCGATTGAAGAGAAACTGAGGAGCAAAGGCATAAGCGTTTATACGGTGCCTTTTGGATATCTTTACCAATTCTCTATTCATGTTAAAGGTGAATCCCTTGCAAAGGTCTTCGTTGAGATCTGAAAATGCCGGCATGCCGGACACTTCAGTTTTGCTGGCGGAAAGTGTATTTATAAATGTGAAAGAGGCGGAATTATGAAAGCAGGGTTGATCAGGTGTATGCAGACAGAGGACATATGTCCCGCAACAACGGATTTGATGGTTATGAAGGAGAAAAAGCTTGCATTCGAAGGCGTCGAGGATGAGATAGAAGTGATCGGTGTTGTCTCATGCGGCGGTTGCCCGGGAAAGAAAGCGGTCTGGAGGGCTGCTGAAATGGTCAGGCGCGGAGCTGACACGATTGTTCTTGCTTCATGTATCACGCGAGGAAATCCTATCGGTTTTGCCTGTCCGCATGCCGGACAGATGAGAACGGCAATTGAAAAGAAGATTGGCGATTCGATACGATTAATTGATTATACTCATTAGTGATCCTGTAAAAATCCTTTATTCCCGGGCTGACACCGGTATAAGTGTTTCAGGAGGGCTTCTGCTATGAGTAGTCGTAAATGGCATCTCAATGTCATGACAGTAGAAAGAGTCTCCTGGATTCTGACTGGCCCCGTACAGGGCACCACGATTGTTGGAAGGGCCCGTTACCTGAAATAAGGTGCAGCCGGAAAACGAGGATGCAGTGAGTAATGGAGAAGCCCATGGTGTGAAGATACTCACTGACTGACAGGTTTTTTCTTCCGTCTGTAAAAGGTCATTCAATTTGATCTAATTTTCTTATAATAACTAAGGATGTAGTGTTAGGGACGTTTGTTAGAAAAATTAATAATCATCTTAAGCCCTTACTTATTCTGTAAAAGAGTGTGGTGGTTATGTATCTCAAAAAAAATCTGCTGTTAATAGCTGTGCTTATCTTTCAGATTTGCATGATGTATGCAGTGAGAAATGCAAATCCGGGTCTAGTCGGGCCAGACGGGAATATAATAACGCAACATAGGAAGGAAGAGTAAATGAACCCGATGCTCATTTTCCTTGTAGCGCTGGTTTTCATACTGGTTCTTACTGCGCGGTTAAGGGTCCATCCATTTATCAGTCTGATAGCAGGGTCTGTTCTGGTGGGATTCCTTGCGGGTGAAACCGAAGCGATAATTGAAACAGTAACCGCGGGCATGAGTAACATTTTCTCACAATATGCTATTACAGTTACCTCTGGAAGCATAATAGGCGTGATACTGCATAAGAGCGGGGCGACTGCACTGATAGCCAGGGATATTACAAAGCTCTTCAAGAAACCCATACTGGCAATCGGCCTGCTCGGATTTGCCTTTGCGGTCCCCATGATGTGCCTGATACTGGCTTTCATCATATTCCTTCCAGTTGCTAAAGACATGAGTACTAGGTATGGGTTTCCAAAGGGGCTTACTGAAGTTGTTCTTGCGCTTGCGACAATGGCATCTTTCGGTCTCCTGTACCCTTCACCAGGTATCTACGCCTTTGTAAATCAAATGGGGCCTGCGGAGGTAGGGGTAATCAAGGTATTAATGATAGGATCTGTTATCGCCATTGTAGCAATGTTAGCAGGTTACCTGTATGCTGCAAAATATTATGGGTTCAGTATAAGCACCGATCATATACAAAACGCTGTCAACGGGTATACGACGGATGAGAAAGAGATAGCAGTATTCAGGACTGCCTCTTACACACCTATTGTCGTTCCTGTCGTGCTCATTGTCGCACGCCTGTTTACAAACGTCCCGATCATCGAGTTCGTTGGCCATGAAAGCATGGCCCTTCTGGCAGGCGCCATACTTGCAATGGTACTTTTTACCCGGAGCCATACATCTCCTGATATAAGGGCATGGGTGGAAAAGGGAATACGCAGGGCAGGATTAGTACTGCTGGATATCTGTGGGGGAGGTGCGCTTGGGGCTGCTTTAGCACTTGCAGGTGTAGGCGAGGCACTCGGGGACACACTCTTAGAATCAAGCATACCCGCATTGCTTATACCATTCCTTATTGCTGCAGCTGTGCAGACTGTCCAGGGTTCAAGAATGGTGACGCTGTTCATCGCATCCGCGCTCGTGATACCTATTATGCCGGAACTGGCCTTGCCTGCCGAGATCGTTCTGTTCTCAATGGCTTCGGGAACATTCCTTATATCCCATTTCAACGACCCGTACTTCTGGATATTGGCCGATTTTGCAGAGATGGAGACTCCCGAAGTGCTGAAGACATATACTATCGGCGGAGCGATCATGGGTGTGTCCAGCCTCCTTCTCACAGGTGCGATCTATATGGTATTTTACTGAACGGGCCAATTCCCGTTCAGACAATACCATCCCGCCGCCCTGTCAAGGCGTGTCCGGGACTTTACTTCGGTTAACCAAGTAGTACCAACATCGGAAAGGTAAATAGATGATGGCCCCGCGGAGATCCAGAACCCAGATCCTGTTTCTGGAGCACGGTTCGAGGCATCTCGCTGCGCACGATACCGCAAAAGGGATGAACTGGTAACAATGAAAATGTATAAAACAAGAGTGGGCCCGCGGAGATTCGAACTCCGGACCTCCGCCGTGTGAAGGCGACGTCATGACCAGCTAGACCACGAGCCCATGGACAAGAGGTGTAAATGGATATGCAAGGCTATATAATTATCGCATCGAAAGTGATGCAGAGTTCAGTTGGACCTTGTCCTTACAAGGGCATAGGTGATGAGCGATATAAGCACTGCGCCGCTGATCACTGACATAAGGGCTATTTCCTGAGGCAGGTAACTGTAGGCCAGTATCGCTATCAGCGTTCCGGCCACGAATGCAACCGGTATCAGCACAGAGTTTTTTACAAGCTCTTTTTGGTCTATGTCGAACGTGGTCATGATATATCCAGTCCATTGTTATTAACATCTATTATATATTTAAGGATATATTGATACCCGGGTATTTAAGCCTATCTAATGTTCCTGTGTAAAAACAACTGGCTCAGGTAGTATCCCGAAAGGCGGTATCCTGAAGTCTGATGTATTGGTATCTGGTCACCGGCTTATATGCCTGCGGCAATATACGCCAGCACCAAGTAACGTGCGAACTTCCCGATAAAAACATAAATGGAGAATATCCTGAAATTAAGCTTTAGGAGCCCTCCTGATGCTGTAATGGCATCGCCTATGAGAGGCACCCAGGTAAACAGCAGGGCATACGAGCCATATCTCGTAAACCATCTGTCTGCCTTCTCGAGATCCTTCCTTGAAATGGACAGGTATTTCTCTATGACCCCTGTTCGTCCTTTAAGGCCTATGTAATACGTTGTGCAGGCTCCCAAGTAATTTCCTGTCGTTGCTACGAGGACCACTACGGGAAGATCATAACCGGACCTTATAAGCAGTATCACAAGAGCTTCTGAACCTATGGGAAGAACAGTTGATGCCAGGAAACTTGTGATAAAGAGGCTCATGTATGCATAGGCGGATACGGGGATCATGAGCTGCTCAAACATAAAACCCTCCATTGTCCTGCCCGTTTAAGAACCTATGCCCGCAGCAGGCCAGGTCCGATGTTTTTGTACTGAATTATCAGAAAGAACATTTGATTTCCTGCCCTGAATTTAATTATTTCGGCAAAGGAAAATTTATTATATATAATGCATCGCTATAATACTACATTCAAGGCCCGAGGGCAGAAACAACCGGTACGCAGCATGAGCGATAAAAACAGATCGAAAATACTCGTTGTCGACGACGACGTCCTTAACGTCAGGTTAATCGAAGCCCAACTTATGGCTGATTACGAAGTGAAGGCTGCCTACAGCGGGGAAGAGGCCCTTGATATCATTGACTCTGAAAGACCCGACCTTGTAATTCTTGATGTCATGATGCCGGGCATGAGCGGCTATGAAGTATGCAGCAGGATGAGGTCCTCAAAGGAAACCTGCTTCATTCCGGTCATAATGGTCACATCTCTCTCTTCCAGGGATGACCGGCTGGAGGGTATCAAGGCCGGTGCCGACGAGTTCCTCACAAAGCCTGTTGACAGGTTTGAAGTCCTGACACGTGTAAGGACCCTGTTAAAGAACAAACTGCTCTACGATGAACTGGCTGCAGAGAGCCGGAAAACAAAGCAGTATCTCGATATTGCAGGCAGCATGATCGTTGCCATAGATGCGGGCCACAAAGTCACCCTTTCCAACTCAAGATGCAATGAAGTGCTTGGTTATGCTGAAGGGGAACTTATCGGATCAGACTGGCTGGAACGTGTCATTCCTCCCGAAGAGCGGGTTCTTACCGAGTCCCTGTTTGCGAGGGCGGGGACGGACGTTCCGGGTAATCCTGAAAGTTTCGAGGGCCATGTTGTTACCAGGACCGGGCAAAAAAGGCTGATATGCTGGCGTAACTCCTTTATCATTGATAGCTCGGGTATGATCGCAACCATCCTCTGTTCCGGTACGGATGTCACCGATCAGAGGAGCGCAGAACAAAAGATAAAGACTTCAGAGGAGAAGTTCAGGGCCCTTTTCGAGAATTCCGTAGATCCTATAATGATACTTGATATGAACTGCACTATCCTGGAGGTGAACCCTTCTCTGTGCGATCTGCTCCTGTACAGCAAGGAAGAGCTTTTGCATTTCTCGAAATCCCATCTGGTCCCGCCTGAGCATTTGCACAAGTGCAAGGAAGACTTTGCAGCTGTCATAGAAAAAGGGCATGTAGTGTTTGAGACCGAATGCCTCAGGAAAGACGGTTGCCGGGTTCCGGTGGAGATGAGTGTCAAGCTGATTGAATATGATGGAAGGCCTGCAATTCTAAGCAGCGGGCGTGATATTACTGAAAGAAGGAGGGCTGAGCAGACCCTTCGGGAAAGCGAGGAAAAGTTCCGCCTGCTTGCAGAGAATGCCAGTGATGTCATCTGGACCATGGACAGGGAGGGCAGGTTCCTGTATGTCAGCCCGTCTGTCCTTAAACTGAGGGGCTATACGCCTGAAAAAGTGATGGGCCAGAGTCTCGTTGAGATCTTCCCTCAGGACAGCATTTCCAGGATCAGGCTTGCAATAGATGCTTTTTTTGAGGATTTCCGGAAAACCGGCAAGAACAACCGTACGGAGGTCCTGGAGGTGGAACAATTCCACAAGGATGGTCACCGGATCTGGACAGAGTCAATTGCACGTCCTGTGTTCGACGAAAAAGGCCAGTTCAGGTTCTTCCTGGGCGTGAGCCGTGATATAAGCGAACGTAAGAAAGCCCAGGAGTCTATCCGCAGATATATCGATGACCTGGCAAAGGCCAATGAGTCACTTCAGTCCCTGGACCGGATGAAGGATGAGTTCATCTCAAACCTCAGCCATGAACTGAAGACTCCCCTCATATCCATAAAAGGTTACAGTGAACTTGTGCACGATGAGGTGCTGGGCCCCCTGAACGAAAAACAAAGGAACGCCATGCAGATAGTCCTTGACAAGTACGATCACCTGAGTTTCCTGCTTGATTCCCTCATCTACATAAGTATCGTCAGGTCCGGCAAAGTAAGCTACAGGTTTGACCCCCTCCGTATAGAGGATGCATTGAAAAAGGTCATGGACTACTTCAGTTTCAAGGCGGCAGACAAGAAGATAAGGATGTTCCGCAATTTTGAAAAAGATCTTCCCCTCATCAGGGGCGACGTGGAATATATCCCTTACCTCTTCAGGTCCCTTCTTGACAATGCTATCAAGTTCAGCAGGAATGAAGGCTTTATCGATGTATCAGCTTTCAGGGACAAGGGCGACGTGCATGTCGTGATAACAGATAAGGGTATAGGCATTCCCCCTGCTGAGTTCACTAATATATTCAACCCCTTCTATCAGGTGGACAGCTCAATGACAAGAAAGTACGGGGGCAGCGGGTTGGGGCTTTACGTCAGTAAGACGATTGCTGAAGTACATGGCGGGAAGATCTGGATCGAGAGTGCAGAGGGAAGCGGTACTGCGGTACATGTATCATTTCCTTCCTACACTCCCTCGCATATAGCTGCTACCGAATCCTCTAAGTCTGATCCTCAGTAAGGGATCGCCTGCTGATAGCGTACCTCCACTGTGTATGTCAGTGTCTCCTCTCCGTCTGCCGGGACATCCACGTCAAACTCGGCGGTGAATGCGTCCACTTTCGTATAGTTGTGTGAGGAGTTGGTTATTTCCCAGTCCCCGTATATGTTCTCGACCACAGTGACATTCACATCCTCTGGCTTCTGGTTCGTGAGATTTATGCTGTAACTTCTCCGCTCTGCGGATTCACCCAGGCTCTGGAAGTCTGTCTGGGTCTTCTCCCCGGTAATATCAAAAGCATATCCTACGAACATGCGCACTTCCTGTCCTATGGCCGTGTGTCTTATCTCATCCTCTCCGACAAACTGCAGCATCCCGTCGGAATCCTCCGCATAGGTGCTGACTATACCTCCCGGAAGGGGTATCCCAAGCCCGTTGGATTCTGTGTTCTCAGTGCTCATCATAACCTTTATCCTGTCACTTATACTGCTCTCAAAAAGATACTCCCTTTCCACAGGCACGTCTCTTTCGGACAGCAGCGATATCTGTTTAGTCTCGCCGTCCTCCAGACTTGTGGTCCTGTTCAGGGTATATATGTGATATTCGAACAGCGACTCCTCATTGAATTGCTCCGGTGCCTGCTCGCTTACTGCTTGGTCGGTGGCATATTCGGGATCGGCACCTCCGGACACCCTGCGCACGTCCCCTGCGATCAGTTTGATCCTGGCGTCATTGAAGCCGGTGCCTGCCTGGTTATCTATGGTGGCCCACCCGTCAATGCTGGCCTGGCTCTCATTGTCCGTGAGCCTCACAATGTAGTTGGCCTCCCAGTTAATATCCTCTGTCAGGTAGGACATCAGCAGTGTCCTGCTTCCTGCCTCCGGGGAGTATATCTGCCAGGTGAGTGCAGGCCCTGCAAGGATATCTCCACTGGCTTCGAACTCTATTCTTGAGGGATCCATGAATGTGATGATGTTCCCGGAACTATCGATGACTATCCTGCCGTTCTCATGGCTTAGCAGTATTCCCGTATAGGAGCTGCCTGCCTCGTCTGTGACAGTGATCTCCCTGCCCAGGCTATTTTGCAACAGCCTGGTGACGGTGGCGTTATCAGTACTGAACTGCTGCTCTATAATGTAAGTTCCATTCTGCTCTGTGTCTTCAAGGATGACCGAACCCGGATCTATCCGGGAAGCAACGCCTGTTATATTGACAACGTTGATACCTTCCTGAAGGTCCACCGTTATACTTTCCCTTACGAGTGCAATGTTCTGGGAATATATTGTAAGTTCTGTGCCTTCACTGGTGTTCTGTGCTGAGGCACTGCCCATCAGGGTTAATGCCTGCATTTCCTGAGTATACAGCAACGAAGCGGCTGCAATAAAAAGAACAATAGATAATGCGTAAGTATATAATTTATTCACTCCCATGAATAAAAATAAGGTCCCCTAGTATAAAATACATGCCTTTAGATACTGAACTATGTGTCCCTGGCAGTGTCTCTCAGGCAATATTACAGAAAACGGTTTATAATTTGCTAATCTACAATCCCTGATGTTTGCCGACGAACTTATTTCCTGTCTCAGGGAGATGTATCCGGGGGGCTATTCCCATACCTGCAGGGACCCCTTCTATATGCTGGTATCCACGGTGCTTTCCCAGCGGACACGCGATGAGGTGACCATTCCGGCGACAAAGAGGCTCTTTGCAGTCTATGACACTCCCCGGAAGATGGCGGAAGCCGATGCCGAGGATATACAGGCCCTGATCAGGGATGTGGGCTTCTACAGGGTCAAAGCCCGGCGCATTGTCGAGATATCCCGCATCATACTGCAGGACTATGGGGGTGTTGTTCCCAACAGCATGGAAGAACTGCTCCGCTTGCCCGGTGTGGGGCGAAAGACTGCCAACTGCGTGCTTGGCTATGCCTACGAGCAGGATGTCATAGCAGTGGATACTCACGTGCACAGGATCTCGAACCGGCTGGGTCTGGTAAAAACCTCCGGGCCGGATGAAACGGAGAAGGAACTTGAGAAAGTGGTCCCAAAGGATGCGTGGAAAGATGTTAACGGCCTGATGGTGCTTTTCGGTCAGAGCATATGCCGTCCGACGTCTCCCAGATGCGAGGAATGCAGGCTTAAAGCCATCTGCCCACGAATATTGTAACCTGGATCGGTAGTTTCTGTCTGAAAAGCATATCCTTTTTGAAGAAGGTATTTATTATAATACTATATATTGCACGCATAACATGCCTTGTGCCGCAACTGTCATATAAAAAGTGCCGGTTCTGCACGGGTACGATAGATCCCATTTATCTATGTAGGTGAATTGATGTTCTTAATCGGAGAAGCTCTAATTGGCGAGGCACCAGAACTCGCGCACGTTGACCTCATGATCGGTAACAAGAACGGTCCTGTAGGTCAGGCATTTGCAAACGGCTTAACACAGCTGTCAGTAGGACACACCCCTCTGCTCTCAGTCATACGTCCCAACCTTCCAACAAAACCTGCGACGCTCATAGTCCCGAAGGTCACTGTTAAGAACATGGACCAGGCAGCCCAGATCTTCGGCCCTGCACAGGCCGCTGTGGCAAAGGCAGTGGCCGACGCCCTTGAGGAGGGCGTGTTCGGCGAGATGGACATCGAGGACATCGTTGTCGTTGCAAGCGTTTTCATCCACCCTGAGGCCAAGGACTACAACAGGATATACAGGTACAACTACGGGGCAACCAAGCTGGCCGTGAAGCGCGCCCTGGAAGGATTCCCGGATGCAGGCACAGTGCTCAAGGAGAAGGACAGGATGGGACACGCAATAATGGGATTCAAGGTCACAAGGCTCTGGAATCCGCCATACCTGCAGGTTGCACTGGATAACCCCAATATCGAGGCAATCCTCAGCGTCGTGAACCAGCTGCCAAAGAGCGACCACGTAATACTGGAAGCAGGCACGCCTCTCATCAAGCGCTATGGTGTCGACGTCATCTCAAGGCTCAGGGAAGTCCGCCCGGATGCGTTCATCGTTGCCGACCTCAAGACCCTGGACACCGGTAACCTCGAGGCCCGCATGGTTGCAGATGCAACCGCAGACGCCATAGTGGTCTCGGCACTGGCACCTGTGGCAACCCTCAACAAGGCTATCGAGGAAGCTCACAAGACCGGAATATATGCTGTCATGGACACCCTGAACTGCCCGGACCCTGTGGCAGTGCTCAAACAGCTCAAGGAACTGCCTGACGTTGTGGAACTGCACCGTGCCATCGACATCGAGCACACCGAGCATGCATGGGGCAACATCCAGAGCATCAAGGCCCTCTCCCCAAAGATCCTTGTGGCAGTGGCCGGCGGTATCCGCATCGATACAATGCCCGATGCACTCAAGGCAGGCGCAGACATCCTTGTGGTAGGCAGGGCAATCACCAACGCCAAGGATGTAAGACAAGTCGCCGAGAAGTTCATTGAAGGCCTCAACAACCCTGAGATCGACCAGTTCAGGGTAATGACAGACTTCTGAGCATACAATCCCGCGTGTGTTACATAACAACACACGCTTTTTTCTATTTTGAGGTATTATCTCTCTCCGGAGAGATTACATGAGTTCGACATTAATAGTTTTGAACCTGAAGACCTTCCTTGAGAGTACAGGAGAAGGTGCTGTGAGGATAGCACGCTCATGCAGGGAAGTTGCGGACGATTCCGGCATAGATATTGCAGTAGCACCCCAGTTCTGCGATATTTACAGGGTCTCCTCCCAGGTGGATATTCCTGTTTATGCGCAGCATCTGGACAGCGTGGGTGCAGGAAGCTTTACAGGGCATGCTTTTGCTCAGTGCATTAAGGATGCGGGAGCAGTCGGCACTCTGATCAACCACTCCGAATACCGCCTGACGCTTGCAAACATCGATGCGTCGGTAAGCAAGGCACGGGAGACAGGTCTGGCAAGCATAGTATGCACTAACAATGTGGCAACCTCCGCAGCAGCCGCAGCCCTGGGCCCTGATTATGTCGCTGTGGAACCCCCCGAGCTTATCGGCAGCGGCATCCCGGTGTCAAAAGCCGATCCGCAGGTGGTCACAGGATCAGTGGATGCGGTCAGGAGAGTGAACCCGTCAGTCAACGTCCTGTGCGGTGCAGGCATATCAAAAGGGGAGGACCTTGAGGCAGCCCTTGAGCTGGGTTCGGTGGGCGTGCTGCTGGCATCGGGTATTGTCAGGGCCAAGGATCCCAAAGCCGCCCTCGAAGACCTCGTAAGCAGGGTAAGGTAACTGTTCCTTTTACAGGCTCAACCATGCTATGAAAAGGAGCAGGGTTGTAGCCACCATTCTTACCGGTATGGAGAGATCGATACCGAACTGTTCCTTTACCATCCTGGAGATACCAATAGGTGGGGGAGCTATAAGGAGGCCTGCAAGGAAAAGGGAGGCTCCGGTGATGAAATTCCTTTCCACGAGCATCAAGTAGAGCCCCTGGATTCCCAGGTACATACCGAAAAGGGCAGTAAAGAATATGCCTATCTTAAGGAACCTGATATATTTTTGTGGGTTTATGGGTTCTCTGTTCAAATTATCACAGATTTAGTGTAAGCATAAGTGCTTGATAACGTTTTTCCCGGCACATCGTATAAATGTGAGCCATCAGGACTTAAATAGTCTGGAAGTCAGGCAATAGCTCCTATCCTCTCCTATCCTCTGATCCTGCAGCCTATGCCTGTGAGCAGTGCTGTGATTTCATTGTTCACAACCGTGGCATTTGCATCCCCGATTATGCCTATGCGATAGGTTACGCTTGGTCCGGTTTCGCTTTTAGCGCATGTATAAGTATCTATTAACCGGACTGAGATAACGTTCCTGTCAGCAGCTATGATCCCGCGGATGATCTCCGGGTCCGCGCCTTTTGGAATTATGAAGGATATATCTCTCGAATGCTCCCTGAGGTTATCTGCTTTCCATTGCCGGAGCTCTTCCGGGGACAACAGGCGGACATTCTCCAGCTTCAGCGAAACGGGCTTGGTGCCGGTGGAGAGCACCACGCTTCGGGGTGTGACCTTCTTTACAGTCCCCACATGCACAACATCCGAATATATGTGCCTCAGACCCTTCTCCATGCCGATGGAGTTGACAAGTTCGTCAAGCTCTGCTATTTTGGAGTTGATGAGCTTGTCCGAGCGGCGCAGGGCTGCTGAAGTATCGCCGAAATGTACTGCCGCCTCTTTCATTCTGGAAATGAAGCTCTCCACATCCTGCTTCCGCACGATCTCAGACATCTCACTGCATTCCTGCATGAAAGCATCATGGACTTTCAGCACCTCCGGGTTCTCCATCTGGATGAAAGCGTAGAGGTAGGGGTTCTGGCCCAGTATCCTGCCCACGAAATCCACCATGATGTCATATACGGGACTCATGAATCTCCTGGACTCCGGGACACTGAAATCCAGTCTGTTGAAAGTGGTGCCTATGGTTATGTAGGCAAAGTGCGTGAGCCCCTGGACCACGGAAACGAACCTGTCGTGCTCCTGCGGGCTGATCACTTCTATATGAGCCCCGTTATCCTCCAGCAGTGACCTTATCACAGGGTACCATTTCCTGCACCTGTCCTCAACAGGCGTGAGTATCACTATCTGCCCGTGAAGGCCGGGTATTGACGGACCGAACATGGGATGGGTGCCCAGTATCTCCACGTCCGCGGGTGCATATTCTTTCATGGCCTCCGTGGGCCTGACCTTAAGTGATGTCAGGTCCATGAGCAGACTGCCGCTTTTCATCTTCGGCGCGGTTTCCCGGATGACCTGCTCGGTGGTATTGATAGGTACTGTAATGATGACGATATCGCTTTCAGATATCGCCCTGTCAAGATCGGGAACGAACTCCACGCCCATCTTGCGGGCAATTTCGACCTTTCCTCCGCTGCCCCAGACGCTCACATCATAGCCGTTGCTTTTGAAGAAGCGCGTGAACCACTGCCCCATCTCGCCCGTGCCGCCGATGATCAGCACTTTCAAGTCCTGAGTCCCTCCAGCACCGCTCTTTTCATAACATCAGCAGGTGGCCGGACCCCTGTCCAGATCCTGAAAGCCTCAGCTCCCTGGTAGACAAGCATCATGACTCCGGTGACAGTTTTCGCTCCGGCAAGCTTTGCTTCCCTTAGCAGGCGGGTCTCCAGCGGATTGTAGACAATGTCAAACACAGTAAGGTCGGAATGCATGTCTTTCGCAGTGGCGACAGTTCCCCCTATGTCTGGTTTCATTCCCAGGACCGTGCAGTTCACAAGGACATCGCTTTCCCTGATGAGTGACCCGAGGTTCTCAAAGCCGCACCCCCTGGCATTTCCCACGGCTGAGACATCAGCGGCCAGTTCGATTGCCTTCTCCGCTGTCCTGTTGGCTATGGTGACACTGGCTCCATCTTTTGCAAGCTGGAAAGCGATGGCACGGGCTGCGCCTCCCGCCCCGGCTATGAGCACTTCCGAGCCCCGGATATCAACACCTTCCTCCTCCAGGGATAGTTTAGCACCTATGCCATCAGTGTTGTAGCCTTTCATACCGTTCCTGAAGTCTACGGTGTTCACTGCTCCGATAGCCGCCGCCAGAGGATCAGCATCCACAATCTTAAGGGCTTCCTGCTTCAGGGGCACTGTAAGGTTGACGCCTCCGAATCCCATGGCTTTCGCGCCTTCAAGTGCGGCTTTGAGCTCCTCCCTGCTCACCCTGAAGGCATAGTATGTGCATTCCATATCCAAGGCTTCAAATGCCGCATTGTGCATCGCGGGAGAAAGGGAATGACCTACCGGATCCCCAAATACAGCGAAAACCGTTCTCAAAACAGTATCTCCAGGGCTGATTTTAGCTGGTGTATCTGTACCTGTCCGGGTGCCACTGCCTTGCCTATGGAGCCGTATGTAAGGACTGAGCCATAACAGGGCGCAGCTATCCTTGTGTGCCTGCCGATATCTCCCATGGCTATGGTGCAGACAGGCCTGCCTGAATCCAGGGTCACCTGCAGCAGGTTAAGCGCATCCTGCAGGGAGAGCGGCATTACCGCCAGTTTTGCAATATCCGCGCCGAGTTCAAAGGAACATTCAAGGATGGCCTTCATCTCTTTAACTGTAGGCGTAGACTTAAAATCGTGCGAGGAGACTATCAAGGTCTTTCCTGCAGCCCTTATAAGTTTTATAAATGAATCCCTCAAGTCCTCATCTGCTGCAATTTCAATATCGACAGCGTCAATGAACGGAAGAGCCTGCTTCAGCAGTTCTATCCTGGCTTCCTCGCTTCCCTGCCATTTGCCACCATCTGCTTGTAATCTGTTGGTTGCAATACATGGAAGTCCTGTGCCGGACTTTATCCTTTCAATGGTCCTTTTCATCTCGTCCGGGCTGCCGAACTCCAGCATATCAAGGCGGAGTTCCAGCAGGTCGGCACCAAGCCATTTAGCGGCCCTGGCACTTTCCACCGGCTCATCAGATATGACCGCGACGATTCCCGGTCTTTTTCCAAGGTCAAGGCTGCCTATTCCCACCATCGTGACACCTGCTGCTGCCTGCTTATTTCTCGATGATCGTTTCCTCTATCTTCATTCCGAAGTGGCGCCCGATATCCTCGGAGTGTACCAGTATCTCGTCACCGACCTTCAGGTCCGTCACAGCTACTGGTTTCTTGTCTTTTGTCACAAGCTTGATGGTCTCGGCGTTCTGCAGTATGTTCTTGACGATCTTGCCGCCGATATCCGCTTCCACGAGTACCAGGGGTCGTCTCTCGATCTTTACCCTGCCGACGACTCCTGCCCTCTGCCTGCCCTCTGCATCCACGATGGTTATCTCGTCACCTGCCTTCAGTTCGGAAAGGTAGCGGGTCTTCTCGCCAACCTTTACATAGGCATGCACTGCGCCTGCATTCACCCTGAAAGGACGGGATGCCACATAGGGGCTCTCCTCCGATTCCGAATGTACAAGGAACATACCGTTGGCCTGTGAGCCCACAAGCATGCCCTCTCCCCTTACCATCAGGTTACATGTGTCCACGCAGACCCTGTCTCCCATGCCGATCGGCTCGACCCTTGTAACAACAGCTGCTTTGAGCTCCAGCTCCTTCACTCCTGCGCTTTCCACAAGGGCCGCAGTCTTCTTGATCTGGTTCAGGTCCCTCGTATCCAGAAGCACTCCGTCTGTACCATGCTCCATGGTCTCGAAGGCAAGCTTTGCCTGCTCGGAGCTTTTCACACCGGATATCAGCTTCACGTTCTTTTTCTGTAGTCCTGCTATGAGGTTCTCCAGGGGAATGACCTGCCAGTCGGTTCCAATGGTGATCAGGTAATCGCATACGCTGCCAAGTTCCGCGGCGAAGTTCTCATAATCCTTATTGCGGATAATTACATACCCGGCAACCTTTACGCCCTTTTCCTTAAGCCGGATGGCTGATGTGACGTCAAGGGAGCCGCCATAGTCCGGGGGAAGCGGCTTGCTCCCGTCTCCCTCTCCTCCCTTTCCCACTACAACGATATCAGCGCCGGATTTATTGTCGTAGGCAAAGGCCGCAACCCTTACGCTCCCGAGCTCCTTTACCCTGCTGACATCCGCTCCGTTGACAAGAATGAAATCGACACCAGACTCAATTCCTGTTGTGATCACTGTTTTCCTGTCATCCCAGTTCCCTTCATCGGCCTTTATCCAAATCGTCTTATCCTTCATATGAGCACTTCCGGCTATACTGGCTCTATCCCAATCACTTGAGCATTTCCAGTGCCTCTTCTACTGACCTGTTGAAGTGCACTATCTCTGTTATAGCTTTTGTAATTTTTGTGGGGTTCTCGTGCTGGAACACATTCCTCCCGATCGCAACACCCCGTGCCCCTCCGTCCATTGCACCCCTGATCATCTCCAGGAATTCCTGGTCGGTGTTGGTCTTCGGTCCTCCAGCTATCACTACCGGGACGGGGCATCCCCTTACGACATCCCTGAAGGTGTCGGGGTTTCCCGTGTAAAGGGTCTTGACAACGTCTGCGCCAAGCTCCGCACCCACCCTTGCAACATGGGCCACAAGTTCGGCGTCATGGGGGTTCTGTATGTCCTTCCCGCGGGGGTACATCATGGCAAGCAGGGGCATTCCCCAGTAAGTACATTCCTCGGATACCATGCCCAGCTGCTGGAGCTGGTCTGATTCTGTCTCGGAGCCCACGTTGATGTGAATGGATACGGCGTCGGCGCCCATTTTCACAACCTCCTCCACGGAGCATACCTGCACCTTGTTATTCGGGTCCGGCCCCAGGGCTGTTGAAGCGCTGATGTGTACGATAAGTCCCACATCGTGCCCGTATCCCCTGTGCCCGTGTATGACTATTCCCTTCTGCATCAGGACCGCGTCGGCTCCCCCTTCAGCGACCTTGTTTATTGAAGCTGGCACATCTATTAGCCCTTTGATGGGTCCGTTGGATATCCCGTGGTCCATGGGAATGATGACCATGTTCCTGCTGTCCCTGTGCATTATCCTTTCAATCCGTATCTTCTTTCCTATGCCTGTCATTGCTAATGCCTCTTTATCATCAGTTTATGTGGGGCGCACATCCGTGCTAGTGTGTGACATACTAGCACGGTCAACTATTTAAGCTTTTGTGTTATGCCGTTGACAGCTTTAAAAAAGAGCATTCAGTCTTCTTTCCGGAAGCCTGATATCCTTATCCCTTCACCTGTGACCTCGTACTGTATAAGGCGCTTCTCGTGGTCAGTTCCGTGGCTTTTAAGGATATAAAAGGATTTTACTATCTCTCCTCCGTTTTCAAGATGCCTCAGGAGCAGAAGATTATCAACAATGGGAGAGATCGGGGCCGAAGGGGTAAGCGTGTCCCTTCCGGCTGTCCTGTCATTGCTGATGAACATGGAGGTCACATCACTGTTCTTGAAAAGCCTGATCAGGTTCAGGATATGTTCTCTCTTTTTAGTGTTATCGTCAAAGACATCGTCAAAACCTGATATGTCGTCAAGGAGTATTCTTCCTGCCCCCGTTCCCTCGATCATCTGCTTTAGCTGGAGTGCATGCTTGCATGCATTTATCCCGGAAGGAGGAGTATACAGTATACTGACAAGGCCCTTCTCTTCCAGTCCTTTCAGATCCAGGCCGGCATTTGCCGCATATTGCCTCAACTCCTGCGGCGTTTCCTCAAAACTGCTTATTATGCCAGGTTCTCCGTTCATGGCACCATGCACGATGAACTGTAGTCCGAACAGGGTCTTTCCGGTACCCGTATTGCCTTCAATGAGGGTGGAAGACCGTCTGAAAAGTCCTCCTCCCAGAAAGCCGTCAATCTGCCAGATCCCGAATCCCGTTCTCTCTGCGTTCCCGTAACTTTCGGTCACCACATGCTCCAGCCTCGGATACAGCTTCATTCCTGACCCTGATATCTCAAATGAGTGCTCTCCCTCAAGATAGCCGGCGCTGTTGAACTTGACGATCTTGAGGCGGCGGTCATTATACGCTTTACCTATATTCTGGGAGAGATATATGACCCCGTCGGCAATATCACTGATAACGGACCTGCATACCTCGGAGGTTGTCATGGTGCCTGTCAGGTACACAATTGCATTCCATTCCCCCATTGCAGAATTGAGCGAGTACATGAACCTTCTTCTTTCAGCTTCAGGGAAGCCGAATCCTATGGGGGTGACCGGATCGATCATCACCCGGTCAGGTTTCATGCCTGCAACGGCGTTCCCAAGGTCAACCAGCATGGTAAGCGGATCCCTTTCCACGGAGCTGATGCTGTATGTACGGATATTCAGAGAATCATTGTAGAACTCGTATCCTTCCAAGGAATCCCTTACAGCTTTCTCTGATTTCGAAGTAGGGCACACGTAGAGAACCTTCTCCCCTTCAGAGGCTGCATGGCAAAGGCTCTGTAACCCAAGTGTGGTTCTTCCTGATCCCGGGTTCCCGGCGAGAAGCACGGTCGAAGGCCTTGGGATACCTCCCCCCAGTATCTCGTCCAGGCCTGGAATGCCTGTAGGTTTTAATTCCAAAATAAACCCTCTTTGAACAATAAGATAAGTATATAAATACACTTTATGCTTATATCAAATTTCCTCTTCCCGATATAGTTTGTATGTAGATTTACTTAATACTATGTTCTTTTGCAGATGGGATATGAAACTGTCTTATATTGTAAGGTGGTTAGAACAGCAATATATTAGCCTATAATCTTTAAATATCGTTATAAACCATCATAAAATAAGGTCGAACATATGAGAACACTGAAGATTCTTGTGATCAACAACTATGGTCAGTTCTGTCATCTAATTCATCGTGCAGTACGTGACCTTGACATGGATACAGGTATAATTCCCAACACCACTCCGGTTGAAGATATCCTTGACCGGGAACCGGACGGGCTGATCCTGAGCGGGGGTCCGACCATGGAGCGTGCAGGCAAATGTTCGGAATACCTGGAAAGCATCGACATCCCGATACTTGGCATCTGCCTGGGTCACCAGGTGATAGCCAGGACCTTCGGCGGCGAGGTGCGCCAGGGAAGTTCCGGAGGCTACGCTGATGTGGAGATCGAGATCGTGGATGAGGACGATATACTCAAAGGCCTTGGCCCAAGGACGCATGTGTGGGCTTCCCATGCCGATGAGGTAAGCGTGCTGCCTGAGGATTTCATAAGGCTCGCAAGGTCATCCGTCTGTGAGATAGAGGCTATGAAGCATTCAGAGCGGCCTATCTACGGCGTGCAATGGCATCCTGAAGTTGCACACACCGAAAAAGGAGAACAGCTTCTGACTAATTTCTTTAAGGTATGTGAAGAATACTGATCACATACCCATTTTCTTCATCATTTTCTGCATATTGAACTTGCCGCCGCGGAATCCTTTCATGGCGGTTTGCATCATCTTGTGGTACCTCAGGAGTTCCCTGACATCCTCCGCACTGGTCCCTGAACCGATGGCAATTCTCCTTATTCGGGAGCTGCCGATCACCCTGGGGTTGAGCATTTCCTCTTCGGTCATGGAATCCATGAGGATCCTGTAACGCTTGAGTTTATCGCCGGTGACCTGGTAGGCATCATCAGGTATCTTAGCCCCGAGTCCTCCCAGAGGCAGCATCTGCATGATCTGCTTCATTGGCCCGAGCTTGTTGATGCTCTCCAGTTGCTTGTACATGTCCTTGAGGGTGAAGCGGCCCATCATCATGGCCTGCACATCGAGCTCCTCGTCCGCCAGGGTCTCCTCAGCCTTTTCGATAAGGCTCTTGATATCACCCATTCCGAGCAGTCTGGAAATGAACCTGTCAGGTTCGAACTTCTCAAGGTCCTCCGGGGTTTCCCCTACACCGATAAAGGCAATGGAGGAGTTTGTTTCGGATACGGCGGAAAGCGCACCACCTCCTTTTGCAGTACCGTCCAACTTGGAGATGATGACACCGGAGATCCCTATGGACTCATTGAAAGCGCGGGCCTGTTCGCTTGCCTGCTGTCCGATGGCGCCGTCAAGCACCAGCAGCTTGTAGTCCGGCTTTGCAACTGCATGTATGTCCTCCATTTCCTTGATGAGGTCCTTCTCAAGGGAGTGGCGCCCGGCAGTATCAACTATAATGATATCGGATTTCTGGAACTCCTTAAGTCCTCTCTCAACTATGCCCACAGCATCGGGATTGCCCTCCTCGCCGTAGAATGCGACATTCAGCTTGGTACAAAGGGTCCTGAGCTGCTGGTAGGCTCCCGGGCGGAAGGTATCGGCGCATATAACCGCAGGCTTCAGTCCTTTCCTCTGGAAGTAGCGTGCAAGCTTGGAGGTGGTTGTGGTCTTACCGCTACCCTGCAACCCGATCATCATTATCCGCTGGGGCTTGAGCGGGATGTCAGTGCTTTTTCCGATGATATTGATTAGTTCCTGGTAGACTATCCTGATCACATGTTCCCTGGGACTCATGCCCGAGGGAACCTCTTCGTTGAGTGCCCTCTCCTTGATGTGCTTTGACATCTCCATGACCAGTTTGACATTGACGTCTGCCTGGAGAAGGGCTCTCTGGATGTCCTTGACTACCTCGTTCACAGTCCGTTCATCGATACGCCCTGATTTTACCAGTTTCTTGAGGGCATCCTGCAAGGAGCTACCTAATTTATCCATAACCATTGAAGGATCATCCTGTTCAGTTCACTCTATGAGCTAATAAAAGGACAGTTCATATTTAACCCTAGTGGAAATACGGCCCTTTCCGTAAAAGGCGGACCTTTTCAGTATGTCGGCAAATTGTCCGGTCACCGCAAGCTCTGGGGACAAGAAGCCACACCGGACAAAAGAAAAAAGAGAAAGTAATGCTCTTACTCTTATTTTGATTTCTCTGCCATCCTTCCAATCCATATGGTTGCAACAACCGCAAGGATAGTGACAAATATCGCATAAGCCCATATTCCCCAGCTGGCAAGGAAATAGAGCGGTCCCCCTTCCATGAACAGTGACTTTATGGCGTCATTCCATGCAAGGGCTGCTATCAGTCCGAATGCTGCAGTCATGAGTGCAGCTAGTTTATCGACTACTTCTCCTTTCAACGGTAAGTCCTCCTTTTTTTAAAGGCAGGATATAATTGGAACGACACGGATATAAATATTCTGTTTATGTATTAAAAACGTCACTGATATGTCAGAGTATTACCGGTCCTGTGTAAATGCCCTGTTTCTCAGGCTATAAGAACAACAACAGCCGTTATTGCAGCTGATTGCTCGGTGGTTACATGATTGCTTTTTTGAGAATTACTACTGAAGCAATGATGTCACAGTTCTTTGTTGCAAGGATCCGTCTGTTCGATCAGGATAACGACTGGTCGGAGAAAAGATCGTCCTTTGCTGAAACTTAGTAGCGGGGGATGGATTCGAACCATCGGTCTACGGGTTATGAGCCCGTCGGGATCTCCTGGCTACCCCACCCCGCTTCATTTATCGTTTCAGTCAGTGAGGGCACTCCTTAAGAAGAGTATCATTGCAGATAAAGGTTGCGTATGGAATACCGAAAGCGAAAGAATATATGTCATTTCTGTCTAAATATATCAAAATCCGGAGGGAAGAGAAATGGCATTGCCTGACAAGTTTAAATGTGTAGTTACTAACTGGGATTATATTTACGACCTCTGCAGGAACGTTGCAGATCAGGTAAAGGATTCCGGCTATCAGCCTGACATGATAATCGCCCTTGCAAGGGGCGGCTGGTTCGCAGGGCGCGTGCTGTGTGATTTCCTTGGACTGGATGACCTTACCAGCCTGAAGATAGAGCACTACATCGGCACTGCACTTGCAGGCACAGAGCCCCGGATACGCTATCCTCTGGCCCATAATGCCGTTACCGGAAAGAACGTCCTGATAGTTGACGATATAACCGACACCGGTAAAAGCCTCCTGCATTCAAGGGAGTATGTGCTGAAGCAGCAGCCCCGGGAGGTCAGAACAGCGACTCTCCAGTACCTGGACTGTTCGGTCTTCGATCCGGACTACTGCGGGGAGCGCCTCGAGGAATGGGCGTGGGTGGTCTATCCGTGGAACTTCATGGAAGATATGATGGATATCATCTCCAGGCTCATGACCAAGGAAAACCGCTCTGCCTGGGACATTGCCTCTATAAGGCACGGCCTTTACGTATACCACTCACTGGATTCCTTCTCCTTTGAGATAGCACAGCCGGGCAGGCTCCCGGAGATCATGGCAGAGATGACACGCAGAGGAACCGTGAAGCAGCTTATGGAGAATGGTAAGCCTTCCTGGCAGCTGGCGTGAGTAGGAACAGGGGAACACAACAATCGGTGGTAACGTGACTGATAAAGTTGATATTGCGATCATAGGCGGAAGCGGCATCTATGATACGAACATGCTGGACAGGGTAAGGACCGTTGATATGGATACTCCCTTCGGGAAGCCCTCCGATTCGATCACCATAGGGGAACACGGCGACAGGACCGTATGCTTCCTTCCAAGGCATGGCACAGGGCACAGGATATCTCCCTCGGAGATCAATTCAAGGGCAAACATCTTCGCGCTCAAGAAGCTGGGCGTGAGACGCATCATAGCCGCATCTGCAGTAGGCAGCCTGAAGAAAGAACTGGCACCGCTGGATATCGTCATACCGGACCAGATATACGACCGTACCCGTTCAAGACCGTCCACTTTCTTTGAGGACGGGATAGTTGCACACATAGGATTTGCCGATCCTTTCTGTCCCGAAATGTCATCTGCCATCGCCGATATTGCCCGTTCCGGGGGTTACAGCGTAAAGGAGGGCGGAACCTATGTGTGTATGGAAGGCCCGCAGTTCTCAACGCGTGCGGAGTCAAGGGTTTACCAGGCCCTGGGTTTTGATATCATTGGCATGACGGCAATACCCGAGGCCAAGCTGGCACGCGAGGCTGAGATATGCTATTCCATGATAGCTACTGTGACTGATTATGATGTATGGCACGAGGAAGACGTCACCATTGAGCAAGTTATCGGGAATGCCGTGAAGAACGAGGCCGCTGTGAAGGATATAATTGTAGAGGCCATCGAAAAGATAAGCCCGGAGCAGCATTGTATGTGCAGGGATGCCCTTGCAGGTGCCATCACGACAGCCCCTGAGATGATATTCCACGAGACCAGGAGAAGGCTTGATCCTCTTATAGGAAGATATCTTAAAAAATGATATCCTGTGCTGATTTGAGATTATCGCAAGGATTTTAATATACATAGTGCTTATATAAACCGGTGAACCATGCCTCACAAGTGCACGCGATGTGAATCAATATTCGAAGACGGTGCTCCCGTTATACTTAGCGGATGTCCTAGCTGTGGATGGAACAAGTTCCTCTATGTAAAGGATGAAGAGCCGGAGCTATCCGATAAAGAGGAAGCTGGAATTGTTGCAGATGAGGCCGGAGAGACCGGGCACCCCGTAGTGATAGATGAGAGTTCAGCATCCAAGGCAGAAGCTGCTTCCACAGGAAAGATAATCAGGGAGATCGACGAGATCATAGGCCCTGAGAAAAAAGAAAAGCTTCCTTCTGAGGAAGAAGGCGAGCGTGTGGAGTCAGTGCGTATACTGGGTCCGGGTTCCTATGAACTGAACCTTGAATCCCTTCTGGACCGCAAGGAAATAGTGATGGCGATAAAAGAGGATGGCACTTACGCCCTCCACTTACCCTCGGTCTTCAAGAGGGACAAGGATAAGGAAAAGGACTGGAAATAACCGGTCCGGTACTGTATGCCCTGGAAAAGCACCGGAAATACCGCTGCACCAGCGCATTGATCTTAAGGGGTAAGCATGGACGACATTCTCCATAGGAGGTTCTGGGAAGTTGACTTTCTCCGCGGTATGGCTATTGTCCTCATGGTAACTTACCATGTGTTCTTCGACATGAGATTTCTGGACATATCCGAACTGGATCCTAACTCCGGCATCCTGCTGGTGATCGGAAGGAGCGCTTCCATAACTTTCATTTTCCTGGTCGGCCTGTCCCTCACCCTGAGTTATTCCCGGGCAAGGCTATTCTCGGGGGAAACTCCCTCTCTCTTTCCCAAATACGTTAAAAGGGGTGCTGCCATATTCTCATGGGGGCTTGTCATTACCCTGGTCACGGGCATACTGCTTCCCAGAGGCACTATCTTTTTCGGGATACTTCACCTCATAGGCGTTTCCATTATCCTTGCCTATCCTTTCCTTGGCTTCCAGCTGAAGCCCCTTTTCGCAGGGTGGGCATTCCTGTTTGCGGGATTCTTTACGGAAGGTGCATATGTTGGCTTTCCCTGGCTGCTCTGGCTTGGCCTGAAGCCCTACGGCTTTTACAGCTATGATTATTTCCCCGTTATCCCGTGGTTTGGCATGATCCTTCTGGGTGTTTCGGCCGGGAACATCCTGTACCATGGATACAGGAGGCAGTTCGTGTTACCTGACCTTGAGCAGAGCTCCCTGGTAAAAATCTTTGCTTGCCTGGGCAGGAATTCCCTGTTCATCTATCTGGTACATCAGCCGCTTATCATAGGCTTCCTGATACTGGGAGGATTTGCGAATATAGATATTCTGTCTCCCATGTTCCTGACAGGAGCCTCACCCTGAGCTTTCTGTAAAGCGTACGTCTTCTTTCACGAACCTGTTCTCCCTGTATTCCTCGAAAGCCTGCCTCAGTTCCTCCTCCGTGTTCATCACCACAGGCCCTCGCCATGCAACCGGTTCATCCAGGGGCTTTCCTGACAGCAGAAGATACCTTAAGCCTTTGTCTCCTGCTTTAATTTCTGTCCAGTAATCGCTGTCGAATACAATCAGGTTCCCGCTTCCAGCGGACGATCCGCTGGGGTCAAAATAACCTTCCCCTTCCAGGACGTATGCAAGCACTGTATCCGATGGCTGTGTAGGGTGCCTGTAGGAGGCATCAGCCGGTATGGTAACATCCAGGTATTCTATCTCTGTCATGATATCCTTCACAGGACCACGCATGCCATCGACCTCGCCGCATATCACTTTGATTTCAGTGCCGTTCATCGTATGTACCAGGGGTATCTGGTCCTTCTTGATCTCCCTGTATCGGGGAGGCATCATTTTATGCGATGCAGGAAGGTTGGTCCACAGTTGCAGTCCCCACAGTTCTCCATTATCGTTCCCCTTTGGCATCTCCTGATGTATTATACCGCTGCCTGCTGTCATCCACTGTATGTCGCCGGGCCCGATAGTGCCTCTGTTCCCAAGACTGTCACCGTGCTCGATCACTCCGGAGAGCACGTAGGTTATTGTTTCCATGCCGCGATGAGGATGCCAGGGAAATCCCATTCTGTAATCCTCCGGATCCCTGGAGTGGAACTCATCCAGCATCAGGAAAGGATCGACCTCCGCTGCTTTGCTTAAGGTGAAGGCTCTCCTCAGATGCACTCCGGCTCCCTCCGTTATAGGTACGCTCTTGAGCATCTGCCTTACATTGCTGGTATTGCCGCTGATATTGCCGCTCGGATTGTCTCTGTTACTGTCCATAATCTCCCCAAATGAATATCACCCATAAGCCGTATTAACCACTTGTGCTCTCTTATCGGTATAATTAAAACAGCATCTCAGGCCGGCGAACAAATGCGTGAAGATCTGATACCTGATATAAGAGAGGAACTGGCCCTCAACGCAGACGAGAAGACGAAAACCTCATCTACGCGCTTTTTTAAGGTGTGATATTTTCTCTAATCACTCAGTTGCTGCGTTCATCGAAACCTATCCCGGGTACATCGACCGGCTCAAAGAGTGGACCGGCTCCGAGAACCGATGGCTCAGGAGGGCTGCGGCAGTAACACTCGTCCTGCCTGCCAGGAAAGGGAAGTTTTTGGAGGACGTGCTGGAGATCGCTGACAGGCTGCTTGAGGACGAGGATGACCTTGTGCGCAAGGGCTACGGCTGGATGCTCAGGGAGGCAGGCAAGGCTCACAGGCAGGAGATATTCGACTATGTGATGGCCAACAGGAAGCTTATGCCAAGAATCTCGTTGAGATATGCGATCGAGAAGTTTCCGGAAGATATGAGAAAAAAGGCAATGGAAAAGTGATCTATTTTCGGGAGGCAAGCTTTTTCAGGCCGCCTCGCCGAGAACATCTCCCTTTATCTCTTCGAATATGATGGCATTTTCCCTTATCCGGGCTTCAGCCTCGCAGAAGTCCATATCCTTGCACTCATTATAGAACCCTATGAACCTTGTAAGCCACATCACCCTCAGGGCATCCACAAGACGGACATCGTTTGTCTCGGAATATTCCTCGAACATGCGCCATACGATCTCCGACCATCTTTCCGCGTCAAGATACTGCTTTCCTTCAAGGTACGCTCCAAGGTGGTTAAGGATATCCTTGGGCAGCAGCTTTTCATAAATGTCCGAGTACTCTCCGTAGCGTTTGGACACGGTCTCAAGCATCTTTTCCCTGCTCACCGTCACAGGCACAGGCACAGGGCCGTAGTATTCGGACACTCCTGCTATCTCCGTGGACGCAGGCCTGTGGTTCCTTCCATTATAATAAACTGCAAGATCGAACATTGTCTTGACAACCTGGCGAAACATCGGGATAAGGGAGGATTCAGGGTCTACGTATTTGGTAGTGGACTCATGGAGTTTTAGCCCCAGCATGGCTTCCCTTATCCTGCGCTTCTCAGCAGATGCCACCGTGGTGATGAATATATCTATCCCGAAGTCCGAAGGGAACAGGGGGTGGGTGCGCAGTATCTCCATGAGCTTGCTGGATATGCAGAACTCTCCTCCGATGGGCTGTCTGATATCGGCTCCATAGTATGCTCTTGTGAAGGGGTAGGCAAGGTTGTTCGTGATGACCCCGTCAAATTTGTCACGCACATAGAAAGGCACCACAAGATCCGTCCGGCCGTAGAGCACGGGCCTGACCATTTCCTGTATCCACTCGCCCTTGACCGAGAGCAGGTCCCCATCCACAAAAGCAACAGCCTTGGAGTTGAGCCTGTGTGCGATCTCCATTACAGTGCGTATCCCTTCTCCCTTTCCAGGGGCGCCCATTTGCTCTACAACGATCTTTTTCACAGGCGCCAGCTCGAAAAGTCCTGCAAGCTCCGCTGTCCTGTCCGTCGAGAAGCCATCTGACACTACCACAAGCGTATTGTAGGGAGAAAGGTACTGCAATATGCCTTCCCTCACGACGTTCATTACGTGCAGTATCGTAGGCTCGACATTCTTTGTAAGGATTCCCACAACAACATCTATCTCTCCTATGTCCTCCAGCTGTTCCTCTATGCCGCGATTGATTTCCATGTTATCTCCGCATCTTATTTTTACAGGTTTTAGATTTGCATCGACAGTTAGCGTCAAATCAGTTAGTTTTTGAGCGAACTTCTACTTAAATAAACTCTTTTAAAAAAAGGATATGTTTTTTTATTGAGGAAGTAAATGTATCATCCCTTTACGGGCTGTGGTCACTGCAGTATCACGAATATTTGAGAAAAAAGGCCCATCCGTTAAAAAAAGTAAGCTTGGGAGCAGGCTCTGTCTGCGATCTCCCCGGCTTTTGATCTAAGCAAGAGCTGTGATTGATCACTTCTGTGAAGAAATTCTTTCATCAGCACTCTTGAGAATACTGAGCAGCATGTCCTCGTATGACATACCTGCAAGCTTTGCCATCTTGGCCAGGTGGCCGTCCCAGCACCATCCCGGGTTCGGGTTCACTTCCAGCAGCTTGGGATTACCTGCGGCATCCAGTCTCCAGTCAAGGCGGGTATAGTCCCTGCACTCCAGCCTGCTGATAAGCTTGAGGCTGCACTCTATGATCTTTTCCTCGGCATCCCTTGGAAGGTCTGCAGGAACCGATTTGATCTTCCAGTAAGGTGATTCCGGTATCCATTTGGCTTCATATCCGCACACCCTTGGCAGGTCTTCAGGAAGCTCGGAATAGTCTTCTTGGATGATAGGGAGCACATTATAACTTTCAGGCGGGTTGCCTATGATGCCTATGCTCAGGTCCTTTCCGGTAAGGAATTCCTCAATGAGTATCGGCTTGTCGTACCCCAGGCCCTCTCTAATATCATAGATGGCCCTGACAACCTCGTCATAGCTGTTGCATACGCTGTGCTGGTTGAGCCCGAAGCTGGAGTCACCGAAGTTCGGCTTCACGATGACAGGGAAGCCCATGGGCAGTTCGAACATGCTGTCCTCTGCCTTCACGACTATACCTTCAGGAACCGGGACTCCCAGGTCCTTTGCAATTCCTCTCACAAGCGCCTTGTCATAGCAGAAGGCAAGGCACTGCGGTCCTGAGCCTGTGTAGGGAATACCAAGCATCTCCAGCAGTGCAGGCACATGTAATTCTCTCCTGGGGTCGTTGCTGTAGCCCTCATCACACAGGTTGAATACGAAATCCACCTTGCCTTTAAGTTTTGCAAGGTCGGAGATCAGTGTGTCGTGGTTGTTCAGGTATTTGAAAGAATAACCTTCGGCCGACTGGATGCTTCCCTTGAGCTGGTCGATGGTATACAGGTCGTCGTCGTCAAAGACCCCGCAGGGTTTCAGCTCATCCCTCTTCTTTGGATCGCCGAACACGACCACAACGTTCTTTTCAACGTCCTTTGCCTTCTTTTTCTTCGGCGTCCATTCCTTCTTGAGAGATGCGGTGACGAAAATGCGCCTTTCCATCATACCCAGGTCCTGGTTTCTCAGGGTCTCCGACTTAACGAAATCCACGATCTCGACATCGGTAAATTCCGCTTTCTTCAGAAGTTCCACAAGGCCCTCACTGGTGTACAGGCGCTCTGCGTAGAACTGGTCTGCAATAACGCCTGATGTTTCATTGACAATAACCTCTCTGGATATCAGTTTCTGTCCGTCTGTCGATATGGAGCGCTCCCGGCATACGAAGTTGTGCTTGTCTATCCATTCCCATGATCTTGGCTGATAATTCTCCTTCAGGTAGGAACCGTCAGCAACGTCGAGCAGGACCTTTCCCCAGGGTTTGAGTATCCTCTTAACTTCTTTCAGTACCCTCAGGTCCTCCTCCGATGTTTCGAAATAGCCAAAACTGTTGCCAAGGAGCATTACTGCATCAAAGGTGTCTGTGGCATAGGGGGTTTTCCTGGCATCCCCTTCCCTGAACTTGACACCAAGCCCTTCCTTCTTTGCAGTGGCCTTTGCCCTCTGGATAAGATAGTGGGACCTGTCGAGTCCTTCCACATTCTTTACACCTCTTCTTGCAAGCTCCAGCGCATGCCTTCCCTGCCCGCAGCACAGGTCAAGCACGTGGCTCTCCGGCGTCAGCTTGAGAATATTATGAAAAGTGTCTATTTCCTGCCTGGTGATGGAAGCATCGTCCACGATGTCCGCATCGGTCTTCAGGTAAAGGGAATTGAATATTTTTTTCCACCAGTCAGGATTCACATGTTCTTCGAGATGTGAGACAGGCCCGAGTGTCTTGGGCCTGTTTTTACACTTATTGTGGTAGTTTCTGGCTTTATTTTTCATCAGGTATTTCCCTCTGAATTGTGAACTGTATCAGTCGATACATTTAAACTGGAAATACGAATCCTAAGAATAAAAATCTATGTTCACAAAGGAATTTTTCAGGATGCTGCATATTTTATATTACATGGAATTTAAATATCTGCAAAAACCACTGGGAAAAAACCGGCATCAGAAGTCAGTGAGAAAAGTCTGCCTTTCATCTATCCTGTCGAGCTTGCTAACTCCCACTCCCAGCAGCCTGAACCTGCCGCATCCCATGAATTCCTCCATAAGCTCGATAGCTACCTTTGCTATGGATTCCCTGTCATTGGTAGCTGCATGCAGTGTCCTGGCGCGGGTATAGGTCCTGAAGTCTTCAAAACGCACCCTGATACTGACCGTCCTGAACCTGAACCTCTTTTTTTCAAGGTCGGTATGCACCTTTACGGCAAGTTCGCGCAGGACCTTTTCTATGATCGCAGGATTGGAGATATCCTCATCAAAGGTATCCTCGGTGCTGATGGATTTTACTTCCTCTCTCTCCTTTACCTCCCTCAGGTCAATACCGTTGGCAAGCTGGTTCATTACAATGCCATATCTTCCAAAGCGGGATATGAGGAACTGCACGTCTGCACCGGCAAGCTGCCCGACTGTCTCTATGCCAATCTCCTTCAGCAAAGGTTCTGTCTTCTTACCGATACCGGGTATCCTTGACACAGAAAGAGGGTGCAGGAAACTTCTGACTTCTTCTGGCCTCACCACGGTCAGACCATCGGGCTTGTTCATGTCGGAAGCTATCTTGGCTATGACCTTGTTGGGTGCGACACCCACCGAGCAGCTCAGTCCCTGCCTGCGCATCACCTCGTTCTTGATCTTCCGTGCAAGCAGGGTGGCTGACAGGTAATCCTCTATGCTGTCGCCCACATCCAGATAGGCTTCATCGACGCTGACCTGCTGGAACCTGTCCGCAAACATGCGCAGCACTTTCATGATCCTGTCCGAGGTTTCCTTGTATAGCTGCATATTCACAGGCAGGTAGACCGCTTCGGGGCAGAGTCTATACGCCCTGGATATGGGCATTGCGGAGTGGATGCCAAACTTCCTGGCCTCATACGAACAGGTACTGACAACCCCTCTCCCTTTCCCTCCCTTTGGATCGGAACCCACCACAACAGGCAAACCCCTGAGTTCGGGGCGCTCCCTTACCTCCACGGAAGAATAGAAGCTATCCATGTCCACATGCATTGTTATCCTGCTGCGCGATGGGCCGTTCATTTACCTGTTTTTATATAATAACTACTTTAATTAAATTATGGCTAGCGTCCTGAAAGTGTTTGTCTTTCAGGGTCCGAAATATTATTAAGGCTTTAACTGAGTTTCAGGTGAATAATGTACATATATATTGCAATGTCTGCTTATCTGGTCGTTCTCTTCCTGACCCTGCGCGATATCCGCATATACAGGCGCACAGGCCTGGCGTCTTACAGGAAAGGGGCCTTTAAAGGCCTTATAGCTTCAACTGTGGTGCTTGCGGGTACCCTGCTTACCCCCGCACTGCCTGAACCGGGGCTACTTATAGTTTTTATCGGGCTCTTCATAAACCGTAAAGGTATCCGGGAAAAGGTGTTCAGGGACGCAGGTACCATGGACAGGCTGCTTGGCAAGACCGACATCTAACTAAGGTTTAAGGTCAACTCCGGCAATCCAAAAGGTATAAATGTAAGTGTATTTATTATAAGCCGTTACAACTTATTGTCATAAAGTTTACAGTTTCATCACTACCAATGGAGAATCATCATGGGAAATATAAGACAGAACAATATCAAGACTATCTCACTCCGCTTAATTGACAAGTATGGCGACTCCTTTACAGGGGACTTCGACGCAAACAAGCTCCTTGTAACAAAGTACACCACCATCGAGAGCAAGGTTATCAGGAACCGTGTTGCAGGTTACGTAACAAGAAAGATCACACACAAGCCCAAAGAGTAAGCCTTTGAAGGGATGCCCCATGTTCGAAGGAGTTCTACCTGCGCTTGTAACCCCCTTCACAAAGGACAATAAGATCGACTGCGAAAGTTTCAGGAAGATCGTCTCCTTTGTGGAAGAAGGCGGTGTTTCAGGCATCGTGGCCTGTGGCACGACCGGTGAATCGGCAACCCTCTCAATGGCGGAACATAAGCAGCTCATTGACCTTTCCATTGACTGCGCCAATGTTCCGGTTGTAGCCGGAACGGGTTCCAATAACACGGTGGAAGCGATAGAACTTACGAAACATGCGGCTGATGCAGGGGCTGATGCAGCTCTTGTGATTTCTCCCTATTATAACAAGTCCAACAGGGCAGGGCTTCTTGCTCATTTTAAGTCCATAGCGGACTCTGCTGACATCCCTATCATTTTGTATAACGTACCTTCCCGCACCGGGCAGGATATTTCCGCAGAGCTCATCGCCGAGCTTGCAAAGGTGGGCAATATCGTGGCTGTCAAGGAGGCAAGCGGAAGCGTTGAGAAAGTCTCCCGTATCCTTGAACTTACCGCAGATGAGGATTTTGATGTCCTTTCCGGTGAGGATGGCCTGACACTCCCAATACTATCTGTGGGCGGCGTGGGTGTCATCTCAGTTGTCGCGAACGTGGTGCCCGGTATGATGGTAAGGCTCGTGGACGCAGCCTGTAAGGGCGACCTGAGGACTGCGAGGGAAATGCATTTCAAGATGGCTCCCCTCACGCGCGCTCTGTTCTCCGAGACAAACCCCATACCTGTCAAGCGTGCCATGGAACTCATGGGACTCTCAAGAGGCGATCTCAGGCTCCCGCTGGCACCGCTCAGCGAAGAGAATGACAGGATACTGAAAAGCACACTTCGTGAACTCGGGTGCATAGCATGATCAAAGTAGCAGTCACAGGCGCTTCAGGAAAGATGGGCAAGCTCATTCTTTCCAATATCCTCAGATTTGAGGATCTTAAGCTTTCAGCAGCTTTTGACTTGGTCAATATAGGAATGGACGTGGGAGAGGTTGCCCAGCTAGGCACACTGAACGTCCCGATCTCCGATATAAAGGACCTGGAATCCGTACTGAAGTCTTCAGGCACGGACGTACTGATCGATTTCACAATCGCCCAGGCAACCATCGTCAATGCTCCAAGGGCTGCAGCATGCGGTGTCAGTCTTGTCATCGGTACCACCGGTCTGAGCGATGAGCAGAAAGCAACCATAAACGATGCAATCCTGAAGAACAATGTTGCAGGCATCATATCTCCCAACTACTCTGTAGGTGTCAGTGTCTTCTTCCGGATATTGAAGGAGGCAGCCAAGTATCTGGGGGAGATGGATGTGGAGATCATCGAAGCCCATCACAACCAGAAAAAAGACGCTCCAAGCGGCACTGCGCTCAAGGCTGCTGACGTTATCAGCGAGGTCCTTGGCGGCAGGGAATATGTTTACGGCCGCGAGGGAATAGCCCCAAGAGGCAGGGAAATAGGTATTCATGCCGTGCGCGGCGGGGATATCGTGGGTGACCACACAGTGCTTTTCGCAGGCGATGGCGAGAGGATCGAGATAAAACACCAGGCTCATTCCCGTCAGGCTTTTGCAGGCGGTGCGGTGAAAGCGGCTCTCTGGATAGGCAGTGCGAAACCCGGTGTCTATACCATGGAAGACATCCTCGGATTGTAAAAGCCGGTTTTCTTTCCTTTTTTGCTGTCTGACAAGTGTGTTTAAAAACAACGCACTTTATATTCATCTTTTATTAATATAGTTATTATATATTCTCATAAATGCTTACAAACCATAGCATTTTGCATAGATTAAAATTATATATTTAGTATTATATATAGCCTCATGTAGAAGCTGACTCCACATCAGACTCTGCCTATATTGATACCTCCAAATCCTGTTTCTATTTATTTTATCAATTACAGCAAGTGTTTTGCAATATCCTCGGAGATTGACCTTCCGCAATATGTGCATCTCAGTCTCAGGCTCTCCTCTACAGAAACATCGAACTTGGAAGTAACCGGCTCATTGCTGTTCGATATGCAATTTGGGTTCACGCATCTGACAACACCTTCCACAAAGGTCGGGATATGCACTTTCTTTTTCTGGGAAACATTGAAGTTGCGGATGATGTTGATAGTGGCATTGGGTGCTATCAGGGCTATCTTGTCCACTTCACGGACGTTCAGCTCCCTGTTCTCTATCTTGACAACGTCCTTGATGCCGAACTTACCGGGCGAGTTCAGGAGCACGCTCACAACACCCTGTGAGGAGTCCGGGATGCCAAGGATCTTTAGCACATTGAGGGCCTGGCCCGCATTAATGTGATCTATCACAGTGCCGTTCTCTATCCTCTTGACCCTTAGTTCCTGCTCTTCGTTCATATCTCGATCGCCCCCAATACGAGTGCAAGCAGCGCCATCCTGACAGGCACTCCGTAGAAAGCCTGCTTGAAATAGCATGCATGTTGTGTTTCGTCCACTCCTGTGTCTATCTCGTTGACCCTGGGGAGCGGGTGCATTATCCTGAGTTCCGGCCTGGCATCTGTCAGCAGTTCCGGCGTGATTTTCAACCTGTTGGCTACCTTCTCGTACTCGGCGGGATCGGGGAACCTTTCTTTCTGGATGCGGGTCATATATATCACATCGACCTCGTTGATGGCATCCTCTATGGTATCAGTTTCTGTGACCTTTGCGCCCCTTTTCTCAAGGTCGCTTATTATCTCCTCGGGCATCCTGAGCTCCCTTGGTGATATCAGGGTGATCTCCGCACCGTAAAGGGATAGCGCATAGCACAGTGAGTGGACGGTCCTGCCGTATTTCAGGTCTCCTGCAAGCGCGATCTTGAGCCCCTCGAGGCGGCTTTCCCTCTTGATGGTGTACAGGTCGAGCAGGGTCTGGGTCGGATGGTGGCCTGCCCCGTCGCCTGCATTCAGTATGGGGATAGTGGAGAACTCTGCTGCAAGCTGTGCGGCTCCTTCCTTTGGATGCCTGAGCACAATAGCATCAGCATAACCGTCCACGACCCTTATTGTATCTGCAAGTGTCTCTCCCTTTGCGATAGAGCTGGCATCCACAGATCCCAGGTTGAGCACATCCCCTCCCAGACGGTACATTGCCGTTTCAAAGGACATGCGTGTCCTTGTGCTGGGCTCAAAGAAAAGCACTGCCAGGATCTTGCCTGTGAGCAGGCCGGACCTCTGTTTGCCAAGAGCTATCGGCTCCATTCTTTCTGCTGTCTCCAGGATGCTGTCGATCATGTCCCTGGAGAACGATGTCATTGAGATGATGTGGTGGCCCTTAAATTTCATCGGGTAATAAAGGAATTACATGAGATAAATGTTTACTGATGGGAACACTCCCGTGTAGTTCCAGAAGGGCCTTTCTTTTATCTTCCGGATTATTTACCAAGATTAGATTTATAGGTTCTAAAGTATTTACTAGTACAGAAAATAAATGAAGGTGATCTTATCAGACCCATAATCCAGGTTGCACTCGATCTCCTGGAAACTGACCGTGCCATCCGGATAGCCACAGAGGCTCTGGAAGGGGGCGCGGACTGGATAGAGGCAGGCACCCCTCTGATCAAAAGCGATGGAATGGATGCCATAAGAAGGCTCAAAACAGCATTCCCCGAAAGGACTCTGGTGGCCGACATGAAGATAGCCGACACCGGAGCCATGGAAGTGGAGATGGCGGCAAAAGCGGGTGCGGATATTGTGGTTGTTCTCGGAAGTGCTGATGATTCCACAGTACTTGAGGCTGTAAGGGCTGCAAAGAAATACGGTGTCAGGATCATGGCCGACCTGATCTCGTCACCGGAGCCCGTATCCCGTTCAAAGGAGCTTGAGCGGATGGGTGTTGACTACATAAACGTCCATGCCGGTATCGATCAGCAGATGACTGGCCGTGACTCGCTCACCATTATGAAGGAAGTCGTGAAGGAGGTGAGTATCCCTGTTGCGGTTGCAGGAGGTCTTGATGCATCCTCGTGCGCATGGGCAGTGAATGCCGGCGCCAGGATAGTGATCGTGGGAGGCAACATCGTCCGCTCATCGGATGTGATCTCTTCTGCCAGGGCTGTAAGGACCAGCATTGATGCGCCTTGCAGTATATCTGACTCAGGAAAAAGCCGCAAGGATGAGATACGGGACATCTTCATGTCTGTCTCCACTCCTAACATATCCGACGCCATGCATCGCAAGGGTGCCATGCAGGACATCTTTCCCATGCTGAGTGGAAAGAAAATGGTGGGTACCGCAGTCACGGTCCAGACCTTCAGAGGTGACTGGGCAAAGCCTGTTGAGGCTATTGATGTGGCTGGCAGGGGTGATGTCATAGTGATATACAACGGCAGCAGGCATATTGCTCCTTGGGGCGGCCTTGCCACCCAGAGCTGCCTGGGCAAGGGAATCGCGGGCGTGGTGGTTGACGGGGCCGTGCGGGACATTGACGATATCAGGAAAATGGACCTTCCCGTGTTTGCCACATGCCATGTCCCCAACGCAGGGGAACCCAAGGGTTTTGGCGAGATAAACTCTGAGATCGTATGCGGTAACCAGGCAGTAAGGCCCGGCGACTATATTGTGGGAGACGACAACGGTGTCGTTGTCATCCCCCGGGAGCGCGCCTATGAGATAGCAAGGCGTGCAAAGGAAGTTGAAAAGACCGAGCAACGCCTGTCCGAGGAGATAAGGAGAGGAGCCACCTTATCCGAGGTCATGCAGCTGAAAAAATGGGAAAAACATTGAAAGACCTTGTAAAACGGAGATACCGCGAATGATGGAACTGCTTAAAGTGCTTGCCTGCATGCCTTTTTTACTCTACGCCTGCTACTCCGACATAAAGAGCCGCAGGGTCGTGAACGAGGTATGGGTGGCGATGTTTGGTGTATGCTATGTGTTCATCCTCTACGACTTCATGACACTCGGGATGCCGTACCTTATCAGGAACTTGCTGACATTTGCGCTGATCTACCTTTTCGTGTACGTCCTCTTCTATTTCGGGGCCTTTGGTGGTGCCGACGCCAAGGCGCTCATGGTGATCTCGCTCATTGTGCCGACCTTCCCTGCTATCACCATAGCCGGCGCCAGCCTGCCTATTCAGGGGACTCCCCTCTTCGACATTTTCGCATTCAGTGTCTTCGGTAACTCCATCATACTCACAGTAGTGGTTCCCATAGGGCTTTTCATTTACAATCTACTCCATAACCCTCTGAGGGAATCGCTTAGAAAACCATTATACATGTTCATCGGCTACAGGACCTCTGTATCCGGACTTGGTAAAAGTCACATACGCATGATTGAATCCTACAAGGACACACCTAATGGCGTTAAGTTCAGCTTGGCAAGGTCCGGCACCGAGCTGACATCCGACGTTATTGCCCAGCTCAGGGGACACGTCAGGGCAGGCAGGATGGAGGACAGCGTGTGGGTAACGCCGGGCCTTCCGTTCATGATACCAATTACTGCCGGATTCATCACTGCGGTGGTGTTCGGGGACCTGATATTCTATCTGACCATACAGTTCCTGATGATGTGAACAAGTTCGGGCCGCATGGATTGCGATCAGGGTTCATTTTCCCTGTTCATCATCTCCGCCCACACTTCCCTTATCTCCTCTTCCGAGAAGGAATCTCCCAGCTTGGCTCTTGCCAGGATGACCATTTCCCTTTCAAGCCCGCTGATGGTCCTCAGGATGGTCTCGCGCTTTGATCCGGGTTTGCCGTCCCCCTTGTCCTTTGTCGGCATCTCCGGAGCCACGAGGTCCTGCATGGTCTTTTTCTTAAGTGGTGAATGGGCCTTTTCTTCTGGAGTCTTGGGAGAGCCACCGTTCTGCTCCTCGTAGTACTTGCTGATCTCCCTGAGGAAAATGTCCCCGTACTTTTTCAGCTTATACTCGCCCACGCCTGTTATCCTGAGCATCTCTTCCTTGGTGGAGGGCTTTTTTGCAGCCATCTGCTTGAGGCTTGTGTCCGCGAACACGATGTAGGGCGGGACATCCTGAAGCTCGGCCATTTCCTTCCTGAGGTTCTTGAGCCGCTCGAAAAGCTTGCTGTCACCGCTCTGCGCAGCTTTTCTGGGTGGGGCAGCTGGTGGCTTCATTGGCCTGACAGGTATGTCCGGCTCATATATCTCCTCGTCCTCCGGACCCTGCGTGTCAGGGAACTCCAGTGCAGCTGTCCTTGTGAGGGTTACAGTCCTCGAGCCCTGCATCACTTCCCTGCTGGCCCTGGTAAGTTTCAGAAGAGGGTACCTGCTACCCTCTACAGAGAATATGCCCTGCTGCACCATCTCCCGTGCGATGTCAAGCCATTCTGATCGGTGGAGGCGGCATCCGGAATTGTAAGTCTCGAGTTTCTCATGCTTCTTTTCCTTGATCTTCTTCGTGTTGGCGCCGCACACCACATCGATAACATGGTTCATGCCGTAGCGTTCGCCAAGCTCGTCCACGCAGTTGATAAGCAGTTTTGCCTTATCGGTCCCGTCGACCTTCTCTTTGGGGCGCAGGCAGGCATCGCATCCTCCGCAGTTATCTGTTTCCAGTTCCTCGCCGAAGTATCTCAGGAGCGTCTTCCTGCGGCACGTAGTGCCCACGCAGTAGTTCACCATGTCCTGAAGCTGTTTCAGGGCAATGTCCCTTTCCTCTTTCTTTCCTTTCTGCTTGATGAAATACTCTATGCGATACCTGTCGCCATGGCTGAAGAAAAGGATGCATTCGCATTCAAGCCCATCCCTGCCTCCCCTTCCGGTTTCCTGGTAGTATCCCTCCAGGTTCTTCGGAAGATCGTAGTGGATGACAAAGCGCACGTTGGGCTTATCGATACCCATGCCGAAGGCAATGGTGGCAACAATTATGTCTGCATCGTCCTTGATGAAGGCTTCCTGGTTGATCTCGCGCTGGGTATCGCTCAGCCCTGCGTGATAGGGTAGTGCGTTGAAGCCGTCCCTCCTGAGCTTTGCAGCGATGGTGTCCACGTTCTTGCGGCTCTGGCAGTAGATTATGCCGCTCCTTCCCCTGTTCTTCCTTAGGTACTGGAGCACCTGGTCATAGGTTTCCTTTTTTGGCCTTATCTCATAGAGGAGGTTATGCCGGTTGAAGCTTGCCACATAGGTCTTACAGCCTTTCAGTCCCAGCTGGGAGAGGGTATCCTCCCTGACCTTCGGGGTTGCTGTGGCCGTCAGGGCAATTATCGGGACCTTCGGGAACTTCTGCTTGAGCATGCTCAGCTTGCGGTACTCGGGTCTGAAATCGTGCCCCCATTCGGATATGCAGTGGCTCTCGTCAATTGCGAACAGGCTTATGTTCGCCTTCGCGATCAAAGCCAATGTGCTGGACATCGTAAGCCGCTCGGGTGCGACATAGAGTATCCTGATATCGTTCGAGACAATATCATCACAGACCCGCCTGGACTCGGTATAGCTCTGGGTGCTGTTAAGGAATGCCGCATTGATACCATTGGCCTTGAGGCTGTCCACCTGGTCCTTCATAAGGGATATCAGAGGCGATACAACAACGGTCAGTCCATCCAGAAGCAGCGCAGGCAATTGGTAACAAAGGGATTTCCCGCCTCCTGTGGGCATGAGAACGAAGGTATCCTTCCCGTCTAGCACGTCCTGGACTATTTCTTTCTGAAGGGGGCGGAACTCAGAATATCCGAAGTACTTCTGAAGGGTTTGATACATTTTACGACCGCTGCTGTTTTGTTATTTGCCTGTTATCCAATCATTCGTTCATGCCTGTTCATGTCAGTCTGATGTTTATTTTGTTTGACCCCTATGCTGCCGGCATATATAACTTGCTTGTAAGCGGAGTGTAAGTATTGACTGCGCATTAAGCATTAATAGCAGATGTCCGTTAAAGTGTCTTCAAAAAGGGAGCATTAATAAGCACAAACTTATATCCCTAGAGTAAAATCTGAGGAATAAATCCTATTTTCGGAGTTCACATTCATGGTAAAAGTTGATAAATTCATTCCTAAGGCAATTGAAAAGATGCAGCAGCAGATCACTGACGGCAGGGCCATAATAGCCCTTTCCGGAGGTGTTGACAGCTCTGTATGTGCCGTCCTGGCCCACCGTGCCATAGGTGACAGGCTGACGCCTATCTATATAGACACGGGCCTTATGAGAAAAGGAGAGACAGAGCGGATAAAGGAAATATTCTGCGACATGAATCTCGTGGTCGTCGATGCCAAGGACCGCTTCCTTGGAGCCCTGAAGGGAATCACGGATCCCGAGGAGAAACGCAAGGCGGTAGGTGAGACTTTCATCCGCGTCTTCGAAACGGAAGCAAAGACACTGAAGGCCGATTACCTTATCCAGGGCACCATATACCCTGACAGGATAGAGTCGGAGGGAGGTATCAAGTCCCATCACAACGTAGGCGGCCTTCCGTCCGTAATGGACTTCAAGGCAATAGTCGAGCCGGTTGAGGATCTGTACAAGGATGAGGTCCGTGAGGTCGCACGCGCTCTGGGCCTGCCCCATGAGATCTCCGAGAGGATGCCTTTCCCGGGCCCGGGACTGTCCGTCAGGATAGTAGGCGAGGTCACCGAGGAGCTTGTGAACATTGTCAGGGAGGCGAATGCAATAGTAGAGGACGAGCTTGTAGAGGCTTTCCATCCATGGCAGACCTTCGCAGCCATTATCGGCAAGGGTACCGGCGTCAAGGGTGATGTGAGGGTCCACGGCTGGATAGTTGCCGTAAGGGCTGTGGGTTCAAGGGACGGCATGACCGCAGAGGCGCTGGAGCTGCCCTGGCCTGTCCTGAACAGGATCGAATCCCGCATATCGGCATCCCTGCCCACTGTTGCAAGGGTCGTTTATGATCTCACCCCCAAGCCACCGGCTACCATTGAGTTCGAGTAATGTCATCAGATAAGTCACTCAATACCCTGGTCCTCGACATCAGGAACAGGCAGAAATCCAAGCCAGGGTCTCTTGATGAGCCCTGTGCAATGTGGACGGGGAGCGACCTGGTCGATGGGAAGAAGCTTGACACCCTTACCATAATCTTCAGGACATCAGGCTGCTGGTGGGGTAAGGCCGGGGGCTGCACCATGTGCGGCTACGTATACGATAGTGCACAGGTCTCTCCCTCGGACGAGGATCTGTTCGCCCAGCTCGGGAAAGCCATGAGGAAGGCATCAGGCTTTGAAGAGTTCATGGTGAAGATATTCACCTCCGGCAGCTTCCTGGATACCCGGGAGATACCCCTGGAAGTAAGACACAGGATACTGGGCGAGCTTGAAAGCGATTCAAGGGTCGTAAAAGTTCTGGTGGAGACCAGGCCGGAATTCGTCAGAGAGGAAACGATAGCCGATTGCCGCAACTCCATGAAAGGCAAGCCATTTGAGATAGCTGTGGGCCTGGAAACGACTTCGGATATCATCCGCAAGCATTCCATTAACAAGGGTTTCACATTCGAGGACTTCAAAAGGGCGGCCACCATAGCCAGGAACAGCGGGGCCACAGTAAAGGCTTACCTTATGCTCAAGCCTCCTTTCATCTCAGAGAAAGAAGCCCTGGATGACATGGTCAACTCCATGAGGGAAGCTGCGGCATACGCTGACACTTTCTCCATCAACCTGTGCAATATACAGAACGGCACATTTGTGGAGAATCTCTGGCAGAAGGGCCAGTATCGCCCTCCGTGGCTCTGGAGTATTGTTGAGATACTTAAGAAGGCCAAAGAGGAGTTCCCTGACAAGGTCATCACCTCCGATCCTGTCGGCGCAGGCTCCAGGCGCGGTCCGCATAACTGCAAGGAATGCAGCCGCGAGGTGGCGGATGCCATAAGGCTTTTCTCGCTGACCCAGGATGTGTCCTGTCTGGATGTGCCCCAATGCGACTGCATGAGCCTCTGGGAATCAGTGCTGGAACTGGATGGGCACACATTCGGTGCGCCTATAACAGACTGACCCGAAGGAAAAAATATTGGGTGGACAGGCGGCAGGATATGTTCCTGCTCCTTTCCTTTCTCAGTCCTTGCAGACCATCGTGCCTATTCCGGAGTCAGTGAACAGCTCAAGCAGTACTGAATGCGAGACGCTGCCATCGATGATGTGCACGTTCTCAACACCACTCTCGACTGCTGTGGCAGCACCCTTCATCTTGGGAATCATGCCGCCTGAGATGACGCCTTCCCTGATGAGCTGATCCACGCCATCAAGGGTAACCCTTGAGATCCGGGAGGACTTATCACTGCGGTCCTTAAGTACCCCGGGCACGTCAGTCATCAGGATTAGCTTCTTGGCCCTGAGGGCTGCTGCGATATCGCCAGCGATAGTGTCGGCATTCAGGTTGAGGGCCTTGCCGTTGACATCCATGGCAATAGGGGATATTACCGGTATGTAGCCTTCCCTTGTGACAATGTTAAGGATCTCGGTGTTGATCACTTCGGTATCGCCCACCCATCCCAGATCGACCTCGTGCTCCACGTTCTCTATCATTACTTTCTGGAAGGGCTTTTTCTTGGCTATGATCATTTTTCCATCTTTTCCGGACAGGCCTATGCCCTTGCCACCATGCCTGCCTATGAGCGAAACGATTTCCGTGTTGATGTTGCCGACAAGCACCATTCTTGCAATTTCCAGTGTCTCGTCATCGGTAATGCGCAGCCCGCCTACAAATTCGGGCTTCTTGCCCATGCGCTCCATCTTTTCGGTAATCTCCGGTCCTCCGCCATGAACAATGATAGGGTGGATCCCCACGAATCTCAGCAACACGATATCCTGCACGATGTCGCTCATCACCTGCGGGTTGACCATTGCATGCCCGCCGACCTTGATTACCATCACTGACCCGTAGAACTCCCTTATGTAAGGAAGAGCCTCTATCAGCACGTTCTCTCGTTTAAGTGTCATATTATTACCTGTGTATTACATGCACTGCTGCAGGATAGGAAACATTACTGTCCGGTATCCGTAAATGATATTAGAGATACTGAAACGATTTAAAACTTATTTAACAAAGCACGTAAGGTGCCGCAGAAAAAAGGAAACCCATGGAAAATGGGTTTGGATGTTCAGATCTTTTCCAGCTTGTCAATGCCGACTTTCTTTACGAATGGCTTGTTGATCTTGTCCGGCATCCAGTCCGGCTTGTTCTTTGGTGCCTCGACCATCTCTCTCCAGCCCTTGAAAACGTGGATCTTCTTTGTTCCGCGCTCACGAAGCCTGATCTCTTCCGGCTTTGTCTTTGTTCCCTTTCCGCGGTTAGCAACCTTCAGTGCAGCCTGACGTGGCTGTTTTCCGGTGAATACTCCATGTTCGTTTCCCTTCTTGTCTCTTAACACAAAATTTCTTGTTTCAGACATATTGTCACCTCGTAATCAATATATGATTACCACTGCTAATCGTATTTAGTGTATGAAGTATATATATTTTTCTTTTAATGTCGCCCTTTGTTTCTGTTTTAGCTCAATGTGGCGATTTTTGGTAACGGAAAATGCTGAAATAGCGGGTATTTCAGAATTTTTTAGCGGTGTGTCGATTTTGTCTGTGGCCTATCCCGCACCAAGACAATTTTACTTGTTTTATTGCTGCATTTGTTATCCAGTAGCCGGAGGGCGATACAGCCAAATAGGCAATATTTTTAGAAAATCTGCTCTATAATTTTCAAACTAATTAAATCGTGGATGCTATTAACACAACATTTACATGTAATGAGTCCATTTCAGGAGGGTATCTACAATATTACTGAACACAGTTCAATTTCTATTCTTATTGAGGTAATATCATGGAAGTTCCAGTCGTCAAACTACCGGACATACAGGCAAACAGGCCACAGATACCGATTAACCTTACACGAGTAGGTGTCACCAACGTAAAGAAACTTGTGGAGGTCAAGAGAAAGGAAAGACGCCCTATCGTCCTGATAGCTACGTTTGACATTTTTGTGGACCTTCCCTCACACCTGAAGGGCGCCAACCTCTCGCGCAACTTCGAAGCAGTGGACGAAGTACTCGAGAAGGCAGTCAATATGCCTGTATATGAGATCGAGCAGCTATGCAGCGATGTCGCCCAGAGCCTGCTGAACCGCCACGAGTATGCCACCCGTGCAGAGGTCATCCTCAAGAGCGAATACGTGGTAAAAAGAGAATCCCCCTCCACCAAAATGGAATGCCAGGAGGTCGTGGAGATCTTTGCCGAAGCTATTGCCATGCGTGAGGATGAGGAGAACATGGTTGTCAAGAAACTCATAGGTGCCGAGGTTGTCGGCATGACCGCCTGCCCCTGCGCACAGGAGATCATGAGGGACAACGCGCGCAAGGAGCTTGAGGCCATAGGGATAGAAGATATCAAGATCGCTGAGTTCCTGCACAGGGTGCCCATGGCAACCCATAACCAGCGCGGCCGCGGGATAATCTCTATCGAGGTGGAAGGAAGCAAGTTCGTATCCCTGGACAAGATCATCGAGATCATTGAGAGGTCCATGAGCTCCAGTGTTTTCGAGCTTCTCAAGCGTTCGGACGAGGCCATGGTAGTCCAAAGGGCTCACAACAACCCGAAGTTCGTTGAGGACTGCGTGCGCACAATGGCCAAGAATGTTGTCAAGGACTTCCCTCTCCTGCCCGATGAAGCAGTTGTGACGATCAAGCAGATCAACGAGGAAAGCATACACAGGCACAATGCTTTTGCCGAAAGGGTCGCGACCCTCGGGGAACTCCGCAGTGAGATCTCCCAGGAGTACATCACAGATATCGTTAAGCATTAATGCTGTGACCACGTACTTTACATGGTCGCAAGTTAAAAATAAGCAAAAGGAAGTCATCACTTGGCCGAAGAGCAATCCCTGGAAGCCCTGGACATCAATGGGGATCCCATAAATGCCGGAAGAGCTGTAAGATACCTGAATACCGGCACCACCGGAAGGGTGCTGGATGTCAGGAAAGATGATGAAGGGACCTGGGCACAGATAGACACAACGGGCCTTTATTACAGAGTCGACTTCCTTGTTATAATTGATCCAAGCGAGCTTAAAGAGAAGAAAGAGACTGAGAAATCAGTGGACGCCGAGGAACTTGCACGGCGCTATTCACAGAGGGGCCCGCAGAACGTTGACATAGGGCAGGTCACCGGCGGCGGATAAGGCGCCGGTTGCCTGTATAGTTTCATTTCTGTTACTTTTTATATCATACCTTCTGCCTGCAGCAATGTGAGGGAGCGTATCCATTCTCCCTTCGGCTCCCTGGAGGTACCCACTACAAGCCTCTTGATACTACCTACTTCCTCCACCATGCCGCTGGCCTCAATGACCTCTCCTGCAAGGGCCTGCCCGGCATAGGTATGCGTATAGGATAATACGTGGTCTATCTCCTCGTGCTCCACCCTGTAGACCGAAGGGCTGTCAAAGGCAAGATCGGCATTGGTGACCCTTGCCTCTATCTTCATTCTCCTGACATCTTTTCCTCTTCTTACAGGCTCGCTTATCTGTTCCCAGTCCCTAACGAAGAGAAGGTCGAAGTAAGTGCCTTCGACCATGCCCCTGTTGCCCTTCCTTTTCTCATGGAGCACAAATTCCTCAAAACTGATCTCGGGGATCCTCTTATTGTATATCTTTCTCCACATGTCCTCGTCAATATCTTCAATGGGCCCTTCTGAGGCCTTTGCTTCCCTGATGGCATCCCTTGCAGTGAACCAGTGGTTGCCGTACACCACAAAATCCACATCCGAACCTTCGTTCTGCAATCCGGGCAGGAATGAGCCTGTGACTCCCATCCTGCTCCTGGGCACGCCTGCCTCTTCAAGGGTCCTGGTGATGGCAGCTATCCTGCTGTCCGACCTGGCCAGTGCGTCTATTACCTCCGGGGGCCTGAGCACCGCCCTGATCTCACTCTCGGGGACGACGTGAACATCCTCCACCCATTCGGGCCTGTTCTTTCTCATGAAATCAAAGGATACGTCAAAATCATACTTTTTATAACGGACGCCATTGAATTCCCTCTCTCCCTTCTCATCGGGGACGTATCTTAGTGTGGATCTTATTCCATGGGGGTGGAAATAGTCTGAAACCGCGAATATCCAGCCTTCCTTTGTGATCAGGAAATCCCTTATCCTTGTCTTAATCATTTGCATCATCCGGAGGTGTTTTGCTGAGTCATCTGTATTTATGCAGTTATTTGAGATAATCTCTGAATCACTCATATGAGTTAAATACATCGGGTTCTATCCAGTATGATGTATCTTTCTTGCACAATGGAACCAGGTGAACCCTTTGATCCCCCTCGATGAATGGATAAAAGATCTGAGGCGCGAATTCCACCGGGAACCGGAACTGAGCTATACTGAGTACCGGACCCAGGAGCGAATTATGTCTGTTCTCGGAGAACTGGGAATCGGCAGCGAAAAAATAGCCGATACCGGTGTGACGGCTGATATCCGGGGCATGGGTCCGGGACCATGCATAGCCATCCGTTCTGATATGGACGCCCTCGCAGTAACGGAGAAACTGACCCTGTCCAACAAAGAGTACATATCCGGTAACAAAGGTGTCATGCATGCCTGCGGGCACGACGGTCACATGGCTATCCTGCTTGGCACGGCACGGCTGCTGAAAGAGCAGCAGGACAGTTTCAACGGCACTGTGCGCCTGATATTCCAGCCCGCAGAAGAGGTCCCTCCCGGGGGTGCCCGGCGGGTGATATCTCAGGGCGGCCTTGAAGGTGTGGATGCACTGATAGGTCTTCATATATTCGGGGATGTGGAAGCAGGTGTCCTCAATATCAGGCCTGGTCCCTGCATGGCAAGCTCCAACCGCTTCAGACTGCACATATTCGGAAAAGGTGGGCATCATTCAAATCCCGGCTTCTGTATAGACCCTATACTGATAGGCTCCGAGTTTATCACAAACCTTTACTCCGAACTGCCCATGCAGGTAGGTGCTGAAAGTTTTGTTCTTGGGATAGGTATCCTCAGTTCCGGCACCCAGTTCAACAGGACCCCGGATGAGCTTGAGATGGACGGAAGCTTCAGGACCTTTGATGATAACGACTCCATGCAGATCGAGAGTACAATGAGGGGCATTCTTGACAGGCTGGTGTCAGGACATTCAAAGGATGCTTTTTCAGGTCTTCCGGGGTATGAACTGGATGTGGAACCAGGTTATCCTGTGCTTATGAACGATGAGACTTTCGCGCGGGCTGCTATAAAAGTGCTCAGGGAGAACAATTTTAAGGTCAATGAGGCCCCTGACAGGATATTCGGCGCAGAGGACTTTGCACTCTATATGCAGGAGGTGCCCGGCATCTTTGCAATTCTTGGTACAAGGAACCCTGAGAAGGGCATCCTCGAAGGTAACCATTCAAGCAGTTTCGATATCGATGAGGATATCCTTATTACAGGTGTCAGGGCGTTCCATGCCATTGTGACGGACTTCCTTAAGCATCCGGGGGAATACATTTCACCACGATAGTTCCTTTTTCAGATGACCATGCGTGCAGTGTACGGTCATTGGTACTGGGGGTGCTGGAGGAGGAAGGATTTGCATACGATCCCGTGAAAGATTCTGATCTTGAGGACATCCCGGCGAGCTATCTTGAGGACGGCGGAGCGTTCTTCATAGCGCTGGAATCCGGCGAACTGGCAGGGACTGCTGCAGTAAGGAGGACAGGATCAGACGCCTGCGAGATCAGGAGGGTATACGTGCGTAAGGACCTAAGGGGCCGGGGGATTGGCAGCGCTCTTTTCCGCAGCGCCCTCTCCTGTGCGGAAGGCAGGTACGGGAAGATCACCCTGAAGACCGATACGTCGCTGCATATTGCAATAGGGATGTATCTTGGATATGGTTTCACAATAGTCCGGGAAGAGGGTACTACCCTCCACCTTGAAAAAACACTTTCTTAATGAATGGCTTTCACAGGGTTTCAGAGCTTCCTTATCATGGCCACTTCATCACAGTTGGGGAATTTAGGGCATTTTATGCAGCCGCTCCATATCTTGTGGGGCAGTGTATGTTTGTCCACCGCGCTGAAGCCCATTTTCTCAAAGAAAGGTACGGCGTATGTTAGTGTGAAGACTGTGTTGACCTTCAGTTCCCGGGCATCGTTCAGGCACGCGTCCAGAAGTATGGACCCAATACCATGTCTGGTATGTTCGGGCTTGACCGCAAGCGAAAGTACTTCCGCCATATCCTGCCAGCTTACCTGCAGGGCGCAGCATCCTATTATTTCTCCGTCCTCTTCGCACACGTAGAAATTCCTGATGGATTCGTATAGTTCACTTAAAGGCCGGGGAAGCATGATCTCTTTTTTAGCGTAAGGTTCTATTATGTCCTTTATCGCCTGAACATCCTGAACATTTGCTTTCCTTATTGTCAATTCTCAATCTCCGTTGCGATTGTCCCAAAAGAAGAAAATGGCGAGCGTGAAGGGATTTGAACCCTCGGCTTGCAGCTTAGGAGGCTGCCGCCATATCCTGACTAGGCCACACGCTCACTGTGCGGTATTGTGTAATAGCATCTTGCATTTTAAAGTTGTTGGTGGGAACGCCTCTTTTACTGTCCATTTTCAATTCTTTGAACGAAAGTATTGTTTTTTATCACATTAAGGTTTATGCCCAGCATGTCCGGGGTGAATCCGAGTGCAAGCCCCAGCAGTTGGGTGTAATGCAACACAGGTATGTTATACTCGATACCTGTAATTCTCCGTATCTCCTCCTGCCCCAGGTCAAACTGCATGTGGCAGAAGGGACACGCATTGACTATGCAGTCCACGCCTGCCTCCTTTATCCTTGAAAGCTTATGCTGCGCAAGTCGCAGGGAGTCCTCCTTCAGTGCAGAACGGACTCCGCCTCCTGCGCCACAGCACTCGGTCTTGTCAGGGTAATCAATACTTGTGGCTCCCAGGGACTCTATCAGTTCATCAAAGAACTCCGGCCGCTCGAAACTGCCCAGGCCCCTTTCCCTGGAGGGCTTAAGAAGATGGCATCCGTAATGCACGGCCGCCCGTATGTCCAGGGGTCTTTCAACATGCTTCCCGATACCCTGCGGCCCCAGTTCCCGGTGAAGGTATTCTATGATGTGCCTGATCTCTATGCTGCCTTTGAATTCCCTGCCTATCCCTGCCAAGTGCCTGTTGACCTGCTCTCTGAGGGCTTTGTCATCTTTCATGATGCGGTTGGCATCTGCGAGGGTACTGTAACATCCATTGCATACTGTCAGTATGTCCCTGCCCAGTTCTTCAGAGAGTACTATGTTACGGGCTGCAAGAGCCAGCCAGGCTGTCCTATCAAAGGACCTGAACAGGCCCGGTGCAGGGCAGCAGGAAGCGCCCTTAAGTTCCACGCAGTCAATGTCCATCTTTGCCAGGCATAGCTTGGTTGCCATCTCTATTCCCGGATACCTGTTTGGGATCACACAGCCAAGAAAAAGTGATAGTCCTCTCATGCCGTCTCCGTTTTTGCATTACTCTTATCCCTGTCGCCCGTGAGCCTGTCAAACCCGCACGACTTCAGCAGGGTTCTGACCTCCTCAAGGCCTTCAGGGCAGCTTTGCACCGTAAGGGGTATCTCGTCGAGCCCCAGTTCTGTTCTCTGTTTCTTCCGCTCATCATCTATGGGCACTGCATGGCCATGCCGGATCAATAGTCCGCTTACTCTGCCGTGCTCCGGGAGCATGATGCCTTCGTGCACAGCAATGGACCTCAATGAGAACACTGCTTCCACGATATCAATATTCCTGGGGCAACGCTCCTGGCAGTTATAGCAGGTAGTGCACATCCACAACTGCTCGTCCTTCAGGACATCGACGGTCCTGGCAGCCTTTTTTACAAGCCTGCGGATGTTTATTGCCATATGCCTGCCGGAAGGACAGCTGCCGCTGCACACGCCGCACTGCATGCATCTGAGAGTATCTCTGCAGGCAGCCTTCATAGTGTTGAGAAGATTGGTATTATCGTGAGTGGGTTCAGACATCCTATGTTCATATTCCTATGTTGGGATATAAATTAGACTGCCTGCCTGGAATGCTCGCCAGTCTTGCGGCAAGTTAAGAAGCCAGTTTCCGGCATTTCTCTATTTTAGACATGTGGACAGGAAGTTCCGTGATAAGTGCCATGGCTGACTTTAAGGCTTTCTGACCGACCCTCAGCCGGCCTGGCGTGGGACTATCCTGTTTTTGAATAAATGTTTATTAGCGAATATTGCTCACTTATTTATGGGGGCAGATCTAATCTAATTATTGCAGCCACAGAAAATTATATATAGATGAATGTAGGTAATGGGTTACTTACACCCCTAGAATGGAGGAGTAGTTGTATGGTAAACTCAAAATCAATACCAAAGCCCACGACCGTCGAAGACGTGTTGAAGATAGTAGAAGAACGTGATGTGAAGTTCATAAGGACCCAGTTCACAGATATACTGGGCATGGTAAAGAGCTGGGCGATCCCTGCAACAGACCTTGAGAATGTCTTCAAGAACGGTGTAATGTTCGATGGTTCATCCATTGAGGGCTTTACCAGGATCGAAGAATCTGACATGGTGCTCATGCCGGACCCGTCCACTTTCCGGATACTCCCCTGGAGACCCAAGGAAGGCGCAGTCGCACGTATCATTGGCGATGTCAAGAGGCCTAACGGCAAGCCCTTCGAAGGAGACCCGAGGTTCATATTGAAGAGAGCTATCGCAGAAGCCGACAAGATGGGCTATACAATGAACGTAGGTCCTGAACTTGAGTTCTTCCTGTTCAAGCTGGATGCTGATGGCAAGCCAACAACCCAGCTCACGGACAACGGCGGATATTTCGACTTTGCCCCCCTTGACCTTGCGCAGGATGTAAGGAGAGCGATCGACTTTGCACTCGTTGACATGGGTTTCAGGCTGGAGGCGTCCCACCATGAAGTTGCACCCTCACAGCACGAGATCAACTTCAGGTTCGGCGATGTACTCTCCACAGCTGACAATGTTGTCACTTTCAAGTATGTGGTCAAGTCAGTTGCTTATCATCAGGGCTACTATGCATCCTTCATGCCAAAGCCACTGCACGGTGTGAACGGATCAGGCATGCACTCTAACCAGTCCCTCATGACGGACGGTAAGAACGCATTCTACGATCCTGAAACCAGTGACGGTCTCTCCCAGACTGCCAGATACTACATCGGCGGTCTGCTCAAGCACGTAAGAGAGTTCGCAGCTGTCACCAACTCTACAGTAAACTCTTACAAGAGACTCGTTCCGGGATACGAGGCGCCCATCTATGCAGCATGGTCCGCATCCAACAGGAGTGCACTCATACGCATACCGGCAACAAGAGGAATCGGCACAAGGGTAGAGCTCAGGTGCCCTGACCCCGCATGCAACCCCTACCTGGCATTTGCATCAATGCTGCACGCTGGTCTCGATGGTATAAAGAACAAGATAGAGCCACCGGAGGCAACTAACGTCAACATCTTCAAGCTCAGCGAGGAAGAGAAGACAAGGAGGGGCATCGAATCCCTGCCAGGCAGCCTGAGGGAATCACTTGACATCATGAAGGAAAGCGAGTTCATGAAGAACGTCCTTGGCGAGCACACCTTCAACAGCTTCCTCAAGGCAAAGAACACTGAATGGGATGACTACAAGACAATTGTCCACCCATGGGAGATAGAGAACTATCTGAGCATACTGTAAACAGAATAAGGGTACATCCCTGTTCTACCCGGTTGAAGAGTAAAGGCGGCATTGTTTTCTGCCGCCTTAAATTATACTTGTGATGACGGAATCCCATCCTTCCGCTGGCCGTTGCATGGTTTGGTCTGGCGTGAAGTTGATTACAGGGGTCCAAAAACATAGTCCTAGTGATAAACATGTGCGGAATAATAGGCGTTATCGATCGGACCAAGGCCAGAATGGACGGTTCCAGTATTAAGAGGGCCCTGAGTCTGATGAACGAAAGAGGAAGTGGAGAAGGAGCAGGATATGTAGCCTATGGCATATACCCTGATTATCCGGATTGTTATGCTATTCATGTGTTTTTCGATAATCTTATAGAACCCAAGTCCAAGGTAGATGAAGTGCTCCAGAAGTGGGGCAGGATAGTCCATCAGGAAGAGATCCCGACATACGAGCAGCCGGGACTGAAGAAGGAGCATATCCCTTGGAGATATTTCTATAAGCCATATACCGATTTCATAGTAGGCAGCAATAACCCTGCAGAGGATATAGTTAAGCAGCTTGTGATGACCGTGAACTCTACCATCCCCGGAGCTCTCATCTTCTCATCCGGAATAAACCTGGGAGTATTCAAGGCGGCAGGATGGCCGGAGGATGTTGCGGATTTCTACAGGATAGAGGATTACAAGGGTTATATCTGGCTTGCACACAACCGCTACCCGACCAATACGCCAGGCTGGTGGGGCGGCGCGCACCCGTTCAACCTGCTTGACTGGGCGGTTGTACACAATGGTGAGATCACATCCTACGGTACCAACAAGCGTTACGTTGAAAGTAACGGCTACAAGTGTACCATGTTCACCGATACGGAGGTTGTAGCTTACCTGTTCGACCTCCTGGGCAGGCGTCACGGACTTCCTTCCGAGATGGTCGTAGAAGCCCTGGCACCACATTTCTGGGATGAGATAGACCGGATGCCCGAGAAGGAGCAGAAGCTTCAGCGTACCCTGCGCCTTACATATGGTCCGGCGCTCATGAACGGACCCTTCGCCATCGTGGTTGCAACGAGCAAGGGCATTGTTGGATTCACTGACAGGATAAAGCTTCGCCCTCTTGTGGTTGGAGAGAACGGCTCACGTCTCTACATTTCCAGCGAGGAGGCAGCCATCCGTGTGATGGACCCGGAAGTGAACGCAATATATATGCCAAGGGCAGGCGAGCCCGTAGTAGGGAGGGTTGTACAATGAGCCTGGGTAGTGTTCCGCTTAAGTACAGGATAAGTATTGACCGCGACCAATGCATGAAGTGCATGCGCTGCGTTGATAACTGTTCATATGGGGTTTACAGGATAGAGAACGATAAGATCCTGATCGACTCCCGCAGGTGTACTGCCTGCCACCGCTGCATTTCCATGTGTCCCAGGGATGCCATCTCCCTTCAGGAGAAGCCCGTGGACTACCGCAGTCACCCTCTCTGGACAGCACAGGCCCGTGAGGATATAATAAACCAGGCCCGCACAGGTAAGATCATCCTGGCCGGAATGGGTAACGCGATGGATTATCCTATTATCTTTGACAGGCTGGTGCTCGATGCCTGCCAGGTAACGAACCCGAGCATCGATCCGCTGAGGGAGCCCATGGAGCTGCGTACCTACCTTGGGAAGAAGCCTGCAAGGCTTGAGTTCACAAGGGATGACAAGGGCGATATAGAGCTCAAGACCGAACTGGCCCCAAATCTCAAGCTGGAGACTCCCATCATGATAGGCCACATGAGCTATGGTGCCATCAGCCTGAACGCACAGCTCAGCATGGCCAAGGCAGTAGCAAAGACCGGGACATTCATGGGCACCGGTGAGGGTGGCATGCACGAGTCCCTCTATCCGTACCAGAACAATATGATTGTTCAGGTCGCATCCGGACGTTTCGGTGTGGACATCAACTACCTGGAGCGCGGTGCGGCAATAGAGATAAAGATCGGGCAGGGGGCAAAGCCAGGTATCGGGGGCCACCTTCCTGGAGAGAAGGTGTGCCCTGATGTTTCGTGTACACGCATGATCCCTCTTGGATCGGATGCCATAAGCCCTGCCCCTCATCATGATATTTACAGCATCGAGGACCTTGCACAGCTTGTGCGCAGCCTTAAGGAAGCCACGGAATGGAAGAAGCCTATCTTTGTCAAGATAGCTGCTGTCCATAATGTGGCAGCCATAGCTGCAGGAATTGCCAGATCTTCAGCCGACGCGGTTGTAATTGACGGTTTCCGAGGAGGTACCGGTGCAGCCCCGAAGGTGTTCAGGGACAACGTTGGTATCCCGATCGAAGCCGCAGTTGCGGCCGTGGACCAGAAGCTGAATGACCAGGGCGTAAGGAACGAGATATCCGTGATAGCAAGCGGAGGTATCCGCAACAGTGCGGACCTTGCAAAGTCCATAGCACTTGGCGCGGATGCCGTCTACATAGGCACAGCTTCGCTCATAGCCCTTGGATGCAGGGTGTGTGGCAACTGCTACCGGGGACTCTGTCCATGGGGTATCGCTACCCAGAGGCCTGACCTGGTCAGCCGCATCGATACTGATGTCGGCGCGGAGCATGTTGCAAATCTTATCCATGCCTGGACCCTGGAACTGAGCGAGCTGATGGGTGCTGCAGGGATCAACAGTATTGAAAGCCTGCGTGGTAACCGCGAGAGACTGCGCGGCTACATGCTGGACGAAGGCATGCTGAACGTCCTGAAGGTAGACCCTGTGGGGGCCTGATATCATGGAAACAATGGCCATTGACGCAAAGGGCATGCACTACACGCCTCTGAACAGGATGATACGCGAGGCAGTGGCCTCAGGTGTAAAGGAGATCGTGATAGATAATGTCCTGGGACAGCGCTTCATAGCCAACGGTCTCCGTGGCGATGTCAGGATAACCATCAACGGCGTGCCGGGAGGCGACCTTGGGATGTTCATGAGTGGCCCTGAGTGTATAGTGCGCGGTGACTGCGAGCATGCGCCGGGAAACACAATGGACAACGGTACCATTGTCATCCACGGCAGTGCCGGTGACGCGGTGGCGCACAGCATGCGCGGAGGCAAGGTGTTCGTCAGGGGCAATATCGGATACAGGGGCGGTATCCATATGAAAGAGTACAGCCAGAAGCGCCCCGTGCTTGCAATAGGCGGCACATCTCATGCATTCCTGGGAGAATACATGGCAGGCGGGATCATCCTTGTTCTCGGAATAGGGCACGAGACCGCACTGGAGGACAGAGGTATCGGCAGTGGCATCCACGGCGGCGAGATAATCATCCGCGGAGATGTGGAAGACAGGCTGCTTGGTGTCGGGGCCAGGAAGGTCCGTTTCACCGAGGACGACCAGAAGCGCCTATCGCCTCTGATAAAGGAGTTCTGTGAACGTATTGAGGTCGATCCAGCCCCGTTCATGGATACGAATTACACGCGCATAGTACCTGCAAGCAGCAGACCGTTTGCAGGCAAGTACACATGGGAGTGATCACATGGCAGGTAATAATTATCTTGATCTCAAGGCGGAGGTATGGGAGACGGGCAAGTGCGCCTCATGCGGGGCCTGCGTTGCCGTATGCCCTGCCGATGCCATCTACTTCAAAACAGGCAAAGAATCGGCACATCCGCTCAACAGTGGCTACTGCAAGGATGTGAACGATGGCGTGCCTTGTGGTGCATGCTACAAGGTATGCCCCCGGCTGCACAGGACCACCCCTGAACTGATAGGCAGCTATATTGACATAGTTTCTGCAAAGGCAGAGTTCGGCATACCAAGGAAACAAAGTGGCGGCGCGGTAACAGCGATACTTGCCAGCGCGCTGGAGCAGGGTATGATAGACGCAGTGGTAACGGTCGTGGAAGACCCGTGGACCCTGCGGCCGTCGTCAGCCGTGATAACATCCGACGAGGCTCTCATACACCATGCCGGAAGCCGCTATAACTGGTGGGTGCCGCTGGTCGCGTCCCTGAAAGAGGCCATCATCAACCGTAAGTTCACCAACGTTGCGGTCGTCGGGGTCCCGTGCGTGGTGGAGGCGATCCACCAGATGCGTGAGAGCGACCTTGACCTGCTGAGGCCTTTCAGGAAATACATCCGCCTTGTCGTGGGCCTATTCTGTACAGAGACCTTCGACTATGAAAAACTCGTGCAGGACAAGCTCATTGCACAAAAGAATCTCGATCCTCTGGATATCACCCGTTTCGATGTGAAAGGCAAGCTGGAAATAACACTGAAGGACGGCTCGCTTACGGTCCTTTCCCTCAATGAAGTGGACGACTGTGTGCGCCCGGGCTGTAAGATATGTACGGACCTGACCGCCCTCCATTCAGATATTTCCGCAGGCTCCATCGGAAGTCCTCAGGGCTATACAACCCTGATAATCCGAAACCCCACAGGCAGGCAGTTCGTCACCAGTGCGATAGGGAACGGCAAGCTGTCTCTTGAAAAGGGCGTGAACATGGAATCCATCAAAAGGCTTTCCGCAAAGAAAATGGAGAGGATGCCAGAGGAATGTTGAAATAGGACATTGGTTTAGCGGGCACGGTACCCAACACTTCCTCTATTCTACCTAACCATGCAAAGGGTATCCGTGTCCGGTTTTTTACATTTCACGCGATATGGCCGCAAATATCAGTTTTCAGTCATGTCCCGCTGTGGATAGAAACGCATCGTTGCAGTTGCGATATACAAGATGGCGGACTATCTTAAACCTTAGTCGATATCATCATCTTATATTATTGTTTTGCACCTAGCCTTTTCCTGTAGTTGAGGGTATTGATGCCTCTGCCCCTGTCATTGAGGATGACGGAATAGACGCCATAACCCATTCTTTGGTAGAATCGGATAGCTGCCTTGTTACCGGACCATGTGCAAAGATAGAGCCTGTTAACTCCTCTCTCAAACAGCATATCCTCAAGTCTTACATGCAGCAGCTCCGCTATTCCCTGTTTACGATAAGAAGGATGCGTGCCAAGGAAGTTTATATAGGCATCATCCTGGTACTGCCACTTCCGGGTGAACCCGACCATTGCAACAAGGCCCTCCAGGAAGTCTGCCGGGTCCGGCTGTGTGAGCTGTGCAACCACATAATTGGAATTGGCCTTTGAAAGGGATTCCTTGACCCTCGCAGGAATACCTCCGTCTCCCCTCTGGCTCAGAGGGGGACAGAAGTCCCCGTCAACAAGCTCGATGAAACGCAGGACCCTGCAATAATCCTCTTCAGTTGTTTCCCTGATGACAAGATCCGGTATCATTCATTTAGACGGTATTGAGGTATCGCTCGATCTCCCAATCATGCACCTGCACGCGGTATGCATCCCACTCGGCCCTTGCAAGCCTGAGGATGTTGTCGTGCACATGCGCTCCGAGCTTCTCCCTGAGGAATGTATCCTTCTCAAGGTGGTCCGCGCTCTCGTTAAGTGTGCCCGGCAGGGTTTCGATACCCCTTTCCTTGAGTTCTTCCTTTGTCAGTTCGAAGATGTTGTAATCCACGCTCTTTGCAGGCATTTTCTGCTGCCTGATACCTTCAAGCCCTGCAGCCAGTATTGATGCAAAAGTAAGGTAGGGGTTGCAGGAAGGGTCCGGGCTCCTGAGCTCTGTCCTTGTGCTGTTGCCGCGCGGTGTGGGTATGCGGATGAGGGAGCTGCGATTCGCACCTGACCATGTGATATATACGGGCGCCTCGTAGCCGGGAACTATCCTCTTGTAAGAGTTCACAAGCGGATTAGCAATACAGCAGATCGCTTTTATGTGTTCCATCACACCTGCAATGAAATACCTTGCAATATCACTTATCTGCATGTCCTTGTCAGGATCATAGAAAGCGTTCTTTCCATCCTTTGAGAGCGACAGGTTGACATGCATTCCGGAGCCGCTGTCGTTAAAGATGGGCTTTGGCATGAATGTGGCATGTATGCCATGGATCTTTGCAATGGTCCTGGTAACATATTTGAAAGTCACGACATTGTCGGCTGTCGTGAGTGCATCGCCGTACTTGAAGTCGATCTCATGCTGCCCGAAAGCACATTCGTGGTGAGAGGCCTCAATATCAAAATCAAGGTCTGTGAGAGTGAGCACGATCTCCCTTCTGATGTCCTCGGCAAGGTCGGTGGGTGCAAACTCAAAGTAGCGGCCGTAGTCATTAGGTATTGTGGTGGCCTTTCCGTTCTCCTTGGCGAACAGGAAGAATTCAAGCTCAGGACCAACGTTAAGCTGGAATCCCATCTCTTCCGCTTCCTTCATGACCTTCCTGAGGACATAGCGCGGGTCTGCTTCGAAGGGCCTGCCGTCCGGGAGGTGCACATCACAGATCATCCTGGCAACGACGCCTTTATTTCTTCCCCATGGAAGGATCGCGAAAGTTCTGATATCGGGCCTGAGCACCATATCTGATTCCTGTATCCTTACCATTCCCTCAATGGAGGATCCGTCAAAGGAAATTCCCGCGGTCAATGCCTTCTCTATCTGTGTTACGGGGATTTCCACATCCTTTACCGTTCCTTGGATATCCGTGAACTGCAGCCTTATGAACTTTACATTATGCGTTTCAATGGCCTTAATAACGTCTTCCTTGTTGTTGATCTTCATTCAATCGCCTGTTGTACTTCCTCTTGTTCCTAGACAGTCCATGCAAAAACTGCGCTTGTGTATTATAAAAAGGTAGAGTTATATCTTGCTGTTAGAAGGTTACATACCTTATTTATATTTGTCTTGGCGAAATAACTGTATTCCTTAGGATCAGCTCTTGCTGAGCATTGGAGGGCGATAAAATGAAAAAGTTACACAGAATACTGCTTGCTTTTGTCCTGATACTGGCACTGTCCGCAGGAGTGCTTTCTCTGTGGTGGGAAGGCCAGAAGCAGGACATGTATGAGGACAGCTTCCAGAGCAGTTATGATTATGAGGTCACATTCACTACGGACTCAGCACTGAGCAATGTCACTCTCTACATTCCCCTGCCGGTGACGAACAACACGTCTTCTGTAGGTCACTATATAATAGAGCATGATTTCAATAATGATGATCCTTCGTGGGAGTACGCACTGGTGGATACGGAGCACGGGCTCATGCTCTCGGTAAAGACTGAAAGCATAGAGCCTAAGTTCCGCCCCCTTCCTGTGCCCATATCTGAGGATGATGCTCCTTCTCAGGAAGCAGAGCCCGTTGTCTCCGATGGATACTCAGATGAAACGCCCGTGCCGGAATCTATCTATTTTGCAGCGATGGTGCCTGCTGATCACATCATAGATACAAGGAACCCTCTTGCTGATGAGATGGTGTTGCTTCCGAAATATAATCTCAACAGTTCGCAGGATATCTGCAATTATGAGAGCCGGATATATGCAGAATATGGAAGCTCTCCGGATGCCCTGGTAGAGATATCCATTAGCATGACAGGATACAATGAGTGGTGGATCCTGGGCTGGCAGTGGAACAGCTACAATGAGTGGATGAATATCCTTTTATCAGGCCCACAGGAAGGGTGGGTCTCTGTGAACGGTATGCTTGTAACCGGTGAGGGTGTATACAAACAATAATTAAGTCCTTATTCCGGCACTAAGGAAAAGGCGGTGCAGGCAGGTGCATAATATGCCGCCTACGACCTGCTTTCCTGATCCGCGTAGTAAGGAAGGTCAACCGAAAATTGACCTGATCTTGCTGATCAGACCTGATAACAATCCATTGTTCGCTTCACCTGTGGATTCGTTTCCCGTATATCTCCGGGCGTTTTTCTCACCGTTGAAGTTTCTGTCTCCCATGCTTTCGTTCCCGCCCTGGGAACTGCCCTCTCCGCCGGGACCTCTCATGGTGTTGTTTCCCACGGACATATTACCTCTTCCAGTTTCTCCCATCTGTTCGTTTCCCATAAGCTCTGTCCTTATCTCTTCGGGAGCATCCTGCATTACCGTCCTGAAGTCCTCCATTATTGCTTTCAGTCCTTCCTCGTCTTCCGCATTCTCAAATCCTGTTTTCAACGATTCCATTTGTGCAAGAAGGCTGGTAATGGACTCCTCCAGACCTTCATGGCTCCCGTCAGACTGCATGGCATTGAGAGATTCGATATTCATATCCACAATCTCAATACTTCTGTTCTTCATCTTATCAAGATCCATGTATGGGACATCCGTTGCTGCCGGATCATCTGCAGCATATGCCCCGTTCATTGTCACGCTTAATAGCAGCAGCAGTACTGTGACTGGCATGCTGACCCTTTTTACTATCTGTCTCATAGATAATCCTCGGAATGAGCCATGTGGTGTTGAGACAGGATCAGTGACCCCGTCTCTTCAGTTGGTATTACACATTGCCCGATCAGGTGCTTTCAGACTATGCGGCTACTTCCTCCTGGCTTCCACGTAGTCGCGGCCCGTGCCTTCCTTCATTTACAGGCGCCGGCAGAATCTCCCTGACGCTGTCCATTATTTCGGACATGCTCTCTCTGACCTCCTTGATGTCTTCCAGTGTCAGATTCTCATTGCTGAGCTTTATCTTGATTTCCTCAAGCTGGCTCAGTACTGCCTCAATATCCTTGCTTGTGATGTTGTCTGGATCTGTCTCTTCGAGTGTGGTGTTCTCCAGCATCTCAATCATCCTGTCCACTGATTCTTCAGTCCTTGCTTTCTCAAAATCGAGCTGTTCTTCTTCAGTCTCAAACTCCGGCATTTCCATTCCCGGCCCCTTGCCTCTCATTTCTCGGCCTGGTCCCATTCTCATGGATTCTGACATGAACTCTTTGAGTTCATCAAGGGTTGTTGCGCTGTTGATCTGCCCAAGGAGTGTTTTCAGTTCGCTCAGTTGTTCTTCAAGGCTTTCTGCAGTAAGGTTCTCATCTCCAATCTCATCAATGTCCTCGATTATGGAAGTTGTTCTTTCGATCCTCATCTCCGTGACATTGGTCATCATCTCTTTAAGATACTCGAATTCCTCTTCTTCAGTTTCAAACTCCGGCATTTCCAGAGATGGCTTTTCCATTGGCCCATGTCCTCTTCCCTTGAATTTACCTTCTGCAAGGTCAGATATATCTGTTGCATTCCGGGAGCTGCTTTCATTGGCAAGTGCGCCTGAAGGTATTATGCTTAATACCATCAGCAGCATTGAAAAACAGGCCAGTGCTTTCTTTCCGTGTAGCTTCATTTCACTTTTTCCTCCTTTTTGATTATGTATCACATGTTACCAGTTTCCTTGGTCACTGGTACTGCATCCACCACACTTCCAGCCGAAAATATAAGCATACTTAGCAAAATAGCGCCAATTAACCTTTTAAGCGAAAATAAAAACCTTTAATAAAGTTTTATTGGCAATATGAGAGATATTTATGCTTCAAATACATTTTAGGATCTCAATCTTGTGTTATCTTCCGGTCAGGCCTGGCAAAAAAAGCATACCTCCGCAGACACATTCAAAAAGTGGGAAAATAGACTTTTCATGCCCTGGTGCCATTCTGAATTTACTGTCTGCTGACCGGTAAACCTGTTATTCCTCGTCTGAAATATGCCAGTACGGGTGAAACATGCTTTAAAGGAGGTCGCAGCTTTTAACAGGGAATTTATGCTATTCCGGCTGATTATAAAGGGTTGATAAGCTTTAAGAAGCTCCTGAACGCTGTATGCGTCAAGCAGAAGGTCAAGTGATTTCTGCTATACTATTAAGTATGTTTATATTCAAAAGAGACTTTCATAAAACACAGAGAGACAGGGTCCCATAATGGGCCTTAATCAACACGACGTAAAAATGATCAACATGTCAGGATATGGTTTTGAATGAAGCAGGCGCCGATAATATTTGTGATCATCCTTATATCGATGATCCTAGTATCAGCCTTTATTGCTCCGGGCAGTGATATCGGCTCTCCGGAAAGACAGGGAGAAGGTCCTTTATCCCAGTCTGAGCGTCCTCATGAGGACAGGCGTCTGGATGACTTTCCGGACAGGTTCTTTATCCGGAACACACAAGTGCCCTCAGACCGGGCAATGCTTGAGGATATTATCACCAAGTCCGAAAAGATGTCCCGGCGCCTTGCAGTGAGTATTGCCATGCTGGAACAGGAAGGTGAGGACGTAAAAGACATGGAGTCTCTCCTCGAGGAGTACATCCTGCTGGTAAGCGATGCCCGGATGTATCTGGAAATGTCTGACATGTCAGCAGGTGCAGATTCAGTTAACAGCTCCCAGAATAACTCCCTGAACGGTTCCCTCACGTGCCAGAGCGAGGAGGAATGCCTGGAAAGATCAAGGGAGAGCATCACTCAGGCCAACTTACGTCTTAAGAGCATATTTGGCAGATTAAGCCCGTATCTTGCTTCTCACGCGGTGATCCCGGAGAATGGCACCCTGCATGCACAGGGTAACGGCACTATAGTCCTTTTTGGTGATCTTGATGTCCGTCTGTATGTTTCCCATGGTAACATTTCTTATACCGATTTCAACAGCGATCTGACCGTCCGGCTGGAAAACGATCCCACGCCTTCCATATCAAGCACAGAGACGGGACAGGAAATAGTATCCTATAAAAATATGACCGGTGGTGTTTCTTTATCCGGCTCGGGTTTCATGGTTGAGGTCGCAGGAGAGGACATCTCCCTGATTGCAACGGGAAAAGGCAGGTCAGAACTCTTCGGTAATGGTATCTATTACTTCGAAGAAGGAAACGTCGCCGGAAAAAAACAAATATGGAAACCGCCTCTTTTTGAGAATGATTGATATAGCAAAAAGCAATTATTGATTTGAATGAAATTTATATTTTACATAAGTTGCGTCGCTGTATTGCTTTCCCTGTCAGGCATCTGCATGGCCTCGGGGATAGCGACAGTGCACGGCGTTGCTTATGAATGGAGTACCTTTGAACCACTTGACAATGCGGTAATAGAGGTGAACACAACCCCCGTACAGTCTCTAGTGGCAAAATCAGGAGTATACTCCTTTGACCTCTCCAACGGTACGTATCTGGTAAAGGCCACCTATTACCAGAACGGCACTCTGACCCATTACGGGGAGGAGGTCATCACAGTTTCCGGAGAAGGTAACTATGTTGTGGACCTGCTTCTTCTCCCGTCCTATACTGCCAGCCAGCTCGATTCTACTGAAAGCAGCCCTGAGAGAACGGGCCTGAACGTAAGCGGCTCATCTGCAGGGGATAACAGCGCAATACTGATAGGCGTCTCACTGACCCTTGTTTTAGTCCTGCTCATCCTATTTTACCAGGTACGCTATAAGAGAGAGGCATCTTCAGCCGTCTCCCCACGGAGAACAGAACATTCCGCTGATGATCCCGTTGTACCTGTATCGCCTGCACTTGAGCCTGCCATATCCGGAAGTTCTTCTTTCTCCCCTGAGCCTTCCGGTGAAAAGTTCCCGGGGCCTACTCGTGAAGTGCCTTCAGGGATTACTTTCACTGAGCCCGAAGAGAGTCCCGGGCTACATAAATATCATGAGCACCCCACGGAAGAGGATGTTGCGGATGACAATTATCCTGAAACCGGTGTCATCTCAGGGACAACGGTCCAGGAGGCAGAGAAGCATACGGAAAGAGTTTCAGGACCAGTGCCAGCAGATCTGCAGGAGATACTGGATATCCTTGTGTCCCAGGGAGGCAGGATGACCCAGAAAGACATGCGTAAACGCCTCAGGTACTCCGAAGGCAAGGTAAGCCTGATGCTTCTTGATCTGGAAAAAAGAGGAAAGATCCAGAAATTCAAAAAGGGCAGAGGGAACATCATTTTCCTGGTTGGGGAGGAAAAATGAGTTTTTCTTCGTATCTGTAAACCTGTTCTCCTGAACTCTGTCACGTGAGGCCATGATCATTCTCACACTCCTGCACTTTTCCTGGCTTTTATTCATTAGCTTGTCGGCAGATCATTTTTCTTATATATGGAAAACGCCTTACCGGTCTTTTTCTGTATGTCAAACCTTTATAGACTCTCTAATATGACCTATTTCCTGGTCTAAAGCATTGGTTATACATAAGTAGCTCTATAAAGTTTTATTTATGCATAATACTTCCTTTTTAGCCTTTGTTTGTAAGTATGCTTTTATTTAAACTTGCTAATTCAGGGTTTGTCAGCAAGACAATTGCTGACGAGTATCGCCCACCCCCGCGAAGTGGCACCCACGGATGCCAGTAACATGGCCCGTAGTGCCACTGAGCACACAAAGTACCACCATGTATAACCACTCTCTCGTACAGGAGGCATCTTTCAGATAAGGATGCCTCTTGCGAGTTTAGGAGGCATTGCATGAAAGATACATTCAAGCAATTAATTGAACTTCGCACTCAGGCGATGATCAACGAGAACAACATCTACGTTGCATCGGCCCTCATCAGAAAACTGACGCCTGAGCAAATGGATCGCCTGTTGAAAATATCTCCCCCGGGAGAAAGAGGCCAAGACTTTCACTGGTAAGCCGGTCTCAGGAGAAAAGCATGAAGGATAGCATGGAGAATAATCTCAGTATATCGTCAGGTTCCGGGCCTATTCAGGCAAACGACAGTGAACCCTTGCTGAACCTGCGCAATGTCTGGAAAACGTACCAGATGGGTGAGGTCACCTTTGATGCCCTCAAGGACGTGAATCTCACTATAGACAAAGGTGAGTTCGTTGTCATTCTCGGGCCAAGCGGCAGCGGAAAAAGTACGATGATGAACCTTATAGGCTGTCTCGATCTTCCCAGCAGGGGTATAGTGGAGCTGAACAGCAGGGATATCTCCACATTGGGGGAATCCGAACTTGCACAGATAAGGGGACAGATGATAGGTTTCATTTTCCAGCAGTTCAACCTCATTCCCACACTCAACACGATAGAGAATGTAATGCTCCCGCTTGAGTTCCAGGAGGCAGATCCCGCATTTGCCAGAAAGAGGGCGGAGGAGCTGCTGGCAGTTGTAGGACTTTCCGAGAAGAAGAATAACCTTCCTTCACAGCTGTCAGGCGGACAGAGGCAGAGGGTCGCAATAGCAAGATCGCTTGCAGTAAATCCCAAAGTGATTCTTGCGGATGAGCCGACAGGCAACCTTGACAGTAAGACCGGCAGTTATATCCTCGAATTCCTGAGCGACCTGCATAAGAGGGAAGGAACTACGATCATAATCGTCACCCATGACCTGAAGCCTGTGCAATACGCTGACAGGGTGGTTCATATCAAAGACGGCATGGTCGAAAAAGTAGAGACTATCCACAGAGAAGCAATGTGATTACGTAAACAATGTGATTGAAATGAGAAAACTTTTGATATTCGTATTATTCCTGATCTTATCAGCTACTTCATCATCCGCAGCCATATCCAACAGCGCGAGTGGAGTAGATATAAATGTTATGAGCCAGAGCCCGAGTCCTGCAAGACCGGGTGAGGTTGTTGAACTTACACTGACCGTGCAGAACGTGGGAAATAAGGACCTTTCCAACGTGGTCATTACGGTAGATCCTGAATATCCTTTCTCTCAGGCTTCAGGAGAGTCGCTTTCAAAGACCATCTCCTACATGAAGGCCCGCCAGAGCGAGGATGACGCCACCACGGTCAAGTTCAAGCTCAAGGTAGATGCCGATGCTGCAAAGAAGACCTATGACCTCAATATCTATGTCAAGGACAGCAGTAGTGATGCATCTGTGAAAACTACGGTGGCTGTGGATGTACAGGGCAAGGAATATGCACAGATCGTCACGATCAGCAAATCCAGCATTGACCTTGCCACTGTGGAACCCCTGGAGTTCATCATAACCAATACCGGTACCTCTCCTCTCAAGAACATGGCAGTGTCCTGGGAAGACTCAACAGGCACCATCCTCCCGGTTTACTCTGACAATACAAAATACATAACTTATCTTGGTGTAGGCGAGTCAGTGACAGTTGCTTATTCTGTCATGGCTAACGTGAACGCTGACCCTGGACTGTACCAGCTTGATATCACGCTCAACTTCCAGGATTATGACTCCAATGAGAGCACCATCAAGACAAAGGCCGGTCTCTTTGTGGGAGGCGGTACGGACTTCGACGTGACTTATTCCGAGAGCAGTGCAGGAGAGGTCTCATTGTCACTGGCGAACGTGGGCAACAACCAGGCATATTCTGTCAAGGTCTCAATACCTGAACAGGAGAACTTCAGGGCAACGGGCAGCACTTCCACCATCGTTGGGAACCTTGAGAAAGGGGACTACACTATCACATCCTTCTCTGTAACTTCTGCCAGTATGATGTCGTCAGGCTCATCCGGTGAAAGGCCGGGACAGGCACAGGCAAGTTCCTCCAACACTACCCAATCCCAATCTTCCGGTTCAAGGAATAACCTGCTTGTCCTGATAGAGTACACTGATTCCACGGGACAGAGATTGTCTGTGGAAAAAAGTGTTCCCATTGAGTTATCCTCCACAGGGACAACAGCTGCAGGCATGGGTCCTGGCGGAAGGTCCCAGCAGTCATCGACCGGTACTTACCTGAAGTACGGCCTGGCAGCGATAGTTCTTGCAGGGATGTTTCTCTATTACAGGAAGAGGAAAGCAGGTCAGTCCAATGAGGATATTCGTGGTGAAATATCAAACCGCATGAGGGGACTGAAGAGGAAGATGTCGAAGGAAGGGCAATGAGACGAAGGACATATCTTAAGCTTGCAACCAACATCCTGCTGCACAGCAGGATCAGGAGCTGGCTCACTATAATCGGTATCGTCATTGGTGTGGGTGCAGTGGTCACCATCATGTCCATCAGCGACAGCATGTCGGCAGATATGGAAAGCCGCCTTGCTGACATGGATCTTACCACAATCACCGTTACTCCGGGCAATACCAGGGCATTCTCGGCCATGGGACCGGGAGGTGGTGGAGGCGGTGGTCTCTCGTCTTCCTCGGAGGACGCGGAACTTACAGACAAGGATCTCCGGGCTATCAAACTGGTGGATAACATCGACTCTATGTACGGCAAGATCTCCGGAAGGGAATCCGTGTACTACATGGGTGAATCCGCAGAACTTTCCATAACAGGTGTCGATTCCCAGGTATGGCAGTACACGGTCACCTATGATCTTGAATCGGGAAGGCTGCTGGAGCCTGCGGACAATTACGTTGCTGTCATCGGCTACAGGATAGCCAATGAGATGTACGATACCCAGATAGGTCTCAACAGGGTCATAACCATCAACGGAAAATCCGTGAGGGTCGTAGGGATACTTGCATCCGGTGAGGACGACAATGCAGTGATAATGCCTATAGATGCTGCAGTCGAGCTGATAGAAGATGCAGAGCCTGATGTTTATGATTCCATTGTCATCAAGGTCAATGACGTAGAAAATGTCGAGACAGTGGTCACAGATGTAGAGGAGAAACTCATGATATCAAGGCATGTCATGAATGAGAAAGACAGGGACTTCAGTGTAAGCGATTCGTTGTCAATGGCTGAGTCTGCCAGTGAGATGATGTCGTCAATGAGCCTTTTCCTGGGGGCCATAGCAGGGGTCTCCCTTGTAGTGGGATCAGTAGGTATTGCAAACACGATGTTTACCTCGGTAATGGAGAAGACGCGGGAAATAGGCACCATGAAAGCCATCGGGGCCAGGAACAGGGACATAATGATGATATTCCTTGTCAACTCGGCACTTGTAGGATTTGTCGGAGGGGTGCTCGGTATCGTACTGAGCCTCGGGCTGACGTCAATGCTGCCGTCGCTGGGACTGACAATGATGAGATCATCCATGGGTTCAACTCTCTCGCCTGAGCTGATGCTGCTGGGTATTTTCATCGCTGTCCTCATAGGCATAATCTCAGGCGTGGTGCCTGCCTACAATGCCTCGAAGATGAGGCCGGTGGATGCGTTGAGGTATGAATGAGCAAGGCATGATCTATAAGAAATGCGAGGCTTCGTGCGGGCAAATAGCTTGCCCGGACGGACACTCTTTATCTAGAGGTCGATCACGATGGGAAAAGTAGTATTGTCTTTCCTGATGGCAATGATCTTACTATGTTCGGTCTACACGATCGCGCAAGAACAAGCCACAGCAAGCCAATTGATTGCAGATGAATTCTCCTCTGCATCATTTCAGGGCAGCCACAGGGCCGCACCTGGTTCAAATATGCAAAGCATGCATCAGTCCCGCAATAGCAGGATACCGGCTCCGGGTAACTTTCCAGATTCAGATGAAAAGAACGGCATTATCCGACAGCCTGCAGTGGTTGTGCAGGATAGCATGCTCTACAGGGAAGAACTTGCAGATTTCCTGAAGTGGAACGCTCCCCGGATGAATGGCATCTCATACTTCCAGGAGTATGTCACTCCGTATGATGATGTAATAACCTCCTATCTGGAAGAGGAAGGCCTGGAAGACAAATATAGTATCTATCAGGCTGCCGTTTCATGGATATGGGTGTCTGATATGACCCTTACGGGAAAGCAGGAGACATGGCTGTATCCGTCACAGTTCCTGTACGAAACTCCGTCCAGCAGAACCAATCCTGTTCCGGGTGCCATAGTAAGCGACTGCGAGGACCAGGCCAACGCACTGGCTTCACTGCTGATAGCATCAGGTGAATATGATGAGAGCACCGTCAGGGTTGCCGTAGGGGAAGTGAGTCTTTCCGGCATGAGCGGAGGTCATGCCTGGGTGGAGGTTTATGAGAATGACGACTGGTTCCCTCTGGATCCTACTATAGGGCCTTACTACGATGATGAAGCCGGTTGTGTTGCAGGTACTGATGAGTCTAATTCAGACTTCTATTACTTCAGGGACAGGCAGTATTCTGTCAAAAGCCTCTGGTACTACTACAACAACGAGTATTTCATCGATATGGTTGCCGGAAAAGGAAATGCTCCCGATAGCTGGAAGGCACAGCCTTCCAGTTATTTCTGATTTTCCGGCCCTTTTGAATACTTATAGCTTGGTTTTTACCACAAGAGTTCACAGAGGACACAGAGAATGAAGTAGTTTTCAATACCCATCTGTGAACTCTGTGGCCGAGGTTTAGTATGCTTCATGAGCATTTCTATAGAACCGGTTTTCTATCTCTTTTCAGGATATTCCAGCAAGCATTCAAATAAAGGATGCACAAGGATTGTTTTTACGCTATGGGATATTGATGGCAGGTCCATGTGTTTTTGATATTTCCTTTTATGCAATGCAAAGTATATATGTTGTAATATTATATTTATAATAGTATTTACAGCATTATTAGAATTGTTACTGCATGTTCGAAACTTGTGGTATTGACGCCGCCACTGTGGATGTGGTTTCGGTACTCACATGTTGCAGACCATGAACATTAACTGTCATCAGGATGCATATTTATGATGGGATTACAGAGACATTGCATAATTTCAATACTTTTTGCATGCATATTACTAACATGCACAGGAACAGCTACAGCAGTCGCTTACTCCGGCGGCAGCGGGACTAATGGAGATCCGTATTTGCTTTCAACTGACAGCGATATTGATACATTGTCATCAACTTCCGCTGACTGGGGCAGTTACTTCAGACTTATGCAGAACATCACGCTTGAGGGAAATCACACTCCGATTGGTAATGGCACCATACGTTTCACCGGCAATTTTGACGGAAGCGGATTTGTAATAAAGAACCTGACTATTTATCATACCACTGACCATGCCGGGCTCTTTGGCTATGCAAACGATGCTGATATCTATGATCTTGGAGTAGAGACAAGCCTCGATGGTGTTGTTTCAACAGGAGACTTAGTCGGCGGTCTGGTTGGCTATATTGCATATAGCAATGTAAGGAACTGTTATGCCACCGGCAATGTCACCGGTCGTTACGATGTCGGTGGTTTGGTTGGTTATATTGAGAGTTCCACTGTGAGCAACAGTTATATCATTGGTAATGTCACCGGTGATTCCGGTGTCGGTGGTCTTGTCGGATCCAATTATGGTGGCGCTGTGAGCAGCAGTTATGCCACTGTTAATGTCATTGGTGCAAGCTCTGTCGGTGGTCTTGTCGGGTCTAATGGCGTCGGTACTGTGAGCAACTGTTTTGCCACCGGCAACGCCACTGGTACTTACTATGTCGGCGGTCTGGTTGGCCGTATTGAAAACGGTGCTGTGAGCAGCAGTTATGCCACTGGCAATGCCATCGGTGATTCCTATGTCGGTGGTCTTCTCGGGAGTAATGGTGACACTGTGAGTGTGAGCAACTGTTTTGCCACTGGCAATGTCATCGGTGATTCCTATGTCGGTGGTCTTGTCGGGCTTAATATCAGCGCTGTGAGCAACTGTTATTATTCCGGCACTCCGGCTTCTGGTGCTGGCATTGCTACTTCCTATGGCAACTTCACCAGTTTCACATTTGTTTCCGGAGATACGGGCCTTGCCTGGAATGCAGGCGGCAATATCATTACAACGGCTGATAATTCCGTTTTCGTCTGGAAAATAGATGATGGTTTCTCTCTTCCGTACTTCCAGAATCAAAACATTCCGGGTACCCTTCCTGTGAACTCATCGGTAAGTGGTGCATGGGTTTATGTAAATGGTACCAATCAGACGGTGCAGACCAACACAATCCTTAGCCTAAGGCCGGGATACTATAATATAACGATAATGAAGCAGTATTATGAGACACCTGCCACCCAGACGGTGAATGTAACTGAGGGTGAAAATACAGGAATTGAATTCACTCTGGTTCCTTCTCTGCCGGTTACAGGCTTTATGTCAAATGTAAGTTCCGGTATGGCCCCGCTATCAGTTAATTTCACAGACCAGTCTGTGGGTATTGTAGATTCATGGTTCTGGAACTTCGATGATGGCAACACATCAACCGACCAGAATCCGACCCATATCTACATGGATGTAGGCACTTATGATGTCAGCCTGACTGCAACAAACATTGCTGGCAGTAATATCAGCACTCAGCTCTCGTACATCACGGTTGCCATTGCCCCGGTTGCCAACTTCACGGCTTCCGCAACTTCAGGGACAGCACCGTTTGCGGTCACTTTCACTGATAATTCAACCAATACCCCCACTTTATGGGCATGGAACTTCGGTGATGGTGCGACCTCTTCGGTTCAGAACCCAAGCCACACCTATACAAGTGCAGGTACATACACTGTAAGCCTGAATGCGTTAAATGCAGGTGGCTATAACATAAGCACGCAGACCGTTTACATCACTGTTGCCCCGGGCAGTTCAGGCAGTTCCGGTTCAAGCACCCGTGTCTCTGTTAGCCCCGGCCAGCCTCCCGAGAGCGTCACTTCCACCTACACAGCAGTAAAACATGTACTGGGCGGCTCAAGTGTTGAGTATGATCTCTCCGGCACCGGCAGTCCGGTAATTGGTATCAGCTTTTATGCAAAGGACAATGAAGGTCTTGTGGTTGCAAAGGTACAGGTGCTCTCAGACAAGCCAGAAGGCATTCCCAACCCGCCAGGCAACTCATACCAGCTCATGAGCATCGATGTGGGAAGCCAGGGTACTATATCAATCCATAATGCAGACAACATCCTGATCCTTTTCAAGGTTAACAGGCAGTGGATAGAGGAGAACAACATCGACGTATCTACTATCCGCATGACCAGATTCCACGAAGGTCAGTGGAATAATCTGCCTACATATAAGGAGAGAGAAGAAGACGATTACATCTACTTCTATTCTGAAACACCAGGATTCTCTATTTTTGAAGTTGTAGGGGACGGCATCTATATACCACCTGAGGATGCTCCTTTTCATGTGAAGTCTCCTGTATCTTTTAAAGAGGAGACACCTGTTGAGGATAAAGACGGTTTCGGATTTGCCTACCTGATACTCGGTATCATGGTCGTGATAGGTGTTGGGTATGTGGTAATGAAGAAACAGAAAAGTGGTGGGGAGCAATAAGCTCTCATCCTCTCCTTTTATTTTATCTCTGCATTTTTATAACCTTATTTGACTGTCAAAGTGGGGCTAAGTGTCCTGCCAACCGTGACAACTATTTATATTTTTCAATACATGCTTTCTCGTCGGATGCCACGACAGACTCGTATTATGACGGCGAGACAGGCAGTGTTGCAGGTAACGACTTATAAGCTACTGGTTTCTTATTACTTCAAGGACAGAAACTACTCTGTTTCAAAACAGTGGTATTACTGCAGCAATAACTACTTCGTTGATGTAAGTTCAGGAACATGAAATGCACCCTATAACTGGAAGTTTGTGCCTTCAGGTTGTTCTTATCTTTGACTTTTTCAGGACACTTATGATACTGGATATGGCAGGAGTCTTTTTATAATAGTTTCACGTTAAACAGTTTTGTTTCAGATGAAACTATTATATTCACAGGTGCATTCCATGATACCGCCCGAGACCATCGGCAAAAGGATAGGCTTCATCGCCTCACATAACCACCTCTATATTGACAGAGTGCTTGAACCCTATAAGCTGAAAGGGCCGATGTTCGCATTCCTGCTGACGCTTTCCCGCTGGGATGGATGCTCACAGGAAAGCCTCGCCAGGCATCTGAACCTCAGCAAGGCTACTGCAACAAGAGCTGTCAGGGACCTCGAAGGTGAAGGATATGTCACCCGCACGAGGGACAGGGATGACCGCAGAATATACAGGGTTTTCATTTCTGACAGTGGAAGGCAGCTCATTCCGGTGATACATAAGGCTCTCAGCAAGTGGAACGGGGTCCTCCTGTCTGCTTTTTCGGAAGGCGAAAAAGAGATGTTTGCCAGGCTGCTTGACAAGGGCCTGGCTACCCTGGAGAAATTTGATATAGGCTCTGATACGGAATAAGCAGAAATCGGCATCTCATCTCAGGATATCTATATGAACGGTAAAAGCGAATTTTTGGGAACTCAAAATATTAACAGCCTGCTCTGGAAGCTCTCCGCCCCGGCTATCATAGGCTTGCTGGTCCATGCATTCTATAATCTTGTGGATACCTTCTTTGTGGGAAGGGCTCTGGGCGAACAAAGCGTGCTGGGAATTGCGGGCATATCCATTGCTTTCCCTCTGCAGATGATCATCATGGCAGTGTCTATCGGTATAGGTGTCGGAGGCTCTTCTGTGATCTCGCGGATGCTTGGTGCAAAGGATGTGGATAAAGCCGAGAAGACCTTGGGAAACGTCTTCCTCTATACCCTGGCGGCCAGCATACTTCTTCCGATCCTGTTCTTTTCCAATGTGGATGCCATCCTGAATCTGTTTGGTGCAACAGCGGACAACCTGCCCTATGCAAGGGATTACTCGGTTGTCATACTTCAGGGCACTTTCGCTTTCACTTTCGGATTCGTGCTGAACAACCTGGTACGGGCGGAAGGCAATGCTAAAGTTGCCATGAACAACATGGTGTTCTCCGGGCTTCTTAACATAGTCCTTGACGCCATCCTCATATTCGGTTTTGATATGGGCATCCGCGGCGCTGCCATAGCCACAGTGCTCGCACAGCTGGCAGGCACGGCATATCTTGTGCACTACTACATTGCAGGCAAGAGCCCCTTAAAACTCAGAATGCGCAATATTGTTCCTGAGTATGTGGCACTGCGGGAGATCACATTCATCGGCTTCGGTTCCTTTGTCATGGGTGCATCGAGCAGTCTTATGATGCTGGTGCTGAACAACGTGCTCGCTTTTTACGGAGGGGACCTGTCTATTGCCGTATTCGGGATAGCCAGCCGTATGCTGATGCTTATTCTCATGCCCATCATAGGTGTCTCCCACGGACTGCAGCCGATAGTGGGCTATAATTACGGGGCGCAGAATTTCACAAGGGTCAACGAGTCAATAAAGCTGTCACTGAAGATCACTACAGTGATCGGTTTTCTTGGATTTGCCGTGCTGTTCATGTTCCCGGGGACATTCTTCAGGATATTCAGTACGGACACTGACCTGATAACAAACGGGGAGACCGCCCTGAGGATAATGGTCCTCGCAACCCCGGTGATAGGGATGAATGTTATCAGCACCACAGTGTTCCAGGCTATCGGGAAAGCAAGGCCTTCATTTATACTCTCCATGTGCCGTCAGATACTTTTCCTCATACCGCTGGTGATACTCTTGCCGCGTTATCTGGACCTTTCCGGCGTGTGGATGGCTTTCCCGCTATCCGACATCATGGCAGGTCTTCTGAGTGCTTTCCTGATCACGAAAGAGTACAGGCATTTCCAGAGTAAGGCAGGTCATTTATCCTGACCGTGTTCTGCTGGGCACCTTGAAATAGTTGTCCTGTTAAACCACGACAATTATTTATATTTTTGACTCCCTGCTTACCTATGGGAGGTTAACGTATGCCGGAGAAATCCTGGTTCTTTGCGCTAAAGGAAAAAGACCTGACTGACAACAGCATAGAGTTTGTCAGGGTAAAGGATACTCCCATAATTCTGTTCAGGAAAAACGGGAACATATATTCTCTTTATGGCAAGTGCAGTCATATGGGCTGCCGGCTTTCCAAGGGCGCCTTCATCGACGAGCACACTCTGAAATGCGGATGCCATGGATGGGAATATGATACAAGGACTGGTAAGCACCCCGGAGACAAGGATGCGACCCTTGAGACATATCAGAACAAGGTCGAAGGAGGAGAGATCCTTGTCATGGTTTAATGGAAGGTGCCCTACTGACGGAGGTATCAGGCTTGGTGTGGTTCTTCGCAATAAATGAAAACGAGCTGGATGATGGCGGAAAGAAGCCTTTGCTGGTGGAGGGGGAAAAACTGCTGCTGATCAGGCAGGAAGGCGGTTTCTATGCAATATCCAACAAATGCCCTCATATGGACTGCCCTCTCTCGAAAGGAAGCCTTGAGGGGTTTGTTATAAAATGTCCCTGCCACGACTGGCTCTTTGACATACGCAGCGGTGAGTTTCTCAATGCCAGGGAGATAAAGGTCCCGGCCTACGGTACGAAGGTGACCGAAGGCAAGGTTTACGTTAATATGGAACGGTGAGTTTCAATGAAGAAAGTGGTAATGTACACTCTCAGCACCTGTCCCTGGTGCATGAGGGCCAAGAAGTTCTTCAGGGAAAGAGATATTCCCTTTGAGTACATCGATTATGATAAGGCTGACGAGGAGACACGCAGGTCTATCCGTGAGGATTGCCTGTCCCATGGGGAGGAGATGTCCTTTCCCTTTGTCAAGATAGGGGAGGACGTGGTAGTGGGCTACAATCCCCAGAGATATTCCAGTTTGTTGAATCTCCCTGAAAGGTGAGTGTCCATGGATACTGAGAAGCGTATGCAGCAATTCAGGACAATGTTCCAGAGGGTCATCGACCCCCTTGGATATAAATTCAGTCCGGACACGGAACTCGTGGATTTCCTGCTGGAGCAGGAGGTCATGCTGGAAAAGGAGAAGGGCAGCCCTTATTGTCCCTGCCAGGGATTGACGGGTGAGCGTGAGCACGATATGCAGCTGGTATGCCCGTGCATACCCTTCCACAGGGAGCACTTCGATGCGATGAAGCGCTGCTGGTGCGGTCTTTATGTCCACAAGGATGTGGATGACCCCGATTCACTGGTGCAGATCTCGAAAAAGGAATTCGAGGCATCGAGAGATAAAGGGCAGGCATAAAAGGTCCCACGTTAAGAAAGGTAAGGGCAGGGGAAGTACTAAGCCGATGATGATAAAACGAAAAAAGAGAAGTTAAGGAATAAAGAAGAGTAAGTTTATGGGAGTGAGGTCAATGGCGGGGGAAGACAATGAGATCATACGTAATATAAAAGCACGCCGGAGCGTCCGCAATTATCTTGACAGGCCGGTGAGCGAGGAGTCTGTAAAAGCGATAATCGATGCGGGAATTTACGCTCCCACCGGATTCGGGTCGGAGCCATGGTTCTTTGTCGTGGTGCAGAACAAGGAAATGATGAAAAGGATGTCAGACTACTGCAAGCCGAAACTGCTTGCACAGCTTCAGGACATACCCAACGATAATGTGACCGATTTTAAAAAACAGCTGTCACACGAGGATTTTGATGTATTCTACGGAGCTCCTATACTTGTCATCGTGCTTGGCAGTAATGCCGGTTTCACTACCGATTACGACTGTGCCATGTGTGCCCAGAACATGATGCTTGCAGCAACATCACTGGGTATCGGAAGCTGCTGGGTGGGTACGGCATGCTTTATCCAAGATAATGTGGAATTCATGAGCGAGCTGGGGATACCCTACGACTACCGGGTCATTGCACCGATTGTGTTCGGGTATGAAGGAAAGGCTGCGGGGAGGTCCCCCAGAAAGGAGCCCCGGGCAGTCTGGATAAGGTGATCCCTTATCCTTTTTCTATCCATTCTGCCTGGCCCAGTATTATTCATGCCTCTGCTGAGTGAAATGTATCCTCGCCGAACGGAACGTAGCTTTCCGGTTCGGACCATTTTTCAGCAAGCTTCTCCTCCTGAGCTTCCAGTATTGTATTCGTGATCCTGTCCAGCATGTTCATTGCCCCGAGGTACCCAAGGGACAGTATCCTCTGGGCGCCCACCCTGTCGTGTATGGGGAAACCCACCCTCACAAGTGGTATACCCATCTCCTTTGCAACATACTTCCCGTTAGAGTTGCCAATGAGCATATCGGGCTTTGCCTTTTTCACTGCATCGTTAAAAGTATCAAAGTCAACATCCTCGAGGATGGTTACATCGCAGTCGGGCTTTACCTGCCTGACCCTCTCCATTGCATGCCCGGCAAATCCCGGGGACTTGCCGGAAGCTGCCACAAGGACGGGATGCATGCCATTCTCAAGTGCAAGAGACAGCATACCCAGTACATTGTCGGGGTCCCCGTAGATAGCTACCTTTATACCGTAGACATACTTATGCGAGTCCACCATGGCATCTATCAGGCGGCCCCTCTCCTTCTGGTATGTTTCGGGCACGTCTATCCCGGCTGTTCCCGATAAAGCGGCCAGCAAACTGTCGGTGTATTCCAGTCCGATGGGAAGTGGCAGGTCCTGCGATGGTATGTCGAAGGCCCGTTCAAGATATCTGACAGCCTTGTTATTATTGGCTATCCCCAGCCCGATGGTCGCAGCGCTGTTCTTCATGTCCGCTATGGCGGAATGAGGCGTCCCTCCGGAGAAGATCTTCTGCAGTTCTCCTGTCATTGGAGCATCAAAGGTTTCCGAGATGTCAGGCAGGAGTATGAAGGAGTTGGGACCAATTATGTCTGAGAATATCCTCCTGAGTTCCCTTGTATCTTCCGGTGACACATTCTCCGAGAGCACCACATTGAGCTTGTTATTGAAAATGCCGCTTCCATGTATTCCACCGGCAGTGAATTCCTTAACAATGGCCTCCACTGCCTTGATGTACCCGCTGTTATGGCTATCCTCATAGCTCGGTGTCGGTACGGGAATGATCATTACGTCGTAAGCAATGTCCTCTTCCTCCCTGAATTCCGCAATGATGCGCCCGATATCGTCCCCGATGGTCTCGGCAAGACAGGTGGTGGAAACACCGATGACCTTGGGATTATAGCGCAGGATCAGGTTCTTGAGTCCCTTCTTGAGATTCTCGCTTCCTCCATAGACAGCTCCCTTCTCGCTCAGGGAGCTTGACCCGATGTCCACAGGCTCCCTGAAATGATGGGCAAGGTGCAGTCTCATGTAAGTGCTGCATCCCTGTGAACCATGGAGCATTACCATGGAGTTCTCTATTCCCTTGAATGCCATCACACTGCCTATCGGCTGGCACATGACACAGGGATTGACTGTTGCGTAGTTCCGCTCGGTCATGCTACCGACTCCTGCAGTGTGGCGGTGCTGAGATCATGCATGTTCTTTGCCTCCCTGGCTGTCGCTTCAATTCCTGCTCCTTGCCGGGTTTTTAAGCCGGCTTCATTCTTCCTCGCTGCATCAACTGCCGGCTTAAGCCTGCTTCCATGGAATTTCCATACGGGACTGTTCATGGAAGCGTCCAGTTCCCTTGCAAAATTGAGGAAGCCGTCATAGCCTTCAAATTCTATTACCCTGTCATGGTTGAAGTCGCAGAAAGCCACTCCCAGCTTGTATGCGAGGAAGCGCTCCTTGACGCCTGCCACCATCAGGTCCGCCTTCTGCCTTACCAGCAGTTCGGCAAGCTCCAGGGGATTGGCATCGTCAACTATTACCGTCCCGTCCTTTACCTGGTAGCTGATCTGCCTGTAGTCTTCCTGCTTGCCGGTCTGCGTGCCGATGATCACCACTTCCATTCCAAGCTCACGGAAACCCTTGATCAGAGTAAGCGCCTTGGCTGCACCGCCCATGTAGATGGCTGCGGTCTTTCCTCGGACACGGCTGCGGATGCTCCGGATCTCGGGCATTATCCTCCGGGTCTCGCTCTCGATAATTTCCTCGGCGATTCTCTTCATTTCCCGGGAACCGAAGAACTCTGCTGTTTCCCTCAGGGCGGTGGCAATATCCTCTATCCCGAAGTAGCTGACCTTCCTGAACGGGATATCGTACTCCTTCATCATCCACTTAGCAAGGTATGTCATGGAGCCTGAGCACTGCACCAGGTTAAGCTGGGCACCGTGTGCCTTTGAGATACTGTCCGCTGTTGCATCTCCTGTCATGGATGTTATGACCTGTATACCCATCTTCTCAAAGAGGGGCTTGACAAGCCAGACATCCCCTGCCACATTGTAATCTCCCAGGATGTTGATCCTGTAAGGGGAACTTATCTCAGGTTCCCTTGTTCCGATAAGCTGCATCAGGGCATTGCAGGCTGCCTTATAGCCGTCGGACTTGGTACCTTTGAAGCCTTCAGACTGTACTGGTATTATGGGTATATCGTGCTGCAGGCTTGCTTCCCTGCATACTGCCTGAAGGTCGTCGCCGATTATACCGACAATACAGGTGGAATATACGAAAACCACTGGCGGCCTATAAAGTGCAATCAGCTCGTCAATGCACTTTGACAGTTTCTTCTCACCGCCAAACACCACGTCCAGCTCCTTCATATTACTGGAAAAGCTTGTACGGAAAGTTTCCTTCCCGCTGGACAGGCTGCCCCTGATATCCCATGTATAGCTTGCACACCCTATAGGTCCGTGGACAAGGTGCACTGCGTCGGTCACAGGATTTAAGGCAACACGTGCACCCGAGTACACACAGGCCCTCTGGCTCATGGAGCCTGCTATGGATGTATTGTCACAGGCAAGCGTCGTATCCTCTTTCTTTACCTGCTTGAGGGCTATGTATGGCTGTCTTTCATCCAGCGTGCTGATCACGTTTCTCACCACGCCTGTTATTTCCGGCATATTGATCCTCCATAGGTGGTTTATGAGGCCGTTACTGCACGACCTCCAGCTCTTCTTCGGGAATTGTCCTGTCCTTTATGTCAAGGAAAGTGTTGCCTATCCACTCGACCATCCGTGCTGCTCCCGCATAGCCCATCACAGGGAAATGGTGCAGGTTCGCCCTGTCCATTATCGGGAACCCTACCCTGATCAGTGGTATATCCTCGGCAAGAGCAATGTGCTTACCATAGGTGTTACCGATAAGCATATCCACCGGCTCGTTCTTGATTATCTGGTGGAGCGTGAACAGGTCCGCTCCTGTGAGTATGTCTGAATCAGGATAGAGAGGGTGTATAAGCTGTGACGTCTCCTCCTCGAAAGCCTTGCCCGCGGTACCGGAAAGTACCACGGTCGGCTCCATTCCCATCTCAAGCACCAGGCTGGTCAGGCCCTGGATGATGTCAGGGTCACCGAAGATAGCGACCTTCTTCCCGTAATAGTGCGGATGGGCATCGGTCATCATGTCCACTACCCTGGCTCTCTCCTGTTCGAGCTCCGGGGGGATAGGAACATTTGCAAGCTCGGCAGCCTTCATGATGAACCTGTCAGTGTAGCGCACCCCGATAGGCGCCGGGCCGGCCTGCACGGGCATCTTGAACTTGTTCCTGAACACCTGTGCCGCTGCGCCTCCTGCCATGCTGCATAATGCGATGGTTCCCACAGAGTTTGCGCTGTCCTCGATATCCCCGATGGGCGTGCCTCCCTTTGCATAAAGTGCCCCGTCTCCCGAGAGCCCTGAGTCGAACACGTTGGTCTGGTCAGGGAACACTATTGCAGGGATCTTCATTATGGAGAGTATCCTCTTGATCTCACGGATGTCTCCCGGGTCCACGAAGCCGGGTATGACGTTGAGCTTGCCGTTTGGCTTTGACTTCCCGGCAAAGGTAGTGACGAATGACTTTACCATGTTGTCATAGCCAGTGACGTGGGATCCCACATAGCTCGGAGTGGACGCCGCACAGAGCTTGATGGAAGGGTCGATAAGCTCTTCCATCTTCACGTCCTCGATTATCTGGTTCACGTCATCTCCGATGGTCTCAGCCACACAGGTCGTATGTATGGCTACAACTTCCGGCTGGTAGACGGCCTCTATATTGGAAAGCGCCTGCTTGAGATTGGATGCGCCTCCGAACACTGCGGTCCCTTCGTAGAAGCTGCTGCTGGTCGCTGCAGTAGGCTCACGGTAATGCCTTGTCAGGCACATGCGCAGGTATGACAGACATCCCTGTGACCCATGACTATGGGGCATACAGTTATGTATTCCCATTGCGGCATATACGGCACCTATAGGCTGACAGATCTTGGCAGGGTTGACCACCAGCGCATCACGGTGCACCTTTTCCTTTGGTGTGTAATCTAGCATTCTTCTTCCTCCATTCTCCATATTGTTACGCCTTCCATGGTACCTTCATCAGGCTCCATGTGGGGTTGTTCACCGCCATGTCCACATCCCTCGCGAAGTTCAGCACGCCGGAGAATCCTGTGTAGCGCCCGCTGTAGTCGTAGGAGTGTATCTGTCTTGAGGGAACTCCCATCTTCTGGGCCATATACTTGTCCTTGATACCCGAGCAGAACAGGTCCGGCTTGAGTTCCCTGATGAGGAACTCGGTCTCATAGTGGTTCAGGTCATCCACAACGATGGATCCGTCCTTCATCTCGGGGAACATTCCCTCGTAATCCATGAGCCCGAGCTTCTCCTTGAGCTCCTTCATACGCTCGTCGCTGATTGCCGGCTTGTAGCCTTCCTCAAGTTCGTAGTGGAGATCCTCAAGTATGGAGCTGGAAGCCTTTTCCTTCATGCCTTCAAGGATCTTTCTACCCTCATAATCATCGCGGTGGGCGAACTGGTATCCCGCCACCAGCACCTTCATCCCCAGATCATCGAACAGGTTCTGGTAGTGGTGCGACCTGGAGCCGCCTGAGTATATGAAGACCTTCTTGCCTGCAAGCCTTCTCCTGTATTTTTCAAGTTCAGGCCGGATCTTTGCCATCTCCTCTTCGATCACTTCCTCAGTCTTCCCTGTCAGTTCGGGGTCATCGAAGAATTGTGCCATCTTTCTCAGTGATTTCTTCGTACCCTCTATTCCCACATAGTTGACCTTGAGCCAGGGAACCCCGTACTTCTGCTCCATCATACGGTTAGTATAGTTGACCGACCTGTGGCAGAGCAGGATACTGAGCTTTGCCCGGTGGGCCTTTGCAAGATTATGGTATGAACCGTCCCCTGTGAAACTTGAGACTATGCGGTATCCTATCTTCTCGAACAGGGGCCTTACTTCCCAGAGATCACCGCCGATGTTGTATTCTCCAAAGATATTGATGTCAAAGGGAGTCGGGTCCTCTAGCTCCTCGGTACCGACCACATGTTCCATGAGCACGTTGCTTGCAATGTGGTGTCCTGCAGACTGGCTCACACCCCTGTAGCCCTCGCAACGAAGTGCCATGACCTTGACACCATGCTCCTTCTCTGCCTGTCTTGCCACTGACTCGATGTCATCACCGATGAGCCCCACCGGGCATGTTGCGCAGATGGAGATGGCACCCGGCTTGAAGATCCTTACAGCATCATCAATGGCTGCCTTGAGCTTTTTCTCGCCTCCGAATACTATATCGGTTTCCTGCATGTCTGTACAGAAGCTGTACTGCATGTAGTTATCTCCGCCGTTCTCTGCCTTTGCCATATTGCGCCTGGTCCCCCATGTGTAATATGCGCAGCCGATAGGCCCGTGGACGATGTGCACCATGTCCTTGATCGGCCCCATCACCACACCCTTGCCGCCTGCAAAGGCGCAGCCGCGGTTTGTCATGATGCCGGGTACCACCTTGCTGTTGGCCTCGATATGCTGCTCGGCGGAACAGTTCCTTACGACCAGATGTTTTCTCCTGTCCCTTGCAACGTTCTCCGGATACCTCTTCATCATCTCATCGACGACGTTCTGTGTTGCCTCGATCTCAGAACTCATAATGATTCCCCCTCTACAGTAACTTCGCCTTCCTCTCCGGTGCGTATCCTGACCGACTCAGGTATGTCTGTCACGAACACCTTTCCGTCTCCAGCGTGTCCCGTACTGTTCACTTCTATTATCTTCCGGACAATCTCATCGGCTGCCCTGTCATCGACAACTATTGTGAACATCCTCTTGGGCACAAAGGGTATGCAGTTTTTAGAGGAAGCATTCTCAGGACTTGGGAGAGGAGGTTCGAATTCATAGCACAGGCCCTTTTGCTTACCCCTGCCCATGACCACCTGGACAGTAAAAGAAGGATATCCGCAGTCCGATAGGGTCTCGATTGTCTTTTGGACCTTGTTCATACGGATTATCGCTGTTATCTCCTTCATTTTCATACCTCTTCAGCTTCTTACAGTCCGCATTCGCCGGTACGTATGGTGTATGCGCTCTGTACCGGATTCACGAATATCTTCCCGTCCCCGTACTTGCCTGTGTGGGCCGACTTCTTGATGATATCTATGACCCCGGATGTTTTCCCATCCTCGACGACCATCATGAGCATGGTCTTTGGCAGCTCGTCAAAGTGGATATCTGCCGTGTGGACACCTCTTTGCTTACCTCTGCCGAAGACATCTATCTTGGTGAGGGAGACAAATCCTCCCTTCTCAAGTTCTTCCACAACCTCTGTGACCTTGTTCGGCCTTATAATTGCACGGACCATCTGCATTCCCATCACCTCACAGCTCAATGATCCCGAACTCCACCATCATCGACTCAAGATCGTCCATTTCCAGCGGCTTTGGTATCACGAACATGTCATTGTTCTCGATGTTGTTTGCCAGCGTCAGGTACTCCTGCGCCTGCTGGCAGTCCGGGTCAAAGTCTATCACGGTCTTCTTGTTGATCTCTGCACGCTGGACAATGTTGTCCCTGGGTACGAAGTGTATCAGCCTGCTTCCAAGCCTCTGTGCAAACGCTTCGAGAAGCTCGCGTTCCCCGTCCACCTTCCTGCTGTTGCAGATGATGCCTCCCAGACGTGCTCCACCCTTGGCGTACTTCTGGATACCCTTGCAGATGTTATTGGCTGCGTAGATCGCCATCAGTTCGCCGCTGGCCACGATGTAGATCTCCTTTGCCTTCCCTTCACGGATAGGCATTGCGAATCCCCCGCAGACGACATCTCCCAGGACATCGTAGAACACATAGTCCAGATCATCCTCGTATGCCCCCAGGTTCTCCAGGAGGCTTATGGAGGTAATGATTCCCCTGCCTGCGCAACCGACCCCTGGTTCCGGGCCCCCGGACTCGACACACTTGATGCCTCCGAATCCTGGCTGGAGCAGGTTGTCCAGCTCGACTGACTCATCGCCTTCCGTCCTTAATGTATCGAGCACTGTCTTCTGGCTGAGCCCTCCAAGAAGCATCCTCGTTGAATCTGCCTTCGGGTCACATCCGACAAGCATTATTTTCTTGCCAAGTGTTGCAAGTGCCGCTGTGAGGTTCTGTGTGGTCGTTGACTTGCCGATTCCGCCTTTTCCATAAATTGCTACTTGTCGCATGTTCTTTCCTTCTCTTGTTTGTTGCTTGTTCTGTTGTACTCTCCGGAGCTGCCTATCCCAGTAGTACAACGGAATCCTATGTACTAGTTCTAATATATAAGAATTTCTACATGCTTCATACAAGCCATTTTACATTAATTACAGGAACACATGTCGGGAGACCTTGAACACTCAAATTGAAATAAACGGTCGGCATGTCTTTTTTGATCATACTTACTTGTAAACCGGCAAAAAGCATGTCAAAATCAGTCCTTCATTTATATGCGTAACATTTTTTGTAAGCTTTCTCATGGGGCAGGGCAGACATCGTTAATTTTAATATACTGCTACCCCTACGATGAAATCAGCACTGGCTGAACAGAAACAATAACCGGACAAGTTATCAGGGGACCCGGGAGAATATAATGCAAGGAGCAGGAAGCATGAAAAATGAGGAGAAAGGGAAATACAGCGGAAGATGTCAGAAGGGGGCCCCTTCTGATCACTCCGAGAGATACTTGGCCACCATCTGCTGCATTTCGACGGCCATCTGTGAGAGTTCCTGTGAACTCTTTGCCAGCTCAAGCATGGATGCGTTCTGCTGTTCCATGGCGGCCGAAGTCTCCTCGGTTCCTGCTGCAGCTTCCTGGGATATGGATGCGACCTCGTCCACTGTTGCAGTGATCTCCTGTATGGAGGCGGACTGCTCTTCTGCAGCGGCTGCAATGTTCTGTGCCATGAGGGCTACCTTATTGCTTTCCTCGACTATCTTCTGCACTGCTTCAACAGTGTGATTCAGGGCCTGGACCCCGGAAGATACTGTCTGCGTGCCTGTTTCCATTGAGGAGACTGCTGCATGGGTTCCATCCCTGATCCCGATGAGCAGGCCGGATATCTGTGCTGCAGCCTTTCTTGAGTCTTCAGCAAGCTTACGAACCTCATCGGCAACCACGGCAAAACCGCGCCCGTGCTCGCCAGCCCTTGCAGCCTCGATGGCAGCATTGAGGGCAAGCAGGTTGGTCTGGTCCGCAATGGTAGTAATAAGTTCTGCGATTTCTCCGATCTTCCTGGACTTGCCTTCAAGGTCTTTTATAACGCTGGCAGAATCGTTGGTTGCAGTCTGTATCTCTGACATCTGGATGAGCATGTCCTGTGACTGTTTTCCGACATTGCGGATAAACTCGCTTGCAGCCATTGCAGCTTCTGCAGCCTGCTGGGCATTGCTGGCAATATCCTGGACGCCTATGGTCATGTCGTTCATTGTATGTGCAACCTGGTCAGCCCTGCCGGACTGTTCCTGCGCTCCCTTTGCGATCTCTCCTACGGTTGTGGATATCTGTGTTGATGCAGAGGTCATTTCCTCAATGGATGCAGACATCTCTTCTGCTGTTGAGGCCACGGTGTTTGCGCTTTTGCTCACCAGGTTGATGACCTGCGTCATCGAGTCCAGTATTTCGTTCAGTCCTTTGGGGATTGCAGTGAAATCAATGTCCACGTCAGTTTCTGCCCTGGTATTGATCTTACCTTTCATCGCGTCATCTGATATCTTCTTGAAGTCTGAGACGATCTTCTGAATGCCTCCGGAAATGGACCTGCTGACCAGGAACGCAACTCCGCCTCCTATGACAACAAAGGCCAGGACCGCTGCTATTATACTGTTCCTGATGGCTGCCACAGGAGCCTCGAATTCGTCAATGTAAGTACCTGTCACTATATACCAGTCATTTGGCTCGTAGTAGGTATAGCTCATCATCTTGTCGCGGCCATTCCATTCGTAGACTATGTTCCCCTCTTTCCTGGCGATGATCTCTTTAGCAAAGTAGTTGGAGTAAATGCTATCTCCTTCGAGCTCAGGGTGGATTATCAGCTTGCCTTTTGAGTCCATGACGTACATGTACCCGGTTTCGCCGATCGTAATGTCCGACATCTGCTCTTTAATGAGCTGTCTGTAATGTTCTTCCGGGAGGCCGATGAAAAGGACACCAATGGTCTTGCCGGAGTTGTCTTTTATCGGCTCGTAAACGGTCAGGTACCATTCGCCCAGTACATCAGCCCTTCCCCTGAAGGTCTGCCCCCTGTTCACAACAGCGTTGTATATCTCGTTTGGCAGGCTCGTGCCTATTATGCGGTTCCCTTTCTCGTTGGTAAGGGTCGTGGATATTCTGACCGCTGAACCGTCTTTGACCTGGAATATGGTTATATCCGCTCCCGTTTCGCCTTTGATCTTATCAACGATCGTGTAGTCGTTATTGACTATGTACTCCTCTCCAAGCATCATTTTCCCATCGGTGATCGTAGGGTTTCCACGGTCCTGTAACTGGCTGTGCGCAATTTTTATGCCGATATCAAGGCTTTCCTGGGCGCCAGTGAATATGGCTTCAATATACTGTTCTTCAAGGAATGCCTGGTCATCAAGCCTCTCATTCAGTTGAATCCTTATGGCAGAGGCTGTTTGTTCGTATGCATAGAACCCTACTATTGCAACAGGTAGAATTGTCAGCAGTAGTGATACTGCAATTATCTTCTTACTGATAGTGATGTTTGTAAGTTTCATTTTAGTACGCCCGCATCTGTATATACATTTCAAGACTTGGCCCTAATATTTATATATAGTTAATAATCATTCTTGTTTAACGGAAAGGCAATATATATTTAATTAATATATAAATATTACTTATTTTTTATTTTTCAGATAGCGACGAATCATTTGGGCATACTATTGGTTTGCCAGTCCTTCTTGTTGATATCTCAGTAAATTGATTCAGTTTATTTCCGCGATTTCATCTTTTACACACCGCAGTCTTCTGCTCATGTTTTGTAAAAGTAGGATATTCCATGCCCTCAAAAGATCTTTTTTTGTATATATGAAATACAATCATGGAATTATGTATATCTGCATCTCAGGGCAGGCTGGCTTGCTTTGGCGTCTTGAAGGTCTCTTTTCAGCAGATGTTGCGGATGAGCAAGGTTATTCAGGTTTAGTAGTCAGTCGGTTCGTTTGTTCATCCTGTTGTTGCCATCGAGATCACAGTATAGATGGTCCGCAGGAGAGGAACCTGGATATCAACTGAGGCGTTGCCTGGGGTAATGCATGTTCCCTGCAGGTTTTAAAAACTGATGGGTTTTAATGGGAAAACAAAACAATGACTTTAAGAAGGAGGTATAGGAAATGCGCTTAGAGCGCATCTCCGTCTGTTTCACCGGTGCGTATCCTCACGATCTTTGCGATTGGGTATATGAAGATCTTACCGTCGCCGATGGACCCGGTAGCTGCTGTCCCTGTAATGATGTCGACGACCTTGTCCACATCATGATCATTGACAACCATTTCCATCTTGATCTTTGGCAGCAGATCGACACAGTACTTGCGCCCTCTCCACTGCTGCATTACTCCCTTCTGCTTGCCGCGGCCTTTTACATCGGTCACGGTCACGCTCTCAAATCCGGCTTCATCCAGTGCGTCCTTGACCTCGTGGATCTTTGTCGGCCTTATGATCGCTTCTATCTTCATCATTTTACATCACTCCTTCAGGATCATGAACTCTGGGTATGCACTGATACCATGTTCGACTATATCCAGTCCGGCAATCTCGTGTTCCTCTGATACGCGCAGTCCTACGGTCCAGTCAAGTATCTTGAAGATTATGAACGAGATACCGAAAGCCCATACTATGCTCAGTATAACGGCAACTACCTGGATAAGGAACTGCTGGTATCCTCCGTAGATAAGGCCCACACCTTCAGCTGCATACACTGCATCTGCAAGTATGCCGTTACCCATGCCTACCGAGAATATGCCCACAGAGAGTAATCCCCAGCTTCCTGAGTATCCGTGTACTGCGATGGCACCTACCGGGTCGTCCAGCTTGAGCACGTTCTCGTTGAACATCACTCCTGCATATACTATGATACCGCCTACAATGCCTATGACTATTGCTGCCCAGTTCTCCACAGAGCCGCATGGTGCGGTTATTGCCACAAGGCCTGCAAGAAGTCCGTTTGCCGTAAGGGACGGGTCCGGCTTTCCTGTCTTCATCCAGGTGATCGCCATTACAACTATGGCCCCTGCAGCGCCTGCCAGAAAGGTGTTTGCGATCACGAGGTTGACATAGGGGTCGTTCCCGTCAAGGGTACTGCCTCCGTTGAATCCTACCCAGCCGAATGCCAGTATGAGCGTACCGAGGAATGCCAGCGGGAGGCTGTGACCCGGTATTGCCACGGGCTTGCCGTTCCTGAACTTACCTATCCTTGAGCCTACCAGGAGCACACCTGCAAGGGCCGAGTATCCTCCTATCGAGTGTACCACGCCGGAGCCTGCGAAATCATGGTGTGCAACACCGATAGCATCAACAAGGAATCCGCTGGTCAGTATTCCTGCACCGCTCCATACCCAGTGCCCGTATACGGGATAGATGAGTGCTACCATGAGTACTGTATAGATGAGGTATGCCTTGAAGTCCGTCCTTTCGGCCATTGCGCCTGAGACTATTGTGGCACCGGTCGCTGCGAATACCATCTGGAACCACCAGCTGTTCCAGAGGGCGTTGTCAGCTCCCATGAGGAAGAACTGATCGATACCTATGAGGCCCGCATAGTCTGCACCGTACATGATACCCCAGCCCACTGCCCAGTACACTATTACGCCCAGACAGATGGTCATGAAGTTCTTCATGAGGATGTTGGCTGTGTTCTTGGTGCGGGTGAGCCCTATCTCTACAAGTGAGAACCCTGCATGCATTAAGAACACTATGGCTCCTGCTATGATTAGCCACAGGAAGGTAAGTGCGGTCTGCAGGTTCTCTATAGACTCTGCGTTCTCTTCAACCGACTGTGCTGAAACAGGCACGACAATTGCCATAAATATGACACTGATAAGCAGCAGGAACTGCAATATCAGTCCGGGATTGATTTTTGGTAATGCTCTTAACATGGAAATACACCTGACTTGCGCCTAACTAGGTAGACGGATACCCAGTGTAGAGTTAATAATATTTATAGCTTTTGGTAACTTTTGATTTTACTTTTTCCTGACTGGTAACACATACTGGTGGCAAGGAAGATATTTTGTGCAGATCTTGGTGCTAAGCCCTGCATGATGCTGATTTTATTGGAACGGCACAATATCTGTTTAATAAAATATTATAAAAATATCAGGGGATATATATACTGCAAATGCATATTTTGCCCGGATGAAAGATACTTACTACAACATGGATTGTATTGCAGGTGCCAAGGCACACATTCCTGACGGGGTGGTTGACCTTGTGATCACAGACCCGCCTTTTGCCATAGAAGGTGACCAGTTGCATAGGCTCTATAACAGGAAGGAGGAGCATGTTGTGGAAGGTTATGTAGAGGTTTCCCGGGAGAATTACAGGGATTTCTCCTTCAGGTGGATGGAACAGGCAAAAAGGGTCCTGAAAGATACAGGCTGCATGTACATCGTTTCCGGCTGGACCAACCTGCTGGATATCCTGCTTGCCATTGAACATAATGGCCTTGAGGTCATCAACCATATAATCTGGAAGTACAGTTTCGGTGTAAGCACGAAGAATAAGTTCGTAACCTCACATTATCATATCCTTTACTGTAAAAAGAGCGGCTGTGATGTCAAGTTCAATCCATATTGCCGCTTCGGTGCCGCTGAAAAGGACCAGGAAGGATCTTCAATGCTTTACTGTGACCTGGAAGACGTCTGGGTCATCGGCAGGGAGTATAAGAAAGGAAGGATAAGGAACAAGAATGAGCTTCCGGTGGAGCTGCTCAAGAAGATGATACTCTATTCCTCGGAGGAGGGCGACCTTGTGTGCGATTTCTTCCTTGGCAGCTTCTCAAGCGCAAAGGTTGCCCGCTCGCTGGGCAGGTACTCCACGGGCTTCGAGATAAACGAGTCGGCATACCTGCAGCAGGTAGGGCATATATCCAACATAGAGCGCGGATGGATGCTGGCAGGCCTGAGATCAAATGAAGGCAATCCTCATTTCAATCAGAGGAAGCGCTGGACAAAAGAGGAAATGGGCAGCGTGGTGGAGAGATACCACAACATAAAGCGCACAGGTGTAACCGACAGGCAGGCCTATGCAATTCTCTCGCAGGAATTCGGAAGAGGCTATTTTTCGATGATGAACATTATAAAGAAAAGCAAGAGTGCGCGCTCTCCTTATTAGGGCGGGAGCATGTGGAAGAATTCAGAACTCTTTCATCCGCCTGAATTCCATGACCGTTGATACCGGCAGCGTCTCTGCGCGAATGCCGGCTTCCTCTACGGCGGCTACTGCATTGATTCCTGTCATTACGGGAATGCCTACCATCCCTCTTGAGACGGGCGCATAGAACACCTCTGCTCCGGGTTCTCCAATGCAGATATGTCCCTTTATATCCGCCTTCCCGGCAAGCTCAAGCATCTCCAGGGCCTTGGGAGCTGCAGCAGCCGGTATTTCCCTCACGTTAGCCAGCATCTTCCCGGTGCCGGTATCAAATGTCTGGAGGACGGAGGTGGCCTTTCTCCTCAAAAACAGTTTGATGGGGTCAATTGAGGTGCCGTTATAGGATATGAGGTCGACAAAACCCTCAGGTTCATGGTTCTCCACCTGCATCAGGCCTCCGTAGAGCGGGGACACAGGTATCCCGCTTTTGAGCAGCAGCCCGTCGAAAGTTATACTGCAGACTGTCGCCAGCGCCACCTGTCCCTCCGGCACATAGATATCGAACTCAGTGGAATCCTCTTCAAAGATGCTGGCCTTGGAACTGATCGTTGCCCCCTGGGACATAGCATAGCGTATGATGTCCGCAGCATTGTCGAAATCATCCTTGTCAATATAGGTGATGTTCACAATGACGTTTCCCTTACCTGTGTTAAGGTCATAGTCTGTCCTGTAGATGAGTTCCTCGATCCGTGAAATGATAAAGCCGAGCCTGTCACTGATAAGTGCGTCGCTGAGCTCTTTTTTACCTCGTTCGGTGATAGTGCGTCCTATGTAACCGTGCTTTTTGGTGAAGCCCCTTTCATCAAGTATCCTCAGATGGTATCTGACAGCCCTCTCTCCTATGGCATAGCCGCGGTTGTGAAGCTCGTCGGCAATAAGCCGTGCACCTACCGGTTTATCACTTTCGCTGATGATGCGCATAATTTCGACAAGTTTTCTCTCAACATTAGGGTCTGTCATTTTTCTCACCGTTACCGGCCTCAAGCCAGTCATGCTAATGATAACTAATAGACTGCGCCTCTTATTTAAGATGTCGTATCCCTCAGATGCGCCCTGTGCGAAGTATATACACCACAAGCCACATCCCCAGAAGGCCCGCCATTACAAACCCGATGACGCCCAGCATGGGCATACCCCATATATATGGTTCCAGTCCGGTCTGGATTATGAGGGACGAGCCAACTATGATGGCAGATATGATAAGGCTGAATGCAAGGCGATTGCTTGCCGCATCAAGCTCCGCCACTATCCTGTCAAATCCGTGGGGATCGAACCTGAGCTTCAGGTATCCCTTTTCTGCCACGTCCAGTATATGGGATATCTTCATGGGCGCCCGGCGCATCACCCTCGACCAGTTGTAAAGATCACTGTATGCCCCGCCTGCAATACTGCTCAGCTGGAAGCGCTTCTTCATGGCTTTTCTGGCGTAGGGTTCCGCGATCTCGGCAATGTTCATCTCAGGGTCCATGAGGGCTCCGAAGCCTTCCACGGTCATGGCACCCTTTGACAGCAGGGCGACATTGGATGGTACACGTACCTGATGCTTCCTGAGCAGCCCCACCATTTCCTGAAGTATGGCGGCGGTGTCCAGCTGCTTGACAGGCCTTCCGTAATACCTGTAGAGCAGGTGGTCAATATCGATCTTCAGTGAGTGGATGTCCACCTCCTCCCCTATGGAGCCCAGGTCCCGCAGGATTTCTATGTAGAGTTTAGTGTCGCTTTTTGTGATGGCTATCAATTCATCGATAAGCAGGTTCCTCATGTCGGGTGAAAGGAAGCCCGCCATCCCGAAATCCAGCAGGGCTATCCGGCCGTCCTTCATAATGAATACATTGCCTGAGTGCAGGTCCGCATGGAAGAACCCATCCTCATAGACCTGTTTCATGAAAGACTCAACAACGGCCCTGGCTATGCTCTTCCTGTCAATACCGAGTTCTTCCGATCCCACGAACAGGCTGCTCTTCACCCCGTCTATGTATTCAAGGGTCAGGACCTTGGAACTGGTGTAATCCCAGTAAACCTTCGGGATATAGGTAAGTGGGTCGTCCACGAGGTTGTTCGCAAAGCGCTGAGCGTTCCTGGCCTCCTGTGTATAGTCCATCTCGTTGATGATGGTGCTCTCGAACTCCTCGATGGTCTCCCTCGGGCGGTACAGGCGCGCCTCCGGAATGTGCTCTTCCGCAAACTCTGCAAGGCTGTACATAATATCGAGGTCAGCATCAATGATCTTCCTTATGCCTGGGCGCTGGACCTTGACAGCTACCTCTTCGCCGTTCTTAAGTCTTGCATAATGGACCTGTCCCAGGGATGCTGCTGCGATCGGCGTTTCTTCAAAGTACTCGAAAACGTCTTTTATCTCAGAGCCCAGCTCTTCCCTTATGACCTTCCTCACGTCCTCGAACCCGAAGGCCTGCACATCGTCCTGCAGCCTGGAGAACTCCTCGGTATATTCCATTGGGATAAGGTCCTGTCTCATGCTAAGGATCTGGCCCAGCTTGATATATGTGGGTCCAAGTTCTTCCAGCACCATCCTTACCCTCCCTGGGCGCGACATGGTGCCTGCAGGAGTATGTTCCCTTTTCCGGAGCCTTGAGCGCAGAGGCCTGAATTCGCCTATCTTCAGTCGGTCCACAAGATACCCGAACTCATACTTTATCAGTGTGTCAATGATCTTTCCATATCTCCTGATCATCGAGTACCTGTTCAGCTTGCGGTTTAGCATGTTTGTCTCAACTATGATTTTATTATTTGCTAGTTCTTTTTATGAACCGGATTCATATTAAATTATGGCCCACCACCACCACTCTTTGTGAACACGGGGAAATGGTTAAATAATCTTCCAATCCAATCTGTAATAAGTGGGGTAGGGTAGAGAATGTCAGCTTCATGCTCTGCCTACAATTAAAATCAGGAGTGAGAATATGTTATTTTTAAGCACAAGCACGTGGCAACCAGAGAACAGCCAAGAGGTCATTGACCATTTCAAGAAACTGAGGCCGCCCGCAGGCGTGAATATCAAGAATCAGTGGGTAGATATCTCCGGCGGAAGATATTTCATATTGTACGAGACCGAGGATTCCAAGGCATTTGCGGAGTTCAACCTTCCGTGGTCTGACGTATGTTTTATAGACAGCTGCCCGGTCATGGAATCCACAGAATTTGTCAAGCTGATGAGCTCAAGGGAAGGATGATTCCCTTCTTGACTTTTTACCTCAGCCAGCTGGTCCTAAACTGATATTCTTTTCTGAGCTTCCGAGGCGCACTGTGAAATCACCGGCCGCAAGTGCTTCTGTTCTATAGTTGAGGCTGAAATTGCCTTCGGTGTCAGAGCGGACGCTCTGCATGGCTGCAAAATCCAGCCTTACTTCCTTTTCACCTTCTTCTGCCTTCCCGTTAATGAGTATGTCGTATGTTCCGTGCGGGACGTTGTCTTCTGCAAATTCGGCAACACCTTCCCTTGCATCAAAACTACGTTTAAGGTCAATGAACATCTTCACTATGAAATTCAGGTCCCTTACCTGCCGGGAAGTGACTGTAAAGCGGTTCCTGCCCTTTGGTATCTCTATTCCCTCAAAGACATACTCATAAAGGCCATCCCGGACAGGCACCAATCTTGAGAATGAGACTTCGATGTCCAGTGTACTGTCCGGCTGTCCTGCCTTGCCCCTTATCGTAAGGGTGTCTCCCTTCCGGGGTTTCTCCGGCAGGATACTCCACTCTGTCACCTTGCTCCCAGTCTCTCCCCTCTTTTCCTCCGAAGGTTCCACCAGTGAATAAATGAACTTGGCAAAAAGAAGGAATAGATTCTCTCCCTTACTGAGGACCACACTCCCTCCCCCGGGCCTCTGGTATCCTTAAAGATCGTCTTCTTCCTTGCTTACGGAGGCTGCGTCTGGTTCATGCACGGCTTTCTCCCTGTTGACCAGCATGTCTATCTTGCTTTCCAGCCCCCGGATGGTTTCTTTCAGGTCCTTTACCTCTTCCTTGCTTGCGTAATCCGCCCTTTTGAAGGTTTCCTGTACCCTGGCAGTGATCCTGCTCTCCATCTCTTCTTTCTGCTTTCTCTGCTCATCCATGAGCTCACGCACGAACTTCTTGCCCTCTTCCTTTTTCATCTCGCCATTCTCAATGAGCTCATCCGTGAAATCCTGTATCTTCTCTTCAGTGAGGGCCCACATACCAATACCGAACAGAGTCGCTTTTTTCCATAATTCTGTCATGTCTCTCAATTCCAAACCTCCAATGATTAATTGGTAGGTGTTATGATAAATATGTTCTCATGCGCTGTTATGAGAGGCCTGCTTAAAAATGAAGGAATGGAAAAGTAGGGGAGGTTTTACTCTGCAAGCTCTTTAAGGTCATGCTCTAGATACCTGGCATGGCTCATCCCAGCAAGGCGATTGCAGACCTCTTCAGGTTTCCCGTCCATTATTATCTCTGCATTGTCTACAAGTATGGCCCTGTGTGCCACTTCCCTGACAAAGTCCATGTGATGGCTCACCAGCACAATGGTGGTGCCCATTCTTTTGTTTATCCTCTTGAGGGAATTGGTCACATCCCTGAGCGTGACAGGATCAAGGTCCCCGAAGGGCTCGTCCAGAATGAGTATCTCAGGATATGTGATAAGTGCAAGGGCTATGTACGCGCGCACATGTTCCCCGCCGCTTATCCGGCAGGGTGTCTTATCCAGTATCTCAAGGGGCAGGTCAAGGGCCTCGAATATGTCCTTTGCGTAATCGTCCACATCCTGCTTTGTGATGAGGGGAAAAAGCCTTGCATAGATGTCCGCCGTGATTTTCATCTGCCGCATGAGCGCTTCTTTCTCGTCCTCTGTCATGTCGGGAAGGCTGTACAGTGTGTCCAGCACCTTGTCGGATATGCCGAGCTCAGCAGCCTTCTCCCTGGCATACTCCAGCGACCTCTTGCCTTTGAGGCGGAGCCTGAATGCCAGCTGCTCCCGTATGCTCGAATGCGGAGAGAGGGTGAACTCCTGATGCATGATGCTGATCCTCTTACGAAGGTCAAGGCGCTGCCGTGTGAATTCCAGGATATTGAGCCACTGGCCATCATGCAGGTAGCATATATCCCCTTCCTTTGGCACCCTCAATCCCTCTATCATCTTGAGCAGGGTCGTCTTGCCTGCTCCCGACTGGCCTATGAGTGCAGTTATCTCTCCTGCATTGATGTCCATGGAGAGGTCCGTGAATTTGAGGACTTCGCCTACCCTTATGAGGGCAAAGCGGTGTGACAGGTTCCTTACCTTGATGACAGGCTCTTTTATTTCTAGGTCCGCGAGCTCTTCCTGTTCGCTGATGTCCTTAAGGAAATGCCTGAGCACCTTTTCAGGCTCTCCGGTTTCCAGGAGCTTTCCTTCCTCAAGGTATGCGATCCTGTCGCAGAGGTAGAGGTGGACTTCAGGAAGGTGTGATACCACAATGATAGGTATGTTGAGCTTTGCCTTGAGGTCCTTTATGACATCAAGCATCTCCTGCTTAGTGCCCGGCCCTGTCATGGTGACGGGTTCGTCCAGAAGCAGAAGCCGGGGCTTCGCCGCAAGCTGGCGGGCAAGTATAAGTCTCTGCTTCTCTCCCCCGCTGAGCAGATTGGCAGAGTGCAGGGCTTTGTGTCCGAGGCCTACAAGTCTCATATACTCCATTGCTTCTTCCCTGAGCTCGTCATAATTGGGGGAGTCGGGCTCCGGAAGTCCCTCATTTCCGGTTTCCAGGGCGTTGAGCCTGCGGACTATGTTCTCAAAGGCCGGCCCGTTCCACAGGCCGAAATTGCGCTGCAGGTGGATGGCACTGAGGGACTGCAGGCATCTCATCCCCTCCTCCCCTGAATCAGAAGTGACCCTGTTTCCATCGAGTGTGATAGATCCCTGTTCAAAAGTCTCTATTCCCCTGAGGATCTTCAATAGGGTGGTCTTCCCGCTTCCGCTCTTTCCAGTTATCCCAAGTATCTCCCCATCTGCAACAGAGAAACCGATGCTGTCCAGAACACGCTTTTTTCCGCTGTCGGAGTCATATTCTTTTACGATGTCAGATACCTCAAGCATTGTCAACACCTCTGATTGGAATTAATTGAAATAGGAGTAAAAAAGGAAGATCGGGCCTGGCTCATCAGTTCTTGATGGCTGATACCAGTTCTTCGATCTTTGCGGTGACATTGGAGCTCTTCTCAACCACCGTACCTGTGACGATCATATCCGCTCCGGCAAGCGCACAGCGCTTTGCAATGGCAGCATCGCGTATGCCTCCGCCGACAATGAGCTTGTTGTCTCCGAGGACATGCTTGACCGCAGCGATCATCTCAGGCCTTATGGGCTCGTCGGCTCCGGAGCCTGCCTCGAGGTAGGTGTAATGCATCCCCAGGAACTTCCCTGCAAGTGCATAGGCCACCGCGATCTCAGGCTTGTGTTTTGGAATGAGCTTCGCATCCCCCACCCAGCCTACGGTGCCTCCGGGCTCCACGATGATGTAGGCCATGGAGATGGGCTCGATGCCGCTCTTGTAAACAAGGGGAGCTCCCATTGCCTGGTTGGTGGTTATGAAACTGATGTCCCTGGAGTTCAGGAGGCTCATGAAGAATATCGCATCTGCGTGCCTGCTGACGCCTGAGGCGTTTCCGGGGAAAAGGATGGTTGGCTTATCTGTCCGTTCTTTTATCTGGAGGAGCGTCTGGTCGAGCAGCACTCCTCCGGCTCCTGTGGAGCCTCCGACCATGATGGCGTCCGTTCCTCCTTGTGCCGCAGCAAAAGCTATTTCTGCTGCCTGCTCGGGAGTCTGGGATGCGGGGTCGATGAGTGTCAAGTGAACCGTACCCTCGCGCTCTGCGATGTCGTTCAGGTACTTTTCCACTTGCATCAAGAGCGATCAGCCACCCTTGGCTTCCTTGGATTTCGGGCGCAGGCTTTCACTGTTGCATTTTCTGCATCTGGTTGCACGGGACGCGTTGCGTGCGTTACATTTCATACAGATCTTCTTATTGAGGATCCTGTTTTCAGCTTCTGGGAATCTTGCCATGATCTTCACCTTTATTATCGTGATCTTTTGTAATATGATTGATTAGAATAATGGTAGGCTGCTTACATGAAGGTCAAAACATATAACTGTTTTGCCAATAGGTACCTATAGTATCCGCTTGCACAGTACTTACTGCAAATCCGCTTTTTTGGATTTATTCTTTGTCCTTCCCAAGCAAAGACTATTTAACATTATCATCATTAATAATGATTGATTGTTATGGCTGACGAAGAACTCATGAAAAGAAGCGATGAATGGTACGAGAAGGCAAAGAAGGAAGGCAAGCTCAAGGCCAATCCCACCGAGGACCACAGGGCAGGACTCGAGGCTCTCCAGAACCCTCTGCGCAGGAATATCCTGAAAAGACTTAGCCTGGAGGGCAGGATGAGCTACGAGAAAATAAAGGAAGAGTTCAGGCTGGATGACGTACATGCAAAATTCGACATGGGGATGCTTGTAGACACTCTCTATGTAGAAAAAGAGGAAAAGGAAGGCAGGTCCGAATACTACCTGACCCCTCGCGGCGAAGCATTCCTTGCAAACGTGGAATCCAAGCACACGCTCAAATGAAACTTCTTTTTTGAGATTTAGATGATTTTCTATTACAGGTAAAGCGGGGCAAATGCCCCGTCACACATCAGGGCCTATACGGGGCCCTTAGCAGTTATTTGCTAATCCTTGCAAGCACTCTCTCCCTGGCCTCGCGGGCATCGGCGCGTCCTTTTGTCTTTTGCATGACCTTGCCCACGATGAAGTTGAGGGATTTTTCCTTGCCTGCGAGGTAATCCGCCACAGCTTCAGGACTCTCGGCAACTGCCTCTTCCACCGCCTTTGCGACAATATCGTCCTCGACCTTTAGCAGGCCCTTTGACACTACTATGTCCTGAGGTCTGCCGCCTTCGTCAAGGACCGTGCGGATGATCTGGACACCGCTCTGTTCTGTGATCTTATCCTCTTTGACCAGGCCGATGACTGTAACAATGTCCTCCACCGTGAACGCATCAATTCCAATATCACGGTAGTTGAGCTCTCCCTTGAGGATATCTGCGACCCACACTGCAGCAGTCTTCGGGTCTACCTGTGATGCAACCTCCTCGTAGAAGTTGGCAACCCTGATCTCTGTGGTCAGCGCCCTGGCGTGCATGTCCGCAATCCCGTACTGGCTGATGAAGCGCTCACGCTTTGCATCGGGAAGTTCCGGCAGCGCCTTGAGTATCCCGGGTACCCTGTCGGCAACCCTCATGGGCACGAGGTCAGGCTCGGGGAAGTAGCGGTAATCGTGCTCTTCTTCCTTGGTACGCATGGAAATGGTGACACCTCTCGCCTCATCGAAATGCCTGGTTTCCAGGACGATCTTCCCCCCACGGCGCACATGGTTCTTCTGTCTCATTATCTCGTAGAGCAGGGCTCTCTCGGCACCTTTGAACGAGGATATGTTCTTGACCTCGACACGCTCGCCGTTGAAGACGGAAACGTTGGCATCCACCCTCATAGCACCTTCCAGGTCGCCGTTGAAGACATCCAGGTAATCCAGTATGCTCCTGAGCTTGTCCAGGTAACGCCTGGCCTCCTTCGGGCTTCTCATGTCAGGCTCGCTGACGATCTCGATAAGCGTCATACCCGAACGGTTGTAGTTGATGAGCGTACCCTTGGACTTCTCTATAGTACCGATATGCTGCAGCCTGCCGGGATCCTCTTCCATGTGGGCGCGGGTAACCCTGATGATGCGTTCCCCGTCCTCTCCCTCGATGACGATCTTTCCCCTGCTTGCTATGGGGTAATCGTACTGCGTGGTCTGGAAGCCCTTTGGCAGGTCAGGATAGTAATAATTCTTCCTGTGGAACTGTGTCTGCCCCACTATCTCACAGTTGAGAGCGAGTCCGATCTTGATGGCAAACTCGACTGCCCTTTCGTTGATCACGGGCAATGATCCCGGAAGTCCCAGGCATACGGGGCATACGTGGGTGTTGGGCTCGTCGTTGTGATAGTCTGTAGAGCAGCCGCAGAAGAGCTTTGTGTTGAGCCTGTTAAGCTGGACGTGCACCTCAAGTCCTATCTTTACTCCGTCGGGGTTCTCGTATACCATCATGCCACCTCCCCTGGTCTTACTTTGTGATGACCGGTGTTCTGCTCGAAACTGTATGCAGCGCGCAGAATGGTGTTCTCGTCAAAGGGCTTTCCCATTATCTGCAAACCCACGGGCATCCCGCCTGAGAATCCGCAGGGTACGGATATGGAAGGCACGCCTGCGAGGTTAATGGGGACCGTGTTCACGTCCGCAAGGTATAGTGAGAGCGGGTCGTCTATCTTCTCACCTATCTTAAAGGCCGGTGTGGGCATGGTGGGCGCCATGAGCACGTCCACATCAGTGAATGCCCGGTCGAAGTCCTGCTTGACAAGGGTCCTGACCTTGAGTGCCTTGAGGTAGTACTTGTCGTGGTATCCTGCTGACAGTGCATATGTACCAAGCAGTATCCTGCGCTTGACCTCGGCGCCGAATCCTTCTGCCCTGGTCTTTGAGGCCATTGTATGCCAGTTCTCTCCCTCTTCTGCCCTGAGACCGTATCTTGTGCCGTCAAAGCGCGCAAGGTTGGATGATGCTTCGCTCATGGCGATAATATAGTAGGAGGCCAGCGCATATCTGGTGTGGGGCATCGAGACTTTTTTCCAGGAAGCTCCCATCTCCTCATACTTGCCTATGGCATCCCAAACGGCCTTCTCGACATTCTTATCGATACCCTCGCCGAAATATTCCTCGGGCACGCCTATCTTCAGGCCCTTCACATCATCTTTCAGGGCATCACTGTAGGTGTTCTTCCTGTTGATGGATGTACTGTCACGTGAGTCATAGCCGCCGATTACATCCATGAGAGTGGCGATATCGGTGACTGTGGTAGCCATCGGCCCTATCTGCTCAAGGGAATTGGCATAGGATATCAGCCCGAATCTTGAGACCACGCCGTATGTGGGTTTCAGCCCGACCACACCGCAGAAGGCTGCGGGACATCTGACAGATCCGCCGGTGTCAGAACCAAGGGACACGGGAGCCTCACCTGCCGCAACGACTGCAGCACTGCCTCCGGATGATCCTCCGGGAACCCTTTCCGTATCCCAGGGATTGAGCGTGGGTCCGTAATGACTGGACTCGGTGGATGTGCCCATGGCAAACTCGTCCATATTGGTCTTTCCGAGGATGACGGCACCTGCCGCCTTGAGCTTCTCTATAACGTGCGCATCGTAGGGCGGCACGTAGCCCTGCAGTATCTTTGATGAGCAGGTTGTGGACAGTCCTTTGGTGGATATGTTGTCCTTGATGGCAACAGGTACTCCTGCCAGCGGTCCCTTGTGCCCGCCTGCATCTATCTCCCGGGCAGCCTTCAGCGCCTTGTCCCATATGGCCACAAAGCCGTTGATCCTGCTTTCTTCTATTGTTTCAAGGTATGAGGCGGTCACTTCCTCCGCAGAGCTTGCCGCTATCTGCTGCTTAACGCCTGAAATGTCTTTCCATGATGCCATGTGCGTACCTCACATTATCCTCGGCGCCTTGAAGTTACCTTCCTGCTTGTGCCCGGTGTTTGCGAGCACAACGTCCTGTGGCATGGATTCCCGCACCTCGTCCTTCCTGAAGACGTTCACAATATCCATCACATGATATGTGGGGGCCACGCCCTGCGTATCGACTTCGTCAAGCTGCCCGAAATAGTCCAGCACAGAGTTAAGCTTCTCTGCGTATGCATCGGATTCCTTCTCTTCGATCTCGATACGTGCGAGCCAGCCTATATGTCCGACCTTCTCTTTAGTGATCATCGCAAGTTCCTCGTATATGAAAAGATAGTTTTATGTCTCTATTTAACCTTAGAAAAGCAAACGATTATATTAAAAATGTTGGTTTAAACAGTGACCATATTTTGTTTTATCCTTCCATGCCACTCCATGCATACTCTATTTTCTCCCTTTGATTACAGGCCTGTACGGATATAATGGTCATAACACATTTATCCTGAAGGCACAACACTACAGTTTATGTCCGATCCCAGTTACATCCGCACAACTCTTGATGAATGGGTTGCAAAAGAGGCAATACCGTTCTCTGTAGACTTGCCGGGCAGTTTCAGCACTGCCGTCGACAAGATGATCGCCTCTCTTGGAGAGAGGATGGAGCTGCTCGGCCTGGGAGAGGCGCTTCATGGCGGGGAGGATATCCTGGAACTCCGCAACCGGTTATTCCAGTACCTGGCAGAGGCGCATGGTTACAGTGCCATTGCCATGGAAAGTAGTTTCCCCAGGGGTTTCATCGTGAACGAGTATATCGCCGGCCGCGGTCCTGCGTGTTACGATGAGGTACAGGAAGCCGGTTTCAGTCATGGTTTTGGCCGGCTGGAGGCCAACCGGGAGCTTGTGGAGTGGATGCGGGGCTATAATGCTGATCCGTCTCACGCTGTCAAACTCCGGTTCTACGGCTTTGACAGCCCCACCGAAATGATGTACGCGGACAGCCCGGGACATCTCCTGCGCTTTGTTCTCGATTACCTTGCTTCGGTTGACGTTGCAGGTGCAAATGAAAGCCGGGAGCGCATAGGCCAGTTGCTCGGTCCGGATGCCCGATGGGAGAATACTGCCGCGGCAATGGACCCCACGCAATCTGTGGGTCTGTCACCGGCCGCAACAGCGCTAAGGATCGAGACCGAGGATCTTATCTCGGAGCTGAGTGAACGGCGTCCCGAACTGATATCCAAAAGCGGGGAGAGCCGCTACACTGAGGTGGTGCAATACGCCACTATGGCCCGGAAATTGCTGAACTATCATGCAGTGATGGCCCGGGAGTCACCAGACAGGCTGCTCAGGCTTCTTGGAATCCGCGATGCGATGATGGCGGACACTCTGGAGTATATAGTATCAAGGGAGCATGGCCGGGGAAAAGTGCTGGCCTTTGCCCACAACAGCCACCTGCAGCGCGGAAAGGCCCATATGCAGCTAGGACCTTACTCACTGGCATGGTGGCCTGCAGGATCTCACCTGGATGTGATGTTCGGTCCGCGCTACGCCGTTATCGGCTCAGGGGTTGGCATATCTGCTGCCAACGGTATCGGCAGGCCCGAGGCCGGTACTCTGGAAGCACGTCTGACAGCTGCTCCCGGACCTGTGCGTTTCATTCCCACCCGCAGAGGACAGGGTCTTGCGGACCGGGAAACTGAGTCTCTTCCGATCCGCACAGGCAGTATGAAGAACCCAACCTACTTCGCACTGACTCCCGGGACCATCAAGGATTTTGACTGGCTCGCTGTCCTGGATTCAACGGCATACAGCCGTGGTGGACCACCGTTGCAATATTAATTATATAATATCAGTCTTATTAGCATGATACAGACACAGACATCCGTTACATTGGACCTGCAGATGTAGAACAACTGCCTTTATAGTGACAAAAACAAAAACCATGAGGAGATCAGTATTATCGATAAGGGCAGGTTTATGAGATTCATACATGAAAGGGACAATTACATCAAAGGCTTACCTGATGTTGAAAAGAAAGCATTTGTCGCATCAATAGAGAAGCTTAAAGACAGCAAGGACAAGGTTGAAAGGCTGTTGTTGAAGAAGGGATCTAGTAAAGGTGTCGATGAGATCCTTTTATCCTTCGAGGACCTTCCCCTTTTCGGAAAAGAGTACTGGTTCATGAAGTTCACGGCCAACGATGGCTCACGATCCCAGTTCTTCCTCATGTTCGGCAGGTCTGCGGGGGATATAGAGGTAAACGGCAGGTATGTGGAGACCAGCCGGGTGATCGACAGCAGAACAGAAGGATACTGTGTCTGCTGGGGCTATGATGATGTTCAGAGAAAGTTTACCGATCATTTTGGGACCATAGAGATGAAAAATGACGGAGTGATATGTTCCACTGAAGACATCCAGGCAGATTTCCACGGCTCCTTCCCGGAATACACTCTGGACATATCAGACGGTGACAGGGATATTTGCAGCCTGCACATAACAGAGCCTTCAGATGATGAGAATTATAACACGGAGCTGACAGAGAACTTCAAGGGCCTGTTCGGGTACAGGCTGGCCAACCTTTATTTCGATTTCAGGGGTACCTTGCTTGAGAGGGACTTCTCAGGCAAGTGCTATGTCCAGAAAGTGATAGTCGTCGGTCCCCTGCTCCCCTGGAAGTGGTCGAGGATCATTTTCAGGAACGGGTCTGTCCTGACATACTATATCCCGAATATTGAGATAGCCGGACTGGAATACAATATACGCAACTTCATGAGCTTTTACGATGCCTCGACCGGAGAGATGCACTATTTCAGAAAGGCCAGGGTGCGCGAGTACCCTTCTGAGAGAGGGGATAAAAGGTGGGTTATCAGTTCCGAGGACAACAGGGTATTCGTAGTGACAAAAAGCTACTGCAGTGAGTCTTTCAATTTTACGAGGAACTTCAATTTCAGTTATATCGAGAATCTCGTGGATGTAATGGACCTGAAGATCGAAACCGACGACAAGGTCATAACACTGGAAGAGACCGGCAGCGGACTCGGGATGGTCGAGGATACGTCCGGATTTGTAATTTAATATGTTAAGAGCCTGATAGATTCTATAATGATAAAAGGAGTTTCCAACAGAGGATGAGCAGGCAAATAACCCCCTGGTCCTGCCTTAAGGGGAAGGATATCCCGGCAACCATTGAGCTGGACAGTGTCATTTACGGGTATGCTTATCCCGGCTGCCGCATCCTCGATATCGGGTGCGGTACAGGCAAGGCCAGCATTCCGATGGCATCACACGGCTTTTCAGTAACGGGCATTGATATTAATCAGGAGGCTCTGAGGATTGCCAGTTCATCTTCCAGATCTTCCTGTCCAGCCAGCATACCTTTATTTGTCCATGCTGATGCCACAAGCATGCCTTTTCCGGATGGATCCTTCGATCTTGCCTTAATGCAGGCCTTCCTGACCACAATAAGCACAAGAGAAGACCGTGCCACCATTGTAAAGGAAACATGCAGGGTACTGAAACCAGGCGGCCACCTGTACCTTGCCGATTTCGGGCAGACCTGGCACTCAGGGATATATCGCGAGCGTTACATCCATGACCTGCCGGTGACGAAGGAGGATGGGTCCATCATTGCCTATGATCCTGAGACCGGGGAAGTGGCTTACATCGCCCATCATTTCACTGAAAAGGAGCTGGTTTTCCTGCTGCTTGAGAACGGTTTTGAGATAGGTTTCTTCAGGAATGAAGAATTTATGACCAGAACCGGTAACAAAATCAACGGCTTTGTGTTAGTGGGAGTAAAGATTGGTGACCGCACCTGAAAATTATGCGTTTCGCAACATATCAGGTCCCCTGGATCAAACGTCAGGCGGTAATCTCCACAGGTAGAGTGATGCCACCGACCCGTAAGGTGAATAGCGTTCCCTGTGCTCCTCGAACTGTTCCCTTGTTAATGTTTTCAGGCCGTAGAGCCTCATCATTCCCTGGCGTATGCCGTAATCTGTCCAGCTTACCACATCGGTGCGCTCCATGGAGAAAATGAGGAGCATCTCCGCAGTCCAGACCCCAATGCCGTTCATTGAGGACAGGCGCCTGATGACTTCCCCGTCGGGGAGTTCGTGCAGTTCTGACAGGTTCAGCTCCCCATTTACCACGGCCCTGGCAATCTCCTTGATAGAGAGCGCTTTGCGCATGGATAATCCGCATTTCCGGATATCTTCGGCACTGGCTGAGTGGATTATCCCGGGCGTGATATCCCCAAAGTATCCACGCATTTTCCTCCAGATGCTTGAAGCCGCTTTGGTGGATATCTGCTGGGTGATGATACTCTTCACAAGGCCTGCGAACAGGTCGGGTACTACCTCGAATTCCAGCATCCCCACCCTGTCTATGACTGCGCCAAGTGCCTCATCCCTTTTCTTAAGATAATCCAGCTCCTTTTTTCCATACCTGAAGACCCGCATACTTTCCCTCCCCCTCAGAAGTATTGGTGTATCTGTATTATGACTGTTTGACTTGGTCATTATCACTTGATGATCATCTATAATTTCATTTGACCATTTCCGGATGCATCTGAAATCATGAAGCAGAGTATCATGGGGCGTCTCGCGCTCGTTAAGTTGTACTTAATTAAATATTTAGTCTTATTTTGATGTATGTTCTTAATACGAAATACATTTAAGTTATGATGCGTTTTCATAAATTACGTTTCCTGAATATGCAGTATAATTAAAGTGGTCTCATCAGCGACGAGCCACTTCAGTCAAAAATGGAGAATATATAATGAGGAAGATCATAGCCACCGGCAAAGGAGGAGCCGGAAAGACCACCGTCGTAGCCACCCTTTCACGCCTGCTTGCCCGGGAGGGATTCCGGGTGATGGTCATAGACACCGACCCGAGCATGAACCTGGCAATGTCCCTGGGAGTGCCTTTTTCTACTGTCAGGACACTTGCGGAGGACAAGAAGGAGATACGCGAGCAGCTCTACGAGGATGACTTTGACGAGGAAGGGGAAGGACACACCCACAGCTCGAACATAAACATCGACGCATTCCTTGAGAAATATCAGGTGACTGCGAAGGATGACGTGAAGGTCGTTGTCATGGGCACAATCTCGGAGGGCGGCGGCGGATGCATCTGCTCCTACATCTCCATTGTGAAGAGGCTCATCGATTATCTTGCGCTGTGGTCCGACCAGTACGATATCGTAATAGTTGACTCACAGGCAGGCTCGGAGATATTGGGCCGGGGCCTGGCTGTGAACTACGACCACAACCTTGTGATCACCGAGTCCTTCCCCAAGTCCATGGAAGTTGCAAGGCACGTGCTCAAGCTGGCAAGGGATCTGAAGATAAGAAGGCAGCTGGTCGTTGTTAACAAGGTGCGCCAGGGGAAGGAGCTGGACCTGGTGGCAGATGAGCTCAGCCTCAACGGAGAGAGCATCTATCCTGTCAGGTATGACGAAAAGGTCATCGAAGCCGACAGGATGGGCAGCCTTATACTTGACATGGCGCCTGACTCCCTGGTCCTTGAGGATATAGGGGACATAATGAGAACGATACTGACAGATTATGAGAAGACTTAAAAGAGGATGCTGATATGTGCGATTTTACTGTCTACCTGGAAGAGAACGGCGAAAGGACCATCGTGGCAACGGACGTGATCAAGGCAAAGAAAAAGGACGGTACCGTCTTCCTCATGGATGCCATGGGAGATACAACCAGAATAGAGGCGGTGACTATCGAAATTGCCGATGCGATGATGCAGGAAATGGTGCTTAAAAAGGTCGAGTGCAATTAAGGTCCATTTTTATACGCCGGATGCTTCTATCTACACTTTTAAATTATTCCCTTTTATTCCCGTTTAAGTGATGCATCCATCTCAATATTTCAACTTTCCGTGCAGCCTCAGCTTCTGCGGAAGTGCAGCGCATGAAGGAAGAAAGGGGCCTTCAGATGCCTGCCTGCCTGTCCATATCCAGTAGCCCGTCCTTTACCCATATTATCCTGTCTGCCTTCTCGCCTTCATCTTTCTCATGTGTGACCATTACTATGGTCTGCCCGATCTCCTCATTGAATCTCCGGAACAGGTTTATAACATCTTCTGAAGATGCAGAATCAAGATTAGCTGTTGGCTCATCTGCAAAAAGTATCTTTGGCTTATTGATCAGCGCCCTTGCAATGGAAACTCTCTGCTGCTGGCCTCCGGAAAGCTCTGAAGGGTAATGATGCATCCTTTCCTCAAGCCCAACTGCGGTAAGGATGTCCTCTGCCATTTTCTCGTACTCTTCTCTTTTAACATTGCGTGCCATTGCAGTGATATATACATTTTCCATGGCAGTAAGTTCGGGTATCAGATTGTATGACTGGAAAACATAGCCCAGTTCATTGAGTCTGAATATGGTCCTCTCTTTTTCAGAGATATTGATAACATCGCTTCCGTCTATGGTTATACTTCCCCTTGTAGGCTTATCCAGCAGTCCCAGCTGGTGCAGCAGAGTGCTTTTGCCACTGCCGCTTTTCCCCATGATGGCAACAAACTCACCCTGTTCTATCTCAATACTGATATCCCGAAGAGCATATGTCTTAACAGCTCCTGAGATATAGACCCTTTCAAGATGTTCCGTCCTGATTATCGTTCTTTCCATGTTCACCCTCCGAAGATCGCATCCAGTATGTTCTCATCAGCTGCCTTCCTGGAAGGGAAGAACCCGGCTACCACCGATGCCAGTATAAGCGTGGCACTGGTTGTCATAAGCCTTTCTGTGGTCAGAATAGGGATAACCGGGCCGATCGGCATGTTCAGGGGGCGCATCGACAGAAGGACCAACAGAAGTTTCATAACAATGTTCCCTATTACCACTCCTGTAACGCCGTAGGCCAGTGACTGCAGGACATACGATCCCAGGATTATCTGTTTTTTTATGCCGACTGCTTTAAGTATCCCTATCTGCTTCCTTTTATTCGTGACGTTGATGAATATTATGATGTATATGGTCGCAAAAGCGGTCAGGAGTCCGATGGTGCCTGTGATCTGATTAGTGATCTGCAGGCTCCCCACAAACTGGTTGACAGCTCCCATCTTTGTCTGCCATTCATTTATCTGTTCACTGACTCCAAGATCGATGATTTGCTCTTTATACGAGTCTTCCATACCTCTCTGAGGGAGCGCTATCAGTATACTGGATGCAATATCATCATCAGGGCCAAATATCAACTGGTACTGGTCAAAGTTGACTATTATCTTGTCATCCACAAGACGTGAGCCTGTTTTGTATATGCCCTTTACTCTATATTCTTTTGTAAACCCGTTGCTGAAACCCAGTGTGATCCGGTCCCCTACATCTACATCAAACCTTTTTTGAGTGTCCCCCTCCTGAGCATAGGATTCAACAAGATTTGCTCCTATGATCAATTCGTCCGTATCTTTCTCCGAAAGATATTCCCCTGCAATAACACTGTTCCAGTAATCAGATACATCTTTCTCGTTCTCAGGTTCTATAAAGAGGACAGGATTCCCTATCTCTATATTCTTATATCTGGCCACTGCACTGGCATCGAGCCTCCGTGCGGCGCCTACGACCCCGAGGATTCTCCGGACGTCTTTAACAAGGTCTGCGGAATCTGAAATAAAAAGCTCGTTTTCCTGAGGCTCTATCATCAGATGTCCTGTCTGTCCTCTGATCATGCCCTCTTCAAATTCGTATCCGAGACCGTCAATGATAGAGGCAAAGAATGTAATGGAGAGAAAGCTCATAGCCATCACGGCAACAATGACCATGAAAGTAACTTTGCTTTTGGTGAGGTTTTTGTATGCCAGGAAAAACATCACTTTGAGGTCATTGCTTTCCATCTTGACCCCGCCTTCTCCTGTATATCATGTAGGCTACGGGTATGGCTATTATTATCAGGAGGGCAATAAGCATGAGCACGTTCGTCCTTGGCCTTTCTACTGTCATTGGCACTGTCCGCCAGATCTCATATGAACCAAAATCGTCGGTATAGTATATGGTCAGGTTAAGATCCTTTTCACCTGCAGAACCCGGATCAATGTAAAAGTAGAACGGGGAGTCATCGTCGCTTCTCAGTTGTCCGATAAAGGACTTGTAAGTCCTGCCCTCGGCCTCCAGTTCCACAACAACTTCTTTTGCATCACCGTTACCTGTATTCTCTATAATGCCCGCAATGTTTACCTCATCAAGAGGCGTGATCGCAGTTGGCGTCACCTTTATGCTTTGTATCCCAATGTCTGCCCTATTGAGTATATTAATCCCGATGTTATAGGTCAGTGTATAGTTCCCTCCCTGTTCATCACTGTATTTGAGCATTATGGGGAATTGATGCGCATCAGGATCAAGTTCGTTCTTTACAATGAACCTGCATTCTATCTGTTCAGCCTCTGATGGCATTATCTGCTTGATCAGTTCAACATTGGATCCAAGCATCAATATGCTTTCAGACTCGGAGATTACCTTCACGTTCTTTGCCATGCCTGTGCCAATATTGTTCACGGATATATTTAGCGGGAATACATCCCCGGGAGCAACATTGTTGCTATAGGCGGCTTTTATTGTAAGGTCGGGTTTCCCGGTAACCTGTACGTACACTTTATTATCGGGTGGATTAATGATCACATCATTGGCATAAATATCAAATTCGATTGGATATATGCCGGAAATGGCATCAGGGTCTACCGTCAGGTAATAGGTATTATCGACAGACGAACCCACGCTTAATGTTCTCTTATTTTCGAAGTTCCCACTTTCGCTTTTCAGGTGGAACGGATATCTTACATCGATCCTAACTGAAAAGTCCTCTATTTTCTCCACACCTTCATTTGTGACCCTTATCTTAAGGGTCAGGTCGCCTCCCGGCTCCGCTGGCTGTGGCGTTACCTCCATGGCAGTTATCCCTATCCCGTTCATTTCTGCAGGATCGGCGACCGGGATGCTGATAACCGTCAGCAGGATCAGTAGGAGTAAATCCATCTTTCGTATACCTATCTTCATAAAGGGCACCTTGCCTTATGGCATTCATAAGTACGTTTTATGGCATGAGATATCACGCACATTATAAACAACTGTGTGGTTGTTTATATAGGGACTTTTACTCTATAGTAAACCTGAAAGTGGTTCTATTATGGAAAATGAACAACTATTAAGGAATATAGGGCTTAATAAGTATGAATCTGTTGCCTATCTGACTATGCTGAGAGAAGGATTCACAGATGCAAGTGTGCTTTCCAGGAAATCGAAGATACCCATGGGCAAGATATATGCAGTTCTCGATAATCTGGAGAACATGGGATTTGTTGAAGCTCAGTATTCCAGGCCAAAAAAATACCGCGCGATAGAAGCAGATGTGGCATTTGAGAACTTTTTCACAAGAAAGGAATCTGAAATGCACAGAGAACTGAATATACTGAGAAAGACAATAGACGAAATTAAAAGATCTTTATTCTACTACGCTGTCCAGGAAGAAACAAAGCAATGCTTCTGGTCGGCTGCAATGGGAAACAAAGAGGTCATGAGGATGGTCAAGAGTGTTTACCACGAGGCTAAAAATGAGGTATGTGCTGTTGTTCCAAGGGACATAAGATCAATGGAATCCGAACAATTCAAGGATATGTTTGCTTTAATGTTCCGTGATACTCTTCTTCCCTTACTGAAAAGAGGGATAAGGATCAGAATGATCGACCCAAACCCCGTATTGTCTAAAGTCCTGATTGAATGGCAGAGTTCTGCAAAAAGTGAAGATATAATACCTAACATCTCCGAATATCTAAAGATAAAATCGCTGGATACTCCTCACAGGTTTGTACTGATTGACAGGAATCTGGTCATATTGGAGATCAGTGATCCTCTTTCTGTAGGCAGGGTATTTGGTATGGTCAAAGTATATGACCGCGTACTGTCTGATGAACTGCACACTAAGTTCGAAGAATTGTGGCTAAACGGTAAGAGCCTGCCATATTTATAGGGGAGACCTTCAAAGACTGTAAGCCAAATACAATCCTTCTTTATTTCCTCCCCACACCCTTGAAGAACATATAGTTGAATGTCCCTTCCTCCCCTGCAGTCCTGTACAGGTCCGCTATTCCATGATCAAAAGTCGCCGCATCGATGATGCCCATCTCAATGGCGCTCTCCCTGACGCCTTCCACCATGGGGATGATGGTCCTTCTCACGAAGCCTTCCTCCATGTGCGGGCGGCTGGCATCGCTGTAGACCATGCGGGGGGAGACTGTGGCATTAGTGAAGCCTGCTCTTTTGAGGAGGGGATAGGTCTGCCTGCCAATGAGTGAGTTGCCGCCGAGCTTTGCCTGCACTTCCACAAGGCTGTTCCAGGTCTTGACTGCCGCTTCGGTCTCTGGATGGAAGAAGCAGGAGCCGTGGTCGCCTTCGATTACGGTGATAGTGCCGCCGGTCCTGAGTACGCGGCGCAGGCTGGCGAGGGCCTTTACCGGTTCCTTGAGATGCTCCAGCACAAAACATACGAACACATGGTCGAAGCTCTCATCCTCGAAGGGCAGGTCGAAAATATTCTCCACGCGGAACTCCGCGTTCTTTACTCCCTGGCCGGCGGCACGTTCTTTGGCTTTGTCCAGTGATTCCTCTGAGATGTCTATGGATGTTATCCGGGCCTGCGGGCTGTTCCTTGAGAGGATCACTGTCTGGGCGCCGATGCCGCATCCGGCCTCGAGTACCATGCTGCCTGCAGGGTACTTTGTATCGCTATGCAGGAGTTCTTCAAGCGTGTTTGCCTGGTCGCTGAGGCGGACAGATTCCCTTTCGGAGTAACCGTGGACGTAATAGTGGGAGGTCATGCTGAAATATTATGCAACTTCAGTTAAAAATACAGAGGTTCCTATTTCAGGGCTTGCCTTTCAGGATGCCTGCAATAAATGCAACTGCAAGACAGACAAAAGTGGTTATAAGTGCCAGTCTTGTCCTGTTCTCGCCGTGCCTGCCCATCTCAGGAGGGCTCGAGTGAGAGAACAATAGTATGAATATGGGCAGGCTGATTGGCATGAGCCAGAAAAAATACCTTACTTCTTCATAAGTCACTATACCGATGGCTGAGGCTGCTATTAATACGATCGTTGTCCATGCTATGATAAGAAAAAATCCGATGACTATCCCTTTTTTCAAAAAAGGGAGTTTCAAGGTCCTTACATCCGACACAACATATTATTTTCCACGCAATCTACAAAAATCTGCTGCATGTAGATGTGGCTACTACAGACTTCAGGCTTTCTTCCTGCGGCTGACCGAATATAGCTGGATCTTCTTCATCTTGGCAAGATTGAGCACGTTGTTCATCTCATTCGACTCAAGCAGGCGGGACTCGATGTATCCGTTATCCACGGCCTCGTTGAATATCTCATAGCCCAGGCCGGAGCGGGCGAGCACCGTGGTCCAGTTCCTGGGTGTCCCCACGCCGCCAAAGGAGAGATCGGCATTCTCTGCGGTAAGGTCGGTGCAGTACCTGCAGGAACTGCTCCTGTAGGGGTCCAGTTCCGCCAGGTCGAAGACCTTCAGTTCCTCAGGGGTCTGCATCTCCATCCTTCCTTTGCGGATCTTCATGGCTTCGATATCTTCCAGGCGCATGCCCTTGTTCAGGACGAACTCCCTGATGCCCTCATAGGAGAAGGTATCCATACAGAACAGCCCCATCTTCAGGATGTTGGCACGCATGAACAGGTGCAGGAACCCGTAGGGGCTCTTCTGCATCTTATACACGGCATCTATGTTGCAGCTCGTGCCGACAAAGGCGATGCTCCTCATGCCCTGCTTCACGGCACTCATCAATGGCTCTATGGTCATGCTGTGGCTGTAAATGCTTCCTGCAGCCTCCACGACCTCGTCATAAGTCTTTGCGATGACCGGCACAGGCTTCCAGGGCTCCTCGTCGGATTTCACAGTCACTATGGCGCAGTCGATAAGGCCCTCCTCAAGGCCGTAGGCAAGCATGGAAGTGACCACTGCCCCGTCCTGCCCCTTAAGGCCGGGTATTGCTGTCCTCGCGCTGTAGGCATTGCGTATTTTCCCGATAAGCCCCTCTTCGGTGGTTATCGTCCTGGGACACTGGTTGTAACATACGCCGCAGGCCGTGCATTTGCCTACCAGTCGTGGCTGTTCGTCTTCAATGGCGATAGATTCGCATGAAGCAGCGCAGGCTCCGCAGAGTGTGCATATGCCAGGCTTGATGATATCTCTCTTGAGATGCCCGAAAGAGATCTTGTCCTGCTCGGCAATGGACCTTTTAAGGCGTATGACGCTCTTTTCAAGGTGATCGAACTTTCTCTTGCACTCCGGTGAGCAGAAACGATATTTTTTCCCCCCGTATTCTGTGAAATAAGGAGTATCTTCCGGGACTTTGATCTTACATATGGGATCCATTGGCATACTTTTCCTGTTTAAGTTGGTTATTATGCCAGATAAATATGCCCTTCATCTATTTAATAAAATTCGAACCGTATAATCATGAAGGTTCTCAGCATCATGATTATCTATTATATTTTCTCTCTGCATGTCCACAAAGTCCTAAGTATTCAGGCATATATTGCCTCAACAGAAAATGACATAACGGATCAGTGTGCATTTGCAGGAACATATGGATCGTTTCAGGAAAAGGATAAAGTATTCCATGCAAGGAAGATAATCCATATATTATCCAAAGATCTCATTCTTTTGGCATCGGAGAACTCATGAAGCCAGAAACCAAAGCACAACTCATCTCGACAGGCTCCGTGAACATGGACCCTTCCCTCATCCACAGGCTGACCATCCCCACTGCGGGCCCGGGAGCCGGGAATGTAGCCTTCTTCTTCAATTCGGGAGGACACCGTGTCCGCCTTGCCGTCAAGAAGGAGTCCCCGCTGAAAGCTGAAATGAACGGCAGCGAGCTTGTCATCAGCAGGGATGGCACTGAGATCGCGAGGGGCAGCATTGAACCTGAGCTTATCCATTGCCCTGACCAGGCCTTTATAACAATGTGCGAGAAATGCATCTTCGACTGCAAGTTCTGCCCTGTCCCCAAGTTAGGCGGCAAGGTCAAGAGCATGGACCGGATGCTCAGGATGGTGGAAGAGTCCGGCAGTACCGGCAGGCTGCAGGCTATTTCCATAACCTCGGGTGTGGAGGAATCTGCGGAAGCTGAGGTCGACAGGGCTGAGGAGCTGATCCGCAGGCTCAGGGAAATATACTCAATACCTATCGGGGTTTCCGTGTATCCCACGAAAGACTCCACCCGCAGGCTTAAGGATGCAGGCGCCGATGAGCTGAAATACAATGTGGAGACCATGGACCGGGATCTGCATGCAAAGCTCTGCCCCGGGCAGGACCTTGGATCCCTGCTTGGTGCGCTCAGGCAGGGTGTAGAGATATTCGGCAGGAACAAGGTCTGTTCAAATTTCATAATCGGCCTTGGCGAGTCGGACGAATCTGCAAAGAAGGGTATCGAGGAACTGGTTTCCATGGGCGTGGTCCCCATACTGAGGGCTGCGGCCAGGCATCCCCTGAGGGAAGGAGAGGTCTTCATCGAACGCCCGTCCGCAGAGCGCCTGCTCATGCTGAACCGCTTCCTGCGGGAAAAGCTGGATGAGTACGGCCTGCGTGCGGATACATTTAAGACAATGTGCCTGCCCTGTACGGGATGCGACTTAAACCCGCATTCGGACCTTGAGCCTTGATCCAGGTGCAGGATACAGCAACCGCTGTTTAACTGCCCTTCATCCTTTTCTCTATAACTGCAGGCCACACCGAGGCCGACACGATCATGCTGAGCACGAAGACGAACACCATGCCTGCGATTATGTCGACCTGCGTATAAAGCGGCACTGACCTTGAACTGTTAACCGCTGCGGAGAGGACCGCAAAGAGGATCACCAGCAGGATGGATGTCACCAGGCTTGCTATAAGGGTGTATCTTCCTTTTTTCCGGCTCATGCTCTTATCGTTCATATATCTGGTCTCCGGTCTTGTTCTATTTTATTCTCTTTCTCTTCATCAGCATGGAGTTAGTGGTAACCGATACCGAGCTCATTGCCATGAAGGCGGCCGCAAGCTCCGGGCTGATGAGGATCGTCTTCACCACCGGGTAAAGCAGGCCCGCTGCCAGTGGTATCCCCAGGGTATTATAGCCGAAGGCCCAGAAGAGGTTCTGCTTGATCTTGTTCATCGTGAGCCTGCTCAGCCTGATGGAGGCGATCACATCCCGCAGGTCGTTTTTGATAAGTACTATCTGAGCGGACTCCATGGCAACATCGGTACCTGCACCCATGGCTATGCCTACATCGGCCTGTGTAAGGGCGGGTGCGTCGTTGATGCCGTCGCCCACCATTGCAACCACGCGCCCCTCCTCCTGCAGCTTGCGTATTTCTGAGGCCTTGTCTTCTGGAAGCACCTCCGCCAGTACCCGCGTGATGCCAATGTTCGATGCAATGGCATCTGCTGTCCTGCGGTTGTCGCCGGTGATCATAACGACCTCGATACCCATGTCGCGTATCTTCTCCACGGCTTCCTTCGAATTCTCCTTGAGGGTATCGGCAACTGCCACAAGACCCACGGCACGGTCGTCCTTTGCAGCTATCATGGCTGTCCTGCCCTGCGCTTCAAGGCTCTCCATGGTGCTCTCAACGGAAGCGATATCAATGCCGCTATCATGCATCAGTTTACGGGTTCCGAGCAGTATCCTGCTGCCTTCGATGCCCGCCTCCACACCTTTACCTGCGATGGACCTGAAGCTTTCGACATCTTTTAACTGCAGATTACGCTGTTCAGCACCTCTCACTATAGCTTCTCCGAGGGGATGCTCGGACCCTTTCTCGGCGCTGGCTGCCATAACAAGCACTTCATCGGAACTGAGATCCGCAACAGGCACTATGTCCGTGAGCTCGGGCTCTCCCTTTGTAAGCGTCCCGGTCTTGTCAAAGACGATTGTATCTATCTTGAGTGTTCTTTCAAGAGCTTCACCGCCCTTGATAAGTATGCCGTTCTCTGCTCCCTTGCCTGTGCCTACCATTATGGCTGCCGGGGTTGCAAGACCCACGGCGCAGGGGCAGGATATCACAAGCACCGTGATGGAGATGAGCAGTGCGAACAGGAAGGGACTTGCTATCCCTGAGTTCAGGGTCACGTCGTATCTCTCGAAGCCGATGAAGTACCAGAAGAAGAACGCCGCCAGTGCCAGTACGTGGACTATGAGTATGAAATGGCCTGCTACGACATCCGCTATCCTCTGTATAGGGGCCTTGGAGTTCTGCGCGTTCTCCACCAGTTCTATTATACGCGCAAGTGCGGTATCAGCGCCCACATTGGTGGCGCGTAGCTTCATGGCCCCGCTGCGGTTCAATGTAGAGCCTATTACCACATCCCCCTTGCTCTTGTCAACGGGGATGCTCTCTCCCGTGATCATGGATTCGTCAACTGCTGATGTCCCCTCGATCACAACGCCGTCGACAGGTATCTTCTCCCCCGGCCTGACAAAAACAATGTCATCGACCTCGACGCTCTCAACAGGCACCTCCTTCTCCTGCCCGTCTACGATTATGCGCGCAGTCTTTGCCTGGAGTCCTATGAGCTTCTTGATGGATTCGGATGTCCTTCCCCTGGCGCGGGCCTCCATGTACCTCCCGAGCACAATGAACGCAATAAGCATGACGGCAGTATCGTAATAGAGATGATGGTATCCCGGCCCCAGGTCCAGGTAGCTTGAAGCGACACTTATAACGTAGGCTGCTCCGGTACCTGTGGCAATGAGCAGGTTCATGTCGGTTACGCCGTGTTTCAGTCCCCTGTAAGTTCCCTCGAAGAACTGCCTTCCCGGGAAGACCATGACGATAGTTGTCAGCAGGAACAGCACGTTCCTGTCTGCAAAGATATCCGGCACGAATCCAAAGTAATCCGGAAAGACCGGCTTCAGGCTCCCCAACATGACCGGGATCGCGATCAGCACCGAAATTATCAGGTTGTTCCTCTGCCTGCGGATCTCATCTTCCCTTTCCTTCCTTTCCCTGTCCTCGGCAAGCTGCCGGTCCACAGGCATTGAGGCTGAGTAACCGATATCTTCGATGGCCTTTCTCATATCGTCAACAGAAACAACGGATGAATTGTATTCTATCCTGGCCTTGCCTGTTGAAACGTTGACATTAACGGAGCTGACCCCATTAAGCCTTTTAAGCACCTTTTCTACGTTCTGGGCACAGGAAGCGCACGTCATCCCTCCTACATCAAGGGTGATGCGGTCCCTCACCACATGATAACCCAGGGATTCGATCTCTCCTGCAAGTTCCCCAGGGCTGACCCTTGCAGGCTCGTACCTTACTGTGGCCCTTTCAAGGGGAAGGTTGACAGTGGCTGAGATAACTCCTTCGTGTTTGGTCAGGACGCCCTCGATGTTCTGTGCACACGAGGTGCACTTCATGCCGGATATCCTGAAAACGGCATCCTCTGTTGCGCCCGGCTCCGGCTGCTTCCTCACATCCTCGGCTTCATCGGGAATTATCCTGCATCCCTGTTCAGGCCCGGATCCCTCAGGCAGCCTGCACTGCTCTTCGCCTGCTTCGTATCCAGCATCCGTGACAGCTTTTCGTATGTCTTCAAGATTGGTCCTGGCAGGATCGAACTCTACAGTGGCACTCTCTTCCTCAAGGCTCACATCTACCGAGGAAACACCTTCAATGGCCATTATGGCATCTGTCACACGCTTGTGGCAGTGCATGCAGGTCATGCCATGCACTTTTATTTTTGTATTCATGTCTGATATCGAAAGATTGTCAATGTACCGACTGCCTGTTCTCAGTCCACGACCTTGTATCCGGCTTTTGTGACTGCGGATTGTATGGCTGCTGAGTCGGTGATGGCAGGATCATAGGATACTTCGGCCTGCTTGCTTCCAAGATTGACACTCACATCCTGTACTCCCTTTACATTCCGGATCGCTTTCTCCACTGTCATCTGGCAATGTCCGCACATCATTCCTTCGATCTTGATCGTCTCTTGCTTCATGGCATAGCTCCCGTTTGATATATTCTTCACATTAGTCTTTATAACCTCATGCTATTAAGGGTTTCTTAACAGTTAACAGCGTTAAAGGGTGTAATATCAGATAACCTTCACTCTCTCCTGAATAGCGCTTCTCCATTGAGCGGCATCGTCCACTTCAAAAGAGTATTTCCTGACTCCGTCGGAGGATGCGGAGACCAGTATCCTGTCCTTTTTGAAGAGTCCCCCTCCGGCTTCAACGGATATTATCTTCGTCAGGGGTATATCTTCCACCTGCCCCTTATCAATGTCTATCTGCGCCAGCCTCCTGTTGGTCAGGATAAACAGTGAGGAATTTTTCCGCGAGGACTTCAGGAGGTGTTCCCCGCGCACGTATTCAGGCCTGAGGCTATCAAGGAGTTCCAGTATCCTGTCCTTTCTCTTTACGGACAGAGGATATACTTTCAGGCGTTTCTGTCCGGCGATAAGGAACAGAAGCTGTTGCTCTGTATGTACGCCTGTCAGGTCCTTCAGCTCGATACGCAGTTCCACATTCTCTTTTCTGGAAAGCAGGCCGGATTCCTTTTTAAAGAAAATGTTCCTGCTTGTGATAAGCATGGACATCCTCTCCCGGCCAAAGCTCACGGATTCTTCAGCAAGCAGTTCCTCGCCTCGTCTCATGATAGTGGAAGTGTCCTGTCCGGCTGCATCCTCACGGGTCCCGGCCCCGACGACCTGGGATTGCTTATTTTCCCCTGGCAGGTAATGGTTTAGCATCTCAGCCAGGAGGTTCCCGTCAACCAGCTTTACGTTATGCTCGGCAGCCTCTTCCTGTCCCTCTTTTGTGAAACAGGAAGTTGTCACGATGATGACCCCATCCACCCGGTCCCTGTATCTAAGGCTGCTGTACTCCCTGACAGCTTTGACGCCTACAGGCTCGTTGTATCTCTTTGCCTGCACTATCCATGAGTGAGATAGTCCGAAGTTCAGTATCCTTACTATGAGGTCAATGCCCCTGTCATGGGAATACTGTGTCTCTTCCACCGCGTAGCCCATCCTCCTGAAAAGCTGTGCCAGGAGCTTTTCAAAATCATAGGGCTCGATCTGTTGTAACTGTGCAAGCGACCATCTGTCCAGTGTGCTCATTCATCCACCGTATATGATAAGCCGCATTCAGGGCAAAAATAAGTGAATGACCTCGCCCCGCTCCTTGCTATACTGACAGTTCTCCGCATCCATGTGCCGCAAGTGATACACTTCTGGTCAAAGATTGTCCTGTCATTATCAGGACTGTTTTTTGCCTTCCTGCCTGCCATTGTTATCAGCCACAGAGATCGATGGTTTGACATTTATATAAATTATCTATTACATATTATTATGGTTATGTGTGTTTATCGCACAACCATGCAAAACTTTAAGTTATCAAAGCATGTAACTACATACAGAAAAATATCAGCGCCTGGACAGCAGTGCTCTTACTTCCCGACCAGCCGTCCGGTTCTGTAGAGGCAGGTAAGCTAATGGATGAGATTGATATGATAAGGCAGAGAAAAATGGAAGGTCTGAAGAAGGAGCTTGAGAAGCGCGAATATCCTGCAGAGCCTCTGGAGGTCACAGATGCTGCATTTGATGAGTTTACCGCCAGGCATACGCTGGTCGTCGTGGACTGCTGGGCCCAGTGGTGCGGTCCGTGTCGCATGCTTTCACCCGTTATCGATGAACTTGCAACGGAGCTCCGGGGAAAGGTTATCTTCGGCAAGCTGAACGTGGATCATAACAAGGGAACTGCCATGAGATTTGCCATAACAAGCATTCCTGCACTCCTTGTCTTCAGGGACGGCAAGCTTGCGGACCGGATAGTAGGGGCAGTACCTAAACAGAAGATAATCCAGAGATTGCAGCCTTTGATGTGAGGAGTAAAAATGGGATTCAAACCACGAATTGCAGAAAGTCCGTCCGTACGCCTTATAGACCTCAAATCCAAACCTTATTTCATAGTGGCATCTGTAGAAGTAGGCAACACCACCACAAAATGCATACTCACCGCCACAAATCTTGAAGACGGCAAGACACGCCTTGTGACCAAGACCGTGAGCATGACAAGGGATGTCCGCCCTCCCAAGCCTGGAGAGGAGATATTCGGGCGGACCTTGAACGGTGTGGAACTTACACGCCAGTCCGTTGCCGAACTTGTAAGGGACACTCTCATTGGAGCCGTGAAACAGGCAAATCTTGACATCAAGGAAGATATCCACTTTGTTGTAAGGTCCACAGGTGTGGTAGCAGGCTTCGATACTCCTGACGAGGTGGGGGAATTCATCAAGGCCCTGGCCGATGGCTGCCTGATGGCCGGAGTACCGCCAAACAGGATGACTCCTCCCATGGGCATGGGCAATGTGCCCGAAAAGTTCCGCAAGCACACCAAGCTCGAGCAGGTGGTGTTCGACGGGGCCGTGGCCAGTGTGACTCCTCCCACTGGAGCTACAGGCGTTGAGATCGTGGCAAACGAGATGGAAGGCGAACTGGCAACCGCAGGGATCAAGGAAGGTGCCAAGTGGGTGGATGTGGACTTCCGTAACCCTTGCATTTCCATCGACTTCGGCACTACTCTTGACGGCAGGGTAATCAGCCCAGACCTTCCTTATGCAAAGACCATTGGAAACTTCTGCGGCTTCGCAGGTGCAATCCCGGATGCCATTATCAAAGGTACGGGGCTTGTGGACTCTAAAAAGGGAACTGCCCTTGATGTTGCAGACAAGACCTCAATGGATGCGCTCACTCTTAAACTGAAGGGCAAAGCCATAAAGGAATATGCAGAAAGGATACACGAATACATACAGATAGAGAGGGTTCCCAAAGGACGTAAGCGATACGGCAGCGTCCCGGTCAACTCTGAGGCCGCTGACGCCATAGGTGTGGTGCTTATCGGTTGCGATGTCGGCAACAACGGCACGGATATGGATAAACTCTCGGAGATCGGGGCTGAGATCTACAAAAAGCACAACCTCAAGGTACTCTTTGCAGTCATAGATGAGGTAATGGCGAAGGTTGTACAGCGCCTTGTGAAAGTGGCAAAGGATGAAGGCCTGGTGTATGAGGATACTGCCATCGGAATTACCGGCAGGGCCGGAATAACCGGTAATAAGCCGCGGCTAGTCCTTAAGTATCTGCACGAGCTCGGCATAAACCACAACATCGAAGAGAATGTCGTTTTTGTGGATGATGGTCTTGCGCGCGGTGCAGCCGTCATGGCAAGATGCATGAACTCCATGGGCACCCCGTTCAATCCGCTTGGCGGCCACAGGGGCGGAAAATGCATTCTTTCACAGCGTATTAAAATGCAAAAGAAATAGGATGGTCAGGTGGCAGGTCATTCCTGCCACATTGGGATTTTTACATCAGAATCAGAATTGCTATACCTACTGGAAATGAATCTGCATGAGGTCCTCAGAACCTGTTCCTCTTTTCCTGCCTTCTCATTTCTTTCTCGAACTCGATTTCGTGCTTCTTCGTTGCTCTATCATGCTTGTTAGCTTTCATATTTTTCAAGATTGCACCTCATGGGACATGAAATGGACAAATATTCAACTACTTACAGATAAAAAACAGTCAAGAAAATAACAAATGGTTCTTTCCGGTCTCAACCTCATTCAGTTTTACTGAAACATGTTGGATAAATGAAAATTTAAGCTTTTTGTCGTTAGAATCGATATAAAGTATATACTTTTTAACATCAGTATATATTTTATCTGAAACTTATACCCTTAATATGGAGCATATGTCCTTCAGGCTGAGCGTGTTCACAACATCTTGAGGTTCAAGCCAGGCCCGGCGGGCAACATCGATCCCATATCTGATGTTCTCGAAATGTGCAAGTGAATGAGTATCAGTATCGATGGCAACCTTTACTCCCATTTCCTTTGCCATCCTTGCATGCATATCGTTTAAATCAAGTCTTGACGGTGAGGAATTTATCTCAAGCACCTTCTCATTGTCAAAAGCAGTCTGCATGACCTTATCCATATCGACCTCGTAACCTGTGCGCTTCCCGAACTTCCTGCCTGTGGGGTGTGCAAGTATATCCACATGTTCGTTCTCAAGTGCAGCAACTATGCGCTGCGTCATCTTTTCCCTATCCTGTTCCAGTCCTGCATGTACCGCCACCACGACGATATCAAGGCTCTCCAGCAGTTCACTGCTGTAATCAAGCCTGCCATCGGATCTGATATCGCACTCAGTACCCGAAAGCAGCCTGATACCATCGATCCTTTCGTTGACATCCTCTATCTCACGTATATGCTCCAGCAGTCTTTCCTCTGAAAGGCCGTTTGCAATCCCTGTGGAAGGAGAATGGTCGGTGATGGCGATGTACTCATACCCAAGCACCATGGCATGCATGGCGAGCTCTTCGATGCTGTTCCTGCCGTCACTCCACCGGGAATGGACATGAAGGTCTCCTCTGATATCCTTGCGTTCGATAAGCCTGGGAACCCTGCCGTTAAGGCCGGCCTCTATCTCGCCCCTGTCTTCCCTGATCTCGGGAGGCAGCCAGCCAAGCCCAAGAACCCTGTAGAGCTCGTTCTCCTTTGCAAGATATCCGGCCCCGCCTCCTGCAGTTCCATTTTCCGGGATCCTGCCTGCACAGATCAGCCCGTGTTCACTGACACTGTATCCCCTGCCACGTGCCAGTTCCTGCAGGCGGATGTTATGTTCCTTTGAGCCTGTGAGATACTGCATGAGCGGACCGCAACGGGCTTCAGGGCTCACGTACAGGTCTACCCTGATATTGCCTTCATATACAATGGCTGCATGTGAGTACTCTCCCAGATCGTCCACACCTTCCAGCTCCCTTTCAGCTTTTTGCAGGTGCACGAATGAATCAATGGCTTTTTCAGGCTCCTCTGAAAGAGCGACGAGGTCGATATTGCCAACTGTCTCCTTTCTTCTTCGCAGGCTCCCGGCAATTGCAATTCTCTGAATGGAGGGACTGTTGTCCAGTTCCTCGATGATCTGCTGTGCGATAATGCCGGCAGCAGTCAGTGAACTTCTCCTGAAATCACTGCTTTCCACCCGGCTTTTAGCTGCCCTGAGAAGCCTTTCTTCCTGTTTAGGCCCCAAGCGTGGCAGGCGGCGGATGCGATGTTCTTCCGCAGCCCGGATAAGGTCTTCAACAGACTCCACTCCCAGTCGCTCATGCAGGCTTCTTGCGGTTTTCGGACCGACGCCTGAGATATTCATGATCTCATGGATTCCCGGGGGGATCTCTGCTAGGATCTGCTCATATTCTTCAAAGGTTCCGGTGGTCAGCATTTCCTCTATCTTGTCCTTGATCGCTTTTCCCACGCCGGGCACTGCAGGGAGCCGGCCTCTGCGATATATGTCGCTTAGTTCCTTTTCATAGGCCTTGACACTCCTTGAGGCTTTCTCGTAAGCTGCGATCTTGTAGGGATTCTCTCCCCTGAACTCCAGCAGCTTTGCCATGTGGCCGAGAATGCCAGCTATCCCGGCATTGTCCATCACAGCAGGCCTCTCTTGAGTTTGCTGCATATCCTCACGCCCTTTTCTCTTTTGAGCCCAGGGCTTTTTCAACGGCATTCTTATGTATCTCCGCAGACCGGTGTATGCCTCCGAGTGTTCCCCTCACGGCTCTGCACGGGTATTGCTGTATCAGCAGGCCTGCCCTGGCAGGAGCCTCTTCTGTTTTTGTACCCACAAGTTCCTCAGCCATCCTCCAGGTGCTTCCGCAGGGCGCACCGCAGAGCACCCTCACATCAGAGACCCTGCCATCCAAGGTATCGATCTCAAGCACGGGCCTGGACAGTCTTGAGGAGAACTCGCGTATTGCAGGATTATCGGAGAGCGTGCAGCAGATATCTTCAACTTCTATATATATCCCGTATTTCTGTGATATCTGATCAAGCTCCCTTAGAGGTGCTTTTGAAGCCCCTCCCGGGATTATGAGTCCCTTCACACCCTTCAGCGCTGCCTTATGTGCTATTGCTGCGGTGAGGTCCGGGTGGAGGGAGTAACTTATCATGATGTCCGACTCGAACACTGTATTATCCAGGGCAAGTTCTTCCAGGAACTCTCCCGGCTCATCAATGAAAGAGGGAAGTTTTTCCGGCACTGGTGCACGGACAACCTTCAGGTCCGTTCTTGCCAGCAGAGTCTCAACGAGCCTCATGCCGTATTTTCCTCTGGTGATCACTCCTATGGTCGTCATGTATCTGTCCTTTTCAGGAAATGTGTATCCTTTCTTTATATGCTTTGGCAGAGATTTTTATATTAATCCTCTATATGTATATGGGAGGTAAGCTTATGGATGACTATAACTCTTCAACCGTATACTTCAGATGCAATATATGTGACTTCCTTTTCCAGGAAGACCCGGAACGTTTCCCTGTAAGATGTTTCCAGTGCGGTTCCGAGAACGTATCACGTGCATGACCACTGGATGCAAATAGGCTAAATATTATCCCCTCTTTTTCATAGCACATGCCAGCAAAGGGAAAGCTCATAACTCTTGAAGGGATCGATGGCTCGGGTAAGTCCACCATTGCAAGGTCACTTGCTTCAAATCCTGAATTCAGTGATTTCGTATTTACCCGGGAGCCCACAGGGAGCTGGATAGGCGAAGCTGTGAACCGGGCTATCCACTCGGATACGGATCATCTTGCAGAGCTGTTCCTTTTTGTTGCAGACCATGCAGAGCATGTCTCCAAACTGATCCTGCCATCCCTGGAAAGCGGCAGGAATGTCATCTCAGACAGGTATTCTGCCAGCCGTTATGCATACCAGGGGATGACACTGCAGGACAGGTTCGGGGACTCGCTGCGCTGGATACAGGATATCCATAAAGGATGGACCGTAGTACCGGACCTGACAATACTTTTTGATATCGACCCTGATATCGCTGTTGCAAGATGCGGGTCCAGGGGCGACAAGACAAAGTTCGAGAAGGTTACTTTCCTTGAAGGGGTCAGGAGCAATTACCTGCGTCTGGCAGATGAGAGCCCCTCCTCCTTCGTTGTGATTGATGCAAATAGAAGTGTTGAAGAAATCGGGTCTGATGTGGTGGGGATAATCTCCTCATTAGTATAACCTTCAGTTCAAGGCTCCCGCTGAGCATATCATATCACTTTACTTATTTTATCATTTACCACTTATTAATATTTTATGTAATTGAGGAATGTATATATAGCATCTGAGTAAGATATCTATTCAAGTCCGTTTATCGTGAGAGTGGGTGAGCGATTGGATAGCACAGAACCAAGATTCTATCCCATGATTCTGCAGGATGCACCTATAGGAATATGTATCCTGGATAAGGATGATAATCTTGTTTTCTCCAATGAGAGGATGGGATCCATTTCTGGCCTGTTATCAGAATATGTGATCGGAAAGAATGTTTTTGAATCAATGCCAGAGTACCTGCTTGACGGGAAAGCAGGCTTCAGGCAGTTTTTTCTGGATACAAAGAGATCACTTCAGAGGTCTTTTCATGCGGAAGTGCCTATACTCATCCCTATGAAGGGTCTCAGCTACCAGTCGATATCCCTCGTGCCATTATTTGACGGGAACGGTAGTTATGATGGAATGGCCTGCTATTTTCAGGAGGTAAGTGACTATTGCCTCCGGGAAAAGGGTTTGCTTGAAAAGCTTTCAAGCATCAGCAGGCTTGAGTCAATATACTGGGAAGTTCCTGTGATTGTTTTCCTGTGGTCGCCGGAAAAAGGGTGGCCTGTTCGCTTTGTCTCGGAGAATGTCTCTTTGCTTGGCTATAGCAGGGAGGAGTTTCAGTCAGGGAACAAGCTCTATATTGACATCGTCCATCCGGAGGATCGGGACAAGCTTACCGAGGATGTGGCCCGGCTTTCCTGGGAAGGCGAGGAGTGCTTTTCCCATGAGTACCGGCTGTTGAAAAAGTCGGGTGAATCGCTCTGGGTCAGTGAGCTTTCCCTGCTCCAGAAAGATCACCAGGGCCGGCCTTATCGCTTTGAGGGAATCGTCATGGACATTTCCGACAAAAAGAGATACCAGCAGGAACTTGAGAGACACACCGCAGAACTGGAGCAGTTGAATGCATTAAAGGATCTGTTTTCAGACATTATCAGGCATGACCTGCTCACACCCGCAGGTACCATAAGGGGCTATGTCGAGCTCCTGCAGGAGATGGAAACCGATCCGGACAAGCTTGCCATGCTCGGGGTGGTAGAGGACAGCACCGGGAGACTCATAGATCTCATTGAGAGTGCTTCCAGATACGAGAAACTGAACAGCATTGAGGAGATCGACTACTACTGTACTGACCTTGTGGGCATCTTCAGGGGCATTCTGCTGGAGTTTTCCTCTTACGCAGAGGAGAGGAATATAAGGCTGGAATTGTTCTCGGAAGGTCCATGCTATTCACATGTAAACCCCCTGGTAAGCGAGGTGTTTGCGAATCTCCTGTCAAATGCCATAAAGTACAGCCCGGAGAACGAAAGCATAACCATCTCTTTCCGGGATATGGGCGATCGCTTCAGGGTCATGGTCACTGACCGTGGGGATGGCATACCTGACGAGAACAAAGTGCTGGTCTTCAACCGTTTCAAGCGCCTCAGCAAGAAAGGGGTCAAAGGGACAGGTCTTGGACTTGCGATAGTAAAGCGGATTATGGAACTGCACGGCGGGGGGTACGGGGTAGAGGATAATCCAGAGGGTAAAGGTAGTGTTTTCTGGGTCACGTTCAGCAAAGCTGCCTGTAACCCGGACAACCCTAGAGTTCGTTAGCGTCTGCGAATTTGATAAGTGCTTCACCAAGGGTGCGTGTGTATTTAGGATTCAGATTGAAGCGCCCCTTTTTCTGGCCACCTCTCTCTTTTGCGATCTCTACATACTCGTTCTCGTATTTCTCACTGGAGGCAAGGGTGATCGTCAGGAACCAGCCTGCTCCCATCTTGATCTCGGCGTATCCTTCGCCAACTTCAATTAATTCCTCATTCTCTGCCATATTTACACCATGAACTGATGAAACCGTTATAATCACTGTCACTGTACTTTTTCAATGGGGATAGAGCCGTTGTGCAAAGCTGTTGCCACAAGGGCACCTGCAAGGCCTGTTTCCTCGAGTGTTTCTATGTCCTCAAGGTTGCGGACTCCTCCACCAAGAAGCACATTATGCTCTGAGATTGATGCTATTTTACTTAAGAATTGTGAATCCACGCCGCTTGCCGTGCCTACCCTGTCAAGGTCGAGGACTATTATATCCTGCAGCTCGAACTCATTAAGCTTCCTTACTATCTCCAGGGGGTCATCAGGCATGGAAGGGTCACTGGAGAGTATTTTGCCATGCTTCTTGTCAATGCTTACTACCGCACGTCCCGGATAGGCAACTGCAACCTGCCCTATCGTATCAAGGGAGGCAGTCTCCGTGCCGAGCACGACGGTTGGAACGATCTCGAATATATCCTCTGTATCAGAAATAGACTTAATTCCGGCATCTACCATTGTCTTAGCCCTTTCTGCCACTCCCTGGATGACCTCGAAGTTCTTTTCCCTCTTACCTATTCCCTGAAGTAGGTTAAGGTCGGCAATGTATACTTCCCTGGGTTTTACCGTATCAACTATCCTGATGGCGTCCGAACTTTCGCAGATCCGGCTCGAGAAATGGATAGGCTTGTACTCTTTCCTGTCTCCTCCCCGTGCATGGACCACTGTCCGGTTGAAAACGTCAAGAACAAAAAGGATACGAAACATATTTAATTCATACATCTGTCATGCTATAAAAAAGAGGTTATGCTATGAAGTTACTTGTCAGTCCCATTAGCCCTGAGGAGGCAATAGCAGCACACAAAGGTGGTGCTGACATAATCGATGTGAAGAATCCCAAGGAAGGTTCCCTTGGTGCTAATTTTCCCTGGGTCATAAGATCTGTTAAAGAGGCCATAGGCTCACAGAAGCCCATAAGTGCGACCATCGGGGACTTCAATTATAAGCCGGGTACTGCGTCCCTTGCCGCTCTGGGTGCTGCAGTTGCGGGTGCTCACTATATCAAGGTAGGCCTGTACGACGTCCACACGGAAGAGCAGGCGCTGGACATGCTTACCAACATAACACGCTCCGTCAAGGATCTTGACCCTTCCAAGAAGGTCGTTGCTTCGGGCTATTCCGATTACAGGAGAATCAATTCTATTTCCCCTCACCTGCTTCCTGCCATCGGTGCCCGGGCAGGTGTCGATGTGGTGATGGTGGATACCGGCATCAAGGACGGGCGCTCCACTTTCGAGTTCATGGACGAGGAGGAGCTGACGAGTTTCACAGACGCTATCAGGGACCAGGGTCTTGAGTCTGCACTTGCCGGCACTCTCAAGTTCGGTGACCTTCCAATGCTCAGGCGCATCAGGCCCGACATCATCGGCGTGCGTGGCATGGTATGCGGTGGCGACCGCACTTCCGTTATAAGGGAAGAGCTGGTTTCCAGACTGAAGAGCGAGATGTGATTTCTCTTCAGGTATTTTATCTGCTGTCGGGAATCTTTTTAAATTGCATTTGACCAATTACATAGCTAGCAGATGCTGTATGAAATTATGGTGATAAGAGTTGACTGAGGAAATTACCGTTAGTGTGGGACAAGCTTATCCCAGGGATGCGGGCCGGGGAATTGCAAGGCTTGACAAGGTCCTTATGGAATCTATCGGGGTTGTGAGCGGTGATATCGTTGAGATAAAGGGCAAGGAGAAATGCTATGCCATTGCCTGGCCGGGATATCCGGACGATGCGGGCAAGGAGATGATCCGCATAGACGGTAACCTCAGGAACAATGCAAAGGTCAGTATTGATGACAAGGTAACGGTCAGAAAGGTCACTGTCAGCGAGGCGGAGAAGATAAGCCTTGCTCCCACAAGGGAAACCAGGCTTGTGGGGGGCCCGCGCTTCATTCTCAGGATACTTGAAGGCCGCCCGGTGATAAAGGGACAGTCTGTCCGCGTGGAGGCTGTCAGCAATCCTGTTTCCTTCGTTGTGCTCTCAACAAGCCCGGCAGGTCCCGTGGTGGTCACAAGGAACACCCAGATACACATAAGAGAAAGTGCTGTGGTGCAGGAGGGGGTTTCCGGACAGATAACCTACGAAGACATAGGAGGTCTCAAGCGGGAACTGGGACTCGTGAGGGAAATGATAGAGCTGCCCCTGAAGCATCCCGAGCTCTTCCGGAAACTTGCAGTGGACCCTCCCAAGGGTGTTCTTTTGTACGGACCCCCAGGTACGGGGAAAACTCTGATTGCAAGGGCAGTGGCAAGTGAGACGGATGCAAACTTCATCTCTGTGAGCGGGCCGGAGGTTGTCTCCAAATACTACGGTGAGAGCGAGCACAAGCTGCGCCAGATCTTCGAGGAGGCAGAGAAGAACGCCCCCACAATCATATTCATAGACGAGATAGATTCCATTGCTCCCAAGCGTGACGAGGTATGGGGCGAAATGGAGCGCAGGATAGTGGCGCAACTGCTCTCCCTGATGGACGGTCTCGCATCAAGGGGTAAGGTCATAGTCATAGCTGCGACCAACCGCCCCAATTCCATTGACGAGGCCCTGCGCAGGGGAGGCAGGTTCGACCGCGAGATCGAGGTGGGGATACCTGACAGTGCCGGACGCTTACAGATACTGTTCGTCCATACAAGGGGCATGCCGCTGGAAGAAGGGCTTAACCTTGAGGAGATCGCTGCCGTTACCCACGGTTTTGTGGGTGCCGATCTCTCCTCCCTGTGCAAGGAGGCGGCTATGCACGCTCTCAGGCGCATGCTTCCTGACATGAGGATCGACGATGCGGAGGATGAGATACCTCCCGAGTTCATGGAAAGCCTGCAGGTGACCAGGAAGGATTTTGACGACGCCCTCAGGAACATCGAACCTTCGGCCATGCGTGAGGTCTTTGTGGAGGTGCCTTCAGTGAGATGGGCTGATATCGGCGGCCTGGATGCTGCCAAGCAGGAACTGTCCGAAGCTGTGGAATGGCCGCTGAAATATCCGGAACTCTTCGAGGCCGTCAATACAAGGCCTCCCCGCGGTATCATGCTCTTCGGCCCCCCGGGCACTGGAAAGACAATGCTGGCAAAGGCCGTGGCCACCGAGAGCGAGGCCAACTTCATCAGCATCAAGGGGCCTGAACTGCTGAGCCGCTATGTGGGCGAGTCCGAGCGTGCCGTACGAGAGACCTTCCGCAAGGCCAGGCAGGCTGCCCCTGCGGTGATATTCTTTGATGAGATCGATTCCATGGCATCAGAGCGTGGCTCCAGTATAGATGCCCATGCAAGCGAAAGAGTGGTGAGCCAGATACTCACGGAGATAGACGGGGTTGAGGAACTGAGGGACGTGGTGATAATCGCTGCAACCAACAGGCCCGACATAGTGGATCCTGCCCTGCTGCGGCCGGGACGCTTTGACCGGCTCATATACGTGCACCCTCCTGACATGGAAGGACGGCAGAAGATCTTCGGCATCCATCTTCAGGGGAAGCCCCTTGCGGATGATGTGAGTATCCGTGAGCTGGCGCACATGACCGAAGGCTATGTGGGTTCGGATATAGAGGCCATCTGCCGGGAAGCTTCCATGCTGGCCCTGCGTGAGGTCGTCACACCGGGCATAAGCAGGGACGAAGCCAGAGCCAGGGTAATGGGAATTAAGATAACGTCCGTCCATTTTGTGAAAGCCATACGCCGTGTCAAGCCCACTACTTCCCGCACTGCCATGAGTCTGTATGAGCAGGCTTCCGAGGCATTTGCAAGATATGCGGCCAACGAGGAGGAAAAGGTCCAGGACCTTGGCGGGGAGACCGGGTACCAGTAGCACTATAAAAAAGATGGATAAAAAGTGGAAAGGGACTTACTTCAGTCCCTTCCTGTTCTTCATGATATGGGGCGCATCAGCCTGTTCAGCAAGTTCCTCTCTGGCGAGAACGAACCTGTTTACCATTTCCTGCATTGCAACAGCCATGGCGGACAGCTCCTGTGAGCTGTGTGCGATCTCCTGCAGGGAGGCACTCTGTTGCTCTACGGCGGCAGATGTCTGTTCAGTTCCTGCGGCTGCTCCTTCTGAGATAGAGGTCACTTCCTCCACCGATGCAGTGATCTCTTCTATGGATGCGGATTGCTCCTGGGCTGCAGCGGCAATGTCCTGGACCATCTCGGCGGTCTTCATTGCTCCTTCTACTATCTCCTTCATAGCCCTGACAGTCTCGTTCAGAGCCTCAACACCGCTGGCTACAGTTACATTGCCCTTTTCAACAGATTGCACCACCACTCCCGTATCATGCTGTATCTGCTTGATAAGGCCGGATATTTCCTTTGCCGCGTCCCCTGACTCTTCTGCAAGCTTGCGCACTTCGTCTGCTACCACGGCAAACCCGCGCCCGTGCTCGCCAGCCCTTGCCGCCTCAATTGCTGCATTCAGTGCAAGCAGGTTGGTCTGGTCTGCGATATTTGTGATAAGGCTGACTATCTCTCCTATCTGTTTGGACTTATTGTCGAGTTCCTTGATCGCGGCTGCGGATTCCAGTGATGCTCTCTTGATCTCTTCCATCTGGGTCATCAGATTCTCTGACTTGTTCCCGACGGCCATGGTCTTTTTACTGGAGTCCGTGGATATCTCGGCAGACCTCTGGGCGTTGACGGCTATCTCCTGCACGCTTGAACTCATGTCGTCCATGGCACGTGAGATCTCCTGCGCTTTGGATGACTGGTCCAGAGCACCCTTTGCAATGCTGTTTATAGTGTGTGAGACCTGGCTTGATGCCGCTGTTATCTCCTCGATGGATGCAGACATTTCCTCCGAGGTGCTTGCAACGATATTTGCGTTCTTGCTGATATTCACTATTATGTCTGTGAGGGACCTCAGTATATCGTTCAATCCTCTTGGTATTGCCTCAAAATCGATCCCTACCGCAGTGTTTGCTCTTCGGTCAAGCTTTCCTTCAAGTGCGTCAGTGGATATCTGTTCGAAATCACTGACGATCTCTCTGATCGGGCGGGTGATGGAACGAGCTATGAGATATGCAATGCCTGCCATGGCAAGGATGGCCACTACCGATATGACAATGAGCTGGTTTCGCAGCTCCATCGCTCCTGCAAACATCTCTTCTTCGGGAATTGTCAGGACGAATGCGAAATCTGCCGTAGCCAGTGGCTCGTAGATCATGGCAACATTCTTACCGGTTGCCGGGTCGACCACCTGTATGTGCCCTCCAACTCCTCTCTTTATGTCTGAAGCCATCCTGTTTATTTCAGCATCATTGAAGTCTGAAAGGTACTTGGTGCCTATCCAGGATTTTTCAACAGGATGTGACATGAACATGCCTGAATTGCTTACCATGAAAGCGTAACCGGTGTCGAACATGCTTACCTGGGAAACCTCTTCATCGATATAATCCAGAGAAACATCCACGCCTGCTATACCTATGAATTTTCCGTTTTTCATAATGGGTGAGACATAGCTGACGATCATGGTACCATCGTACATATATGGTTCAAGTATGACGTCCTTTTTAAGGGACTTTGGCAGCAGGTAATAATCGGATGTGTCATAGTCTGCAAGCGGGGCGAGGGACGCACCACTGCCTGTTGCACTCCAGGTGGGAATGAACCTGCCTGTTGCATCATGTCCCTGAGTATTTGCAAAAGCTGCATCATTATTATCAAAGGCGTTTGCTTCATATCCTGCATAGGTCGCCAGGAGGCCAGGATTCTCAATAAGGAGGCTCCTCAGGATATCATTGGCTTCATCCCTGTCTGCACTCCCGTAGTTTCCCAGAGTGTGTGCTATTGTCTGACCAATGAGCTGATTGGCGCGCATATCACTGTCATATTTATATGCGTAACCTGTGGAAACACTTTCAGCCTGCTCGTAAGCCTGTTCGATGTTCTGGCTGGTTACTTTATCAACGATCATATAGGTACTGATAGACATCAATATGGTGACACTGACCACAATATACAGGATCAGTCTGCTGTTGATTGTCATTCTTTCAAAATTCATGATGGCCTCTTGCTTAATTTATATATTTTCAATGTATATGAATCAGAGAATTTACAGCTTAGGATATATATCTTTCTATTGTGCTTCTTTTCTCTCCGGTGTATTCATACTGTTTTGTAGCATCTGAAGAGAAACCTATATATATGCGAACTTTCCCCCCGGATGGGAAACTGTAAATCAACATGTATATAAATATATTTATTTTTAGTACTGAATTTCCTATTTTCGATTCCGTACATAAAAAAGAACGTCTCTCTGAAGTCCATTGGGCTTTGGTTCAAACCTGCTTCTCTTTCTTTCATGCTTTACACACTTGTATCCAAAGGCAAAACTCGACAGGTATTTATCAGAGAGTTCCAGACTAGGATAATAGTACCTTTGTAAAAAGGCGATCTGGGAGTGAAATATAAATGCCAGCTATTGTTGATAAAGAACTGTGTACAGGATGCGGGGTCTGTGTGGATTCCTGCCCGGTAGAAGCGATCTCAATGACCGATGAAGACCTCGCATTTGTTGATCCGGATACATGCGTTGACTGTGGGGATTGTGTGGAGATATGTCCTGTTGAAGCTATTTCCCTGAAATGAACGCTTAGCATTTTCTATTTTTGTTTTTGTGCACGCTCTGGTGATATGAATATTGCCGCTGCAACAAGAGTAGTTTCACTCAATGAGCATCACAGGGGTTTTTTCCAGATTAGGGGGAATGATTATGGATGAAAGTAAAGCAAAGGACGGCATGAGAACAAAAGACATTGGTGAAGGGCTTGTCATCACCCGCACCTTCGATGTACCTCGGGCTCGTGTATGGAAAGCGTGGACAGAGCCTGAAGAAGTAAAGCAGTGGTGGGGACCAAAAGGTTTCACATCACCTTTTGACAGGATAGACCTTCGTGTTGGAGGCTCCTATCTCTTCGGCATGCGATCACCTGAAGGAGATGACTACTGGAGCACCGGTGTTTACCGTGAGATAGAGCCACCGGAGAGGATCGTAGCTACCGATTCCTTTGCTGACGAGAACGGGAAAGTGGTCCCGGCTTCTTACTACGGTATGAGTGAGCAGTGGCCTCTTGAAATGCAGGCGACGTTCATGTTCGAAGAGCAGGGTGGCAAGACTAAGCTTACCCTCAGTTACCTGGATATTGATAATATAAGTGACACTGACCGGGAAAATATGAAGCAAGGGTGGAACGAATCCCTTGACAAACTATCTCAGCATCTGGAAAAAACCAAGTGTTAAGATGCGTGGAGCAATTCCTAAAAGCTGGTCTATGGATGAGAGGGATTAAAGATGACTAAAATCGATTTTAGCGTTGACAAAGAGAAGCTTGAAGTCGTGATGACGCACGTCTTTAACGCGCCCCGTGACGTGGTATGGGAAGTCTACACAAATCCGGATATGATACCCCAATGGTGGGGACCAGGAAATATGACCACAACTGTCGATAAAATGGAAGTCAAGGAAGGCGGTGTCTGGAGGTACATACAGAAGGATGAGCAAGGCAATGTGAATGGGTTTCACGGAGTCTATAAGGAAGTAAGGGAACCTGAGTTCCTTTCTGATACATTCAACTATGAACCGGTTGGTCCCGGGCACGAGTTAACGGAAACGCTAAGACTTGAAGAAATAGGAGAAGGAAAGACAAGAGCGGTTTCCACTTCTTATTTCAATTCAATTGAAGATATGGAAGGAGTGATGCAGCCCGGGATGGAAGAGGGAGCAGCCGAAACATACGACCGTTTCGATAAATTGCTGGAAAAGATACTAAAATAAAGCCCTGGATCAACTTTCATTTGCTGTTTGCAGCAACGGGTCACAAAGTCTTGCATGGCAGAATGCAAACCCCATCCATGCAGATGATACTGTATGACAGACGGTTCTCTCACTAAACTACTTCAGGATACGGCTTCTGAAATGAATGCATATCTCTTTGGTATTGCAACACCTGTCCTGTTCTCTGGACCCCGGGTATACCGGAAACAAATCTCAGGATGTGATGTAGGATGTGCGATCAGTCATTATTCCTGGAGTAGCCGTGCCTTGCGGGGCTTTCGAGTCACTTCCGGCAGGAAGGGCCGAATACACCAACACGCTCATGGCAGCCACTGCAACCCTCCGGCTGATTGCATTCCAGCTGGCCGGGCTCATTGAGACGAACAGTTACAGTGTAATGATAGTGCCTGCAGAGGGTGCGAGTTAGATACTGGTATGCAGATCGGGAAACGCTCAAGGCGGATATGCCCATTAAGCGCGCAGCCTGTCATGCAGGACTAGGTGACCTGTGCTGCGGACTGAAGGTATGTCCGCATGAATATGCCTTTCTATGTGCGCTGTTCAGCTGTTGCCTTCACAGTCTTCCCGGTGCGCGTGTCTGAAACATCCTTTCTGATCCTTTCAAGTGTGGCAATGAGGGCCTCTTTTGGCACAGGCTTGATGAAATAATCCACTGTCCCCCACACTTTACCCATTTCCTTCTCGTCAAGCATGGAAGTGATGATCACAGGTATGTCCTTTGTCTGTTCCTCATCTTTCAGATGCTTCAGGACATCCCATCCATCCATGCCAGGCATCATGAGGTCGAGGGTGATGGCAAACGGTTTCAGTTTGCCGGCAAGCAGTAGTGCTTCTTTTCCGCAGCAAGCGGATGCTACCCGGTAGCCTTCCCTTTCCAGGGTGGCTTCGATGAGCTCTCTTGAATTATCATCGTCCTCCACCACGAGGATCAGTGGTTCGGCACCAATTATAGCTGCTGAATTGCCTGTGCCGTGAGCAGGCCGACCCTCCAAGCCATCAACCTCGTGTGTCTCTTCCGGGATCGCTTCCTCATTCATGCTTTTGATCAGGGGCAGTTCGAATGTAAAGGTTGTACCCTCTCCTGGTTTACTCTCAACCCATATGCGCCCGTTCTGGATCTCCACGAACTTCTTTACGAGGGAAAGCCCAAGCCCGGTTCCCTCGTACTGCCTGTTGATAGCAGAATCCAGTTGTGTGAATGGCTGGAAAAGCTTGCTGATGTCTTCATCGGATATCCCTATTCCCGTATCCCTGACCACAAAGACAGCCATGTCTCCCTTCTGGCTTGCATGCACACTCACGCTCCCGTCCTTGGGTGTGAACTTTATAGCATTGCTGATCAGGTTGAAGAGTATCTGCTTGAACCTGGTCTTATCGGCATAGATCGTCTCGAGCCTGTCATCTTTGAAAAACTCAACCCTGAGCTGCTTTTTCACAGCCATGGGCGAGATGAGCTGCCTTACTTCAATGAATACTTCTGCGACAGAGAACAGCTGGTTATCAAGTTCCATCTTGTTTGCTTCTATCTTGGAGATATCCAGCACATTATTTATGATCGACAGCAAATGTTTGCCGCTTGCTGCTATATTCATGATGAACCGCTTCTGGGTGTCGGATATTTCTCCGGTGCCTCCGCTTGTTATCAGCTCAGAGAAGCCGATAATGGAGTTGAGCGGTGTTCTCAGTTCGTGGCTCATGGTTGTAAGGAAATCACTCTTGGCACGGTTTGCAGCTTCTGCTGTGATCCTGGCCTGGATGAGTTTCTCCTCTGCGTCCTTCATTTTTGTAAGGTCGACAAAGCTCTCTATGAAATAGTCCTTACCCTGGAGGGTCACGGGCACTACTGATTTGAGAACCCAGACTTTCTGACCCTGGGCATTGATGATCATGCGTTCGGACCTGTTCACGCTCATTCCAAGGTCGCTTATCGGGCATTTACCTTTCTCGGCGGGGCATATGAAATCATGACACTCCCTGCCCACTATCTTTTCCTTCGGCAGGCCGATGATCTCTTCGGCAGCAGGGTTCACATCGACTATCACATGTGTGTGAGAATCCAGAATTATAGCTCCGCTGATTATGTTTGTAAGTACTGCTTCCATCTTCTGCTGGTTCTCACGCTCTACAGCCTGTATCTTCTCCTTATTCTGCTCCAGCGATTGCAGCATGTAATTGATATTGTCTGCAAGCATGTACAGTTCGTCGTCCCCGTCCATCCTCACACGGGAAGAGAGCGATCCGCTCTCGGTAATAGCGCTAAGGTTACTGCTCAGGAGCGTCAGGCGTGACAGCACGGATTTTTCTATCATTAACATGAGAACTATCCCATAGATAGCTCCTATAACGATTATAGCATACAACACGTAATGTACGGCAGACTGTCCCTGCCGGTACACATCCCTTGGCATTTCCACATCCAGGGCCAGTGAAGGAACACCGTTGATGTCTTTCAATATTGCAGTGCCGATGACAGTGCTTTCATCCATATAATCGATTCTTATGGGGTCACTGCCCTGGGCCCGGGTTGAGCCTTGAAATGCAGCTGGGGCCTCAGGCTCCAGATCGCTGACACTGATGGACAGCTGGGTAATGCCCCCCATTTCTTCAACAAATTCAGGATCAAGGAACCTTGCAATGACGATAGTACCTGCAACCGTCGGGTCCGTCGTACTTGGAGTTATAGCACTTGTCCCGACTATCATGGGACCTTCAGGAGTGCTTATGATGCCTGAGACATATTTTCCGAGGGAGGGTTCTGAATATAGCATTTCTTCTTTGCTTATATAATCCCTGAAAATATCTGTTATTTGCCTTTCTTCATAGGCATGATGATCCACTCCTGCAATGTAGTACAGTTCGCCTGAGGCATCAAAGAACATCATCATGTCTATCTCCAGATTAGACAGGGATCCTACGTCAAGGTTATTTTCAATATAAGCATCGTCCCCATGCATAAAATAGAACGTGTCACTCCACTGGCCCCAGTCCTTTGCTGTGGCTGTAAGGCGCTTTGTCTGGGAGTCAACAGCTTCAGTAGCCCTGAGAACATTCTTTGTGACCTCTCTTTCCTCAAGCTGTGAAAAGCTGTCATGCATTATCGACCCGGTGATCACTGCAAGCAGGACGAACAGACAGATGAAGGTCACGGTAAGGAATATGAGAGTCCTGTTGCGTATCTTCAGGTTATTTTCCTCCAGCTGACACGTATGACAGAACCTTGCCTACAAAGGTAGGAACATCGATCGGCTTTGAGATATACCCTGAGCAGCCTGCACTGATGAACTTCTGTTCGTCTCCCTGCATAGCATGGGCTGTCAGTGCGATTATAGGAGCGCCCATGGATTCAATATTATTTATATTCCTGATCACTTCGATGCCGTCCATCCCCGGTAGCTGGATATCGAGCAGTATAAGGTCAAAACAATTGTTCCTTATTTTGTCAAGTGCCTCCGGTCCATCAAAGGCCTGCATGACCTCGATACCTCCGGCCGTGAGAATAAAGGTGACAAGCTCCATGTTCATGGGGTTGTCCTCTACAACAAGTACTCTGGTCATATTATCCTGATCTGTGATATGATAGTTTAAATTATAGGGTATATATATTTATTTTGATGTACTTCGATTTGTATTTCCCGCAGGTTCCGGGACTAGCAAAAATACTTAACCTTGCGGCTCCCTTTATTAATTGGAAGGCCCCTCTTAGAGGAAGCCTGTGCTTAACTCAGGGAGTAATATGTTAAGGCAGCGTTTTGTTCTGGATACTACTGCGCTTACCGACCTGCAGGCCCGCGAGAAGCTGGATGTCGCAGGCATGTGTGACGGAATGAGAAAAGTGCTGGAACTGATAGCTTCTGCACGCCTGCAGCTTGGCATCAGTTGCTATGTACCTTTCCCTTCAGTGTATAACGAGCTGCGTGAGTTCGCACAGAACAACGGCTGCGATGCCGATGTGATAGCAAAGATAGACACGTGGCTTGTGAAAAAGGCTCCTGACAGGTATAATGTGCAGATCCCGTCCAAGGTGTTCCATGAGTATGTCTCTCACATGAGGGAACGCATAAACAAGGGAATGGTGATTGCTGAGGAGACGATATGGGAATCGTCCACGGACTGCCTGCTCATCCAGACCAAAGCAGATAACAAGAAGGATATTGAGGCCGAGATAGAGCGTGGCGTCATCGGTGTCCATATCGGCAAGTTCAGGAATAAGTACCGCAGCGCCCTGCGTTACGGCATTCTTGACAGTGCTCCTGATATTGACGTGCTTATCCTTGCCAGGGAGCTCGAGGCAGCGGTTGTCGCGAGTGACTTCGGTATACAGAAATGGGCCGAGGAACTTGGGGTAAGGTTCGTTCCTGCAAGTACATTTCCCATGATATTGCAGGAGTACCTGGAACATGCACCCTTAGCCACTCTTCCCCTGGACAGGGAATCAGATATCTGATCAACTTTAAGGCACCCCGGCACGGCTACCAGCCATGTGTCGGGACTATATCTAAATGACAGGAGCACATGTAGGGGCACATGGGGGTTAATGAATGAGGAACATTTCAGTAGAGGAATTCAGGGCGTCCTGCGCTGCTGCGCAGAACCTTGAAATAGTGGAAAGGAAAGGAAAAGGACATCCTGACAGTATATGCGATGCTGTGATGGACCGGATATCCGTGAATCTGTCCGGGGAGTATCTGCAGCGTTTTGGCACCATACTCCATCATAATACGGACAAGTGCCTGCTCGTTGCCGGGGAGACGGCAGGTATCTTTGGCGGTGGTATGGTGGTAAACCCCATGTTACTGGTTATCGGTGACCGCGCTACCTTCGAAGTGGAGGGAGAGGAGATAGACGTATGCGGTATAGCCATCGACACGGCCACCGGCTGGTTCGACGAGAACCTGCGTTTTGTCAAGCCAGAGCATGTTGACTACCAGGTGGAGCTCAAGCCCGGCTCCTCGGAACTGACAGACATCTTCAGGAGGGGAGGTGAACTCCTGGGGGCAAATGATACATCTGCAGCTGTGGGTTATGCGCCTCTGTCCTTTACGGAGAGGATGGTAATGGACACTGAGAAGTATCTAAACTCTGCCGGTTTCAAGGAGAAGTATCCTGAATCGGGTGAAGATATCAAGGTGATGGGTGTCAGGAGGGGCAAGAACTTCGATATGACTGTGGCAATGCCTCTTATAGACACTTTTGTTGAGTCCGAGGAACACTACTTCCGGATGAAGGATGACCTGCTGGACGCCATGCAGGTCTATATGGCCGACTACCTGGAGGAAAAGGAGGTTTCCGTTAACACTTCTCTCAAACTGAACAATCTTGATGTTCCCGGACGCGGCCTGGAAGGTATCTATACCAGTGTCACAGGTACCTCGGCCGAGGACGCGGACTGTGGTCAGGTGGGTCGCGGCAATCGTGTCAATGGCATCATATCTCTCACGCGGCCTGCAAGCAGTGAGGCAGCGGCCGGCAAGAATCCTGTAAGCCATGTGGGCAAGATATACAATATACTCTCTCACCGGATAGCCGACAGGATACACACTAACGTGCCGGATGTGGAAGAGGCCTATGTGTGGCTGTTGAGCGATATAGGCGTCCCCATAGACCAGCCAAAGGTCGCAGCAGCGCAGCTTGTAATGAAAAAGGGTGCTGTGGAATCTGTGAGGGAGGAGGTCACGGAGGTAATTGATACAGAACTGGAGAATATCCGGCAGTTCACCATGGAGCTCGCAAGGGGAATGATATCGCTCTATTAGGCCTGCCTCAGGCCCCGGCAAGGAAGGATACCAGTGCAAAGGCCATTGCCATCTTGAACATGCGGGATGACCCGGCAGGATCTCCTTTTCCCAGTATCCTGTAGACAGCGGCCGCAAACAGCAGATCGGCCACAGCTACCAGGAAGAGGTACCTCACACTCATGAGGGACTGCAGGTAGGGCAGCGGACTGGCCAGTACAGCCACAAGGCCTATGGAAGCTGCAAGATATGCCGAACTCCTGGCCCCGATGACTATGGGCAGGGTGCGTGCGCCGTCTTTCATATCTCCGTCCATGTCCTCGATATCCTTGACTATCTCCCTGGCAACCGTTGCAAGAGTTGCGAGCAGGAAAAGCACGAACACGCTTTCAAGCCCTCCTCTCTCAAAGAAGACTGCGCCTCCGAACAGGAATGTCGATCCGGTGAGATAACCCACTGTAAGGTTCCCGAGGAGTGCCGTGCGTTTGAGCGTGCTTGCGTAGTATATCAATAGCAGGGAGTTGAAGAGTGCTATGAGTCCGCAGGGGACGTTGATAAGAAAAGCGGATGCTGTCCCCAAGCCAAACAGTGCAAGCGAGAAATATAAGGCTGCAGGGATGCTGATCCTTCCGGAGGGAATTGGCCTGTTCGGCTTGTTGATCCGGTCTATCTCAACATCATAATAGTCATTAATAGCATTCCCGGCTCCTGTCACCAGGAAAACGGTGAGGAAGACCAGCGCAGACCCGCAGAAGGGGAAGAGCACGGTATCCGGGGCATTAGCTGCCAGTATATTGTATGCAATGAACACTCCAATGGTGGCTGCTATTGCAGCCATGATGCAATTGCCATAGCGCATCAGTTCCAGGTATGCTTTCATTTTTGCGGCTCCCGTACCTATCTGTTCCTTTTGACAGCAAGCATGCGGTCAAGTGCGCGCCTCGCCTTGACCCTTATATCCTCAGGGACCGATATGACATGCTGCCTCCTCTCAAGACTGAACATAAGAGCTTCGATGTCTATTGCTTTCATCTCGGGGCAAACGGCAAATTCTGATGCAAAATAGAACCTCTTGCCGGGATTATCCTGCTCCAGCTTATGCAGGATGCCTTTTTCAGTTGCAATGATGAACTCTTCGGCAGGCGACCTGCTGACATGATCAAGCATGCCGGTGGTGCTGAATACCCTGTCGGAGAGTTCAAGGACCTCTCTGCGGCACTCCGGGTGGGAAAGCACCTCTGCACCCGGGTGTTCCTCTTTTGCCCCGATGATGTCGCTCACAAGTATCTGGTTGTGTGTGGGGCAGTAGCCGCTCCACGGAATTATTCTCTTGCTGGTGTTGCAGGCTACGTAATCTGCAAGGTTCCTGTCGGGTACGAAGAGTACTTCTTCCTCTTCAAGGGAGTTGACAACCTCGACAGCATTTGCCGAGGTGCAGCATATGTCACTTTCTGCCTTGACCTCCGCAGTCGAGTTCACATAACATACGACCGCAGCATGGGGGTGTTTCTTCTTCTCTTTGCGCAGGGCTGAGGCCGTGACCATGGAGGCCATGGGGCATCCCGCATACAGCTCCGGAAGCAGCACGGTCTTATGAGGGCTCAGGATAGCTGCACTCTCTGCCATGAAATGGACGCCGCAGAAGACTATCACATCTGCTTCCTGCTGCATGGCCTGCTGGCTGAGTCCGAGGGAGTCTCCTGTAAAATCAGCTATGTCCTGAATCTCGCCTCTCTCGTAGTTGTGAGCGAGTATGACCGCATTATGCAGACCTTTCAGTTCATTGATCCTTTCAATTGTCTTTTTCATGTCCTGCATGGGATTCACTGGCAGATGACCGGTTATGTATGAATGGGCCCTTCAGGTTCCTACCTGCAGGGGGCTTGATATCTTTTTCAAGGTCGCGATTGCGGACAGCTGTGCGAGGTAGCTTGTCTTCGGGTTAGCCGGGGAGGGGACATTCTCAACCTTTGAGCTGAATTCCCCGAAAGCACCCTTGACTGTGATCTCGTGTATGTTGCGCGTGACAGAAGGGTCGGCGATCACTCTCACCAGGGTTCTTTCAAACCCTATTCCTGCAACGCTTAAGGTGGCCGCTACATTGACATTTGCAGGGAATGCTTTCACAGCATCCTTTGCCGGTCCCTCGAAAAGCACGGTAGCATCGCTTATGCTATCCAGGTCGATGTTGTTCATAACAACAAAAGGTGAGCCTGCAAGTCCTTGCGGTGGCTTCCGGGTTGTGATGGTGACCGAGTGGATTTCCCCGATTGATGCGGACTTGAGGCCGTCGAGGCCTGCAATGGCACCGGAAGGAAGGTACACCTTGCAGCTGTTCTCTGATGCAAGCTCCTCTATCCTGTTGCGCAGCCCTTCGTCTGCAAGCGCCCCGACACTCAGTATCAGTACGTCACAGTGAGAAGTCAGTGCAAGAGGCACAACATCATGGACCGCTTCCTGTGAGGCACATTCCACAAGAAGATCGATGTGCTTGACCATTTTAGCAATTTCCATGAACTCAGGACTGAATCTGCTGAACTGTCCTCTGAGCTTCTCGGCATCGCAGGCATTCCTGTCGTAGACCGCTATCAGTTCGGCTTTCACGACTCCTTCATCTATAGCCCTGCATATCCCTCTGCCTATGGTCCCGCAGCCTACGACTCCTATCCTGAGCATCCTTCACACCATGGAATTGCGTACAATGAACGCTATTTTTACTCCACTGCTTACATTGATTATTTAAGTAGGTTTTCCTTGCAAACTGAAAGCATATAAATCTCTTGAAGATAATTATCCCAGGGTGAAAGAAAGGATGCTCATAACTGAGATCGAACGTTTTCTGGAAGAAGACCTTGGATATAATGACATATCCTGTACACTTGTTCCTGACAGGGAGATAGAAGCTGTCATTTTCACAAAAGAGGACTGTGTCCTGGCCGGGCTGGATGTTGCAAGGTCCTTCTTTGACTATCTCGGAATACATGCCGTTACTACCCTCTCAGATGGTGACAGGCTTGCAAAGGGAACTACCATATTCACTCTCTCCGGCAGCTCGGTATCCATACTCAGGGCAGAGCGTCTGGTTCTCAATTTCCTTGGCCACCTGTGCGGCATTGCAACACTGACGCGCAGGTGTGTGGACATAGTTGCGCCCGTGCCAGGCGTCAGGATCGCCTGTACGAGAAAAACAACTCCAGGCCTGCGCAAGTATGAGAAACTGGCAGTCATTGCAGGAGGTGGCGACCCGCACAGGTTCAACCTCTCGGATACTGTCATGATCAAGGACAACCATGTCAATATGATGGGTGTTGAAGCTGCCCTGAGATCTGCAAGGCAGAAGGCAAGCTTTACCCAGAAGATTGAGATCGAGGTCGAGTCGGCAGAGGATGCGTTAAGAGCTGCGGCGCTGGGAGCTGACATTATAATGCTGGATAACATGACCCCCTCTCAGGTCGCTCAAACAACGGCCAGTCTCAGGGAGGCTAGAATTGCCGAGCACATAGTGATTGAAGTATCCGGAGGCATCGGCCCCGATGATCTTGATGCCTATGCCAAAACAGGTGTTGATGTGATCTCCATGGGTTCTCTTATACATCAGGCTCGCTGGATAGATGTCAGCCTTGAGTTTTCTGATTAAAATAGTAAGATTTAATATATATTGTCCCTCATATGCCTCGATTAGATAACACAAGCTTTATATTAAACGCAGCATATTTATCAAGTTATAAGGAACACTATAATTTGATAATGGCTTATGGTTTGAGGGAACATGAATCATTTTGGAAAAACACTTACTTTCATGTCACTGGCTGTATTCTTAATGCTAATCTCAGCAGGCGGTGCCTCTGGGAAGATACTGTTCAATGACACTATAGCAGAGAGCGACGGATACCAGATAAACAACTACGTTATCGATGTAGTTGAGGTGTTTCCGGATTATGATAGTGTAACCCTTCAGGTATTTGAAGGCAAGACCAAGACCCCGTTACATGATAAACTGATATCTGTTGGCAGTTCCTTCAAGTTCACTGTTGAAGGAGAAACCGTAGAAGTGAAGGTGATCTCCGTCCATTCCGGTGTAGTCCCTCGCACCAAACTATTAATTACCGTTACGGATGGAAGTTTCATTAACAGCAAGACTTCCGGTGTTGTCAGTGGTGGCCACACCAATGCTCAGTTCTCGGGTACTCCCGTACTTGAACTGACTAAGACTGTCGAGCCGGCGAATGCCGGCATAGGTGATATTTTGACCGTGAAAGTCACAGTTAAGAATACTGGGGATGACAAAGCTACCAAAGTGATATTTTCCGATCCCGCCCCGGCTAAATTCATACTCCAGCAGACCCTTATAGCTCCAACCGGGCAGATATCCTTGGAGAAAGGCGAAACACGCCTTATATACACCTATACGATGAAAGCAACAGAAGCCGGAACTTTCCTTTTCGAACCCACTACAGCTATCTTCTCTAACAGTATTGATGATGACTTCCCTCAGGCCTCTTCCACTATCCCGACCATAGTAATAGAAGATAGCAGTAAAAAAGCCAATCTCGATGTTACGCTTGTGCTGGATAAATATACAGTGGACAGGAGAGGTGATCTTCAGGGAACCATCCGGGTAAAGAACACAGGAGATTCTTCAGCAAGCGCTGTCACGATAAACTTATTAGTCCCTTCAGGGCTGAAGTATGCCGGTGGGGATTCTAATATTGAGATTATCTCGGAAGTACCCACCATTTACATGGAATCATTCGGCATGCAGCAGGAAAAAGAGATATCTTTCAGCCTTAAGGCGCTGGATGAAGGTACTTACACACTGTCTGCCGAGAACTCATATCGCTTCAATGACGGAGTAAGTCCTAATCTTCAAAGTGCCAGCTCGACTTCCACAACCAATGCGATATATGTCAAGGAAGGTAAATACGATTACCTGCTCGAGCAGCCTGTCCACGTTTATCTGGTCCCCTTACTCTTGATCGGTGTCCTTGCAGGCTGGTTCTTCTACAAGCACAGGCAGTACAAGTTCTAATGCGGATCGCGAAGATTTTAAGCACAACATTTATTATATTAATATTATATTTATTATAGGAGGAGTCTCTTGCTCAACATACTAATAATTGGAAACGGACAATGCGGAAACCGTATCCTTGATGCTATCAACAGGGAAGCTTTTGGCACCAAGGGCCGCTTTGCCAAGTACCTGTCCCAGCAGAAATATAAAAGCAACGTGCAGACGATTGCGATCAACACTGCGGTGAACGACCTTAAGGAAATGAAGTTCACCAAGGCAAAGGACAGGATACACACACCTCACTTACATGGTGTAGGTGCAAACCGGAACGTAGGTAAACACGTCTTTGAGGACAACAAGACCTTAATCATGAAAAATATTCATGATAGAGGAGACTTTGACGTTGCCTTCGTCATAACTTCAGCATCAGGGGGTACCGGTTCTTCTTTTACTCCAATGCTGATACGGGAGCTCAAGGAAAAATGCGACTATCCCATTTATGCGCTGGTTGTCCTGCCTTTCAGGGAAGAAGGGACGCTCTACCTGCAGAATGCGGCCTTCTGCCTGAAGGACCTGCGTGAGAGCGGTGCGGATGGTATCATCCTTGCTGACAACCAGTTCCTCAAACAGATGGGCGGGAACGTGGAGTCGGCCTACAATGGCATTAATGATATGATAGCCAAGAGGCTTCTGTTCCTGCTGGACGCACTCGACAGCGAGATGATGATGGTCACCGACCTTGGGGACTTCAAGACCGTGATGAGCGGCGGTGCCGGGCTCGCAACTATTGGTTTCTATGAAGCCGAAGCTGAAATGCCTATCAAGTCCGTTATAAAGAATGCTCTCTCTCCTGAAGGTATGCTCTTCTCGACGGACGCCTACCAGGAAGCAAGCAGGTCGATGATAATTCTCAAAGGTGACAGAAAATACATGAGCATCGATGAGGTGTCATCTGAAGTGGAACAGCTTTCAAGCTGTGTAGGTCAGGTGTTCAAAGGGATTATTGTGCGCAACGACGAACTTCCCCAGGTGCTCACCGTGCTGACCCTGGAGTCGGCGATGGAACTCGAGAACCTGTATGCCATAGCTGTTGAGGCCATCAACTACGAGCGCCAGAAGAAAGAGAGGGTCGACAGCATGAAGGAAGTTGACAGGGCCTTCTCTCAGATAAATGGCATGGACCCGTCCTATTGAACGGGTCTCCCACCTGCCTTAATTACAGCAGGAGTAGCGGCTCCAATTTTTTTCTTTTTGCCTTTTCCCTCAATTCTGTTCTCAGCTTTCCGTTGCCAAATACTTTAAAATACTCTAAATCCAAATGTAACCTTAAATTCCCGACCGCTTATGAATGACGAATCCAACATTATTGAGATAAGGAACCTCTCGAAGGTCTATCCGGGAGGTGTGGAAGTGCGTGCCCTTGACGGCATAGACCTTGATATCAAAAGAGGTGAGTTCCTTTCCATAATAGGTCCTTCAGGCTCGGGGAAAAGCACTCTTCTCCATATGATCGGCATACTTGACACACCCAGTTCCGGAACTATCACCATAGATGGCCGTGTTGTCACTGAGATGTCCGAAAAAGAGCGCTCCAAAGCTCGTAATGAAGTGCTGGGTTTTGTCTTCCAGTACCATCACCTTCTGCCCGATTTCACTGCCCTTGAAAATGTAATGATGCCTTTGCTTATTGCAGGCACCGGTAAGAAAGTTGCGAGGGATATAGCTGCAGGTCTCCTGGAGGACGTGGGACTGGCCGAAAGGATGGACCATCTGCCAAGCCAGCTGTCCGGAGGGCAGGCCCAGAGAGTCTCGGTTGCAAGGGCGCTTGCAAACAATCCGGGTATAGTCATAGGAGATGAGCCTACGGGCAATCTTGATACGAAGTCGAGCGATATGATATATGACCTGCTGAGAAAGCTGAATCAGGAAAGGGGACAGACATTCATCCTGGTTACCCATGATGAGAAGATGGCAAAGAAGACGGACCGCATAATAAGGCTCATCGACGGAAAGATATACGAGGATTAAATTCCATCCAGAATCCCATGGAGTATGTAAAAGGATCGATAGGCAGGGTTTTCACGGTCCGGCTGGATCATGGTGATGACCTCCTTAATGAACTGGAAGGTCTTGCGAGGGCTGAGAATATAAGGTCTGCATTGTTCCTGCTGCTAGGTGCAGTCAGGGAGGCAACCCTTGTTGTCGGACCCCGGGAGAACAAAGTCCCTCCTGAAGTTCAGTGGGCCGGTTTTCAGGATACGCATGAAGTTGTTGGTATAGGTAACATCTTTTCAGAGAATGGTAATCCGAAGATCCACCTGCATGCTGCAGCAGGCAGGGGAACGGAGCCCAAGGTCGGTTGTCTGCGCGGCAAAAGTGAGATATTCATGGTCGCAGAAGTATTTATCCTTGAACTTACAGGAATCAACGCGGAAAGAGTGCTTGATGCAAACAGGGGTTTTGCGCCCGTTTCTTTCAGGAAATAGCCCTGTTTAGCTATTTGCACTGAGCTCCTTGAGTTGTTCAAGGGCTTCTGCAATTTCCTTGTTCCTTTTCAGGATGTTGTTCTCAAAGGTCTCGACGATCTGTTCAAAAGGCACCACCAGCTTATAGTATTTCACCGGCCTGCCCTTGTCGCTGTTTTTCTTCTCATTGCGCTCCTCTATCCATTTCCTTTCCCTTAAGGGGCGCATGGCAATGCTGACCTCAGGCTGCCGGAGGCCGGAAGCCTGCTCTATGTTCTGGGATGTGAGCTCTTCGCCGCAGACAAGGCATGCTATGCATATGGCTTCAGTCCTGGGGACATCCAGGCCCTGCAGTAACTCTATGATCTCGTGACCTTTTCCTTCTAAAAGACTAGTATCATCAGATTTCATTTATTTACTATAATACTTATATGTTTATATAATTTATGTAGATATAATTGTTTTAATATAGTCTCAACGAATGCTAAAACTTGCTAATGAACGGTAACAATATATACGGTAATTGCGAAGTAGATGTATAATTCAAAGGTGGAATAGGATGGCGTATATTAGCGAGGATAATAAATATAGAATTGAGAAGATCCGTGCACGTGAGATCCTGGATTCAAGAGGCAATCCGACTGTTGAGGTGGATGTTCGCACCTCATGTGGTTTCGGCAGGGCCAGTGTGCCATCCGGTGCTTCTACCGGTACCAACGAAGCTCTGGAGCTGCGTGACAAGGAAGACCGTTATGGCGGTAAAGGTGTCCTTGATGCGGTGGACAACGTAGCAACCACCATCGAGAGCGAGTTACTGGGAATGGATGTCAGGAACCAGCGCGAGATCGACGGGCTGATGCTTGCTCTTGACGGTACCGACAACAAGATGGAGCTTGGCGCCAATGCGATCCTGGGTGTTTCCATGGCCGTTGCAAAGGCAGCTGCCGACTCCCTGAACATGCCGCTCTACAGGTATCTTGGCGGTGTGAATGCCTATACTCTCCCTGTTCCTACTATGAATGTCATCAATGGTGGAAAGCATGCAGGTAATGATCTTTCCATCCAGGAGTTCATGATCCAGCCAAAGGGTGCTGACACTTACTCCGAGGCCCTGCGTATGGGTGTCGAGACATATCATGCACTCGGCAAGGTGCTCAAGTCCAAATACGGCGCATCTGCACTCAATGTCGGGTATGAGGGCGGCTATGCCCCTCCGCTTGAGATGACTGCCGATGCCCTTGATGCCCTCGTTCACGCTATCGAGGAGGCCGGTTACACTGAATCTGAGATAACTCTCGGTCTTGACGCAGCGGCATCGGAGTTCTTTGACGGGCAGAACTATTCCATCGACGGCAAGTTGCTCACGCCCGGCGAGATGATAGATTACTATCTCGAACTTATCGAGACCTATCCCATCATACTTATCGAGGACCCCTTCCACGAGGAATCCTTCGAGGACTTCGCAACCCTCACAACCGAGGCATGGGAGACCATAATAGTGGGTGATGACCTCTTCGTGACCAATGTGTCACGTCTTGCAAAGGGTATAGAGATGTGTGCAGGCAATGCCCTGCTGCTCAAGGTCAACCAGATAGGCACGATATCCGAAGCCCTTGATGCAGCTAACATGGCAGTGCGCAATGGTTACAGCGTAGTTGTGAGCCACCGCTCCGCAGAGACCGAGGACGCAACGATAGCAGACATCGCAGTTGCCCTCACTGCAGATCTCATCAAGACAGGAGCGCCCGCAAGAAGCGACAGGACTGCAAAATACAACCAGCTCCTGCGCATAGAAGAAGATCTGGGTGAAGCTGCACGTTACATGCAGCTCTGAACCCTTTTAACTTTATATTTTTATTTTCTCTTTTATCTTAGGAGCGGGACTGTCAGGCTGCCCTGGGGCAGGATAACTGCGTAGGGTTGTTTCCTCTGTTCTCTTATTTTTGCAACCGCCCTGTCAAAGGTTCCCTGAATATCCATGCAGGGCTGCAGTTTTGCCTTCCTGACGGTTGCATCGTCAAGCTCGGACACTGCCCACATCTCGGCATATACTCCGATCTGCGCCATCTTGGCAGCCTTATGATAACCGAGCTTGTAACCCTCATCTATCTTACACATGACTTCCTCGCATGTGTTCGCAGAACACAGCAGGTTCAGGAACGCATCATCACCCACTCCCTGCCTGCATTTTGATACCAGGATGATAATCCCTCCCTCCTCAAGTGCCAGCTTGCCGTTCTCCAGTGCCTTCTGGGACTGGTAGAGGTCAATATCCATAGGATAGGGTGCGGCTGTGAGCACAATGTTTCCCTTCCTGCTGCATTGTGCACAGAATACTTCGTTCGCCTTCTCCACAGCAATATCGAAGGACCTGAAAAGGTCGCCTGCAACCATGGCATAAAGTCCATGGTCTGCCGTAAGGACGGTCTGTATGGAGAATATGTTAAGGTCCCTGAGCACTTCCATTGCATCGTCCATGTCCTCTGCAACCGGGTTCCCTCTGATGGCCAGGGGTTGTGCAGCATCGGATAGTGCGTGCTTGTGGTTCATCTCGATGGTCCTGTATGATGCCACACCCGGCAGGAAAGCCTTTCTTCCTCCCGTATAGCCTGCAAAATAATGTGGCTCCACACTTCCGATAACTATGACGTTCCTGCTTTCGTTCACCATTCTATTAAGGTACATCTCGGTACCGTTACTAGAAACGCCAAGATATTCCATGTCCTCATCCCTGCGTGCGTCGTGCACGAATATCCTGTCCCTGAACTCGTCGTACATTTCCCCGAAGATATACAGGAACTCCTCCTCTGTAGGGCCCCTGTGTGCACCTGTCGCAACAAGGAATCGCACATCTTTGTGGCTTTTAAGGATATCACGCATCCTGAGGAGCACCTTTGCGGTGGGTGTCGGCCTTGTGGCGTCGTTCACCAGTACCAGTATCCTGTCACTGCTCTTTACGAAATCCTCAAGAGATCCAGTTCCCACAGGATTCCTCAAAGCCGCATCGATGATCTCTGACTCATCCCCTGCCCTCACCTGATTTGGTGCAATGACCTCGTGGGGGATTCCTACATCAAGGCCGACATACTCTTTTCCGTAAGGTATCTGTACTTTGATAAAAACTCCTCCGTGATATCTCTTTGTCTGAGAGTGATAATAGGAATCTTTATTTATAGCATTTCGTCTTCATATATCCGGGCAGGACCAGTAGCGATCCTTGCCATGTTATATGGGAGTGCGAACCTTGACAGAACCGGTACAGTTACTATATTTCATTGCAGCCTCTGCGGCTCTGACACTGTTGCCGGGTCCTGATATCATCTTCGTGCTGACGCAGAGCATCTCCTCAGGCAAAGGGGCCGGCATTGCCACAGCGTGCGGCCTGTGCACGGGCCTCATGTTCCATACAACGGCTGCCGCACTGGGTGTTTCCGCCATTATCTATAAGTCTGCCCTGGCATTCACGCTCGTTAAGTATGCAGGTGCCATGTACCTACTGTACCTTGCATTCCAGGCTATCCGCGAAAATGACAGCTTCATATCCTCCGTATCCGCAAACAGGTACGGCACTTCAGTTCTGTATAAGCGGGGCATCTTTATGAACCTGCTCAATCCCAAGGTATCCCTTTTCTTCCTTGCCTTCCTGCCTCAGTTCGTGAACACCGGAGCAGGCAATGTCCCGATGCAGATGGTCTTCCTGGGCCTTGTGTTCCTTGTGCAGGCGCTGCTCATATTTATCCTGGTGTCCGTGTTCGCCGGTCATATTGGCCTCAGGCTCATGAACACGCCCGGTATCGGCAGGTATGTGAACCGTACAAAGGCCGCCATTTTTGCACTCATAGGTCTTGAGCTTGCGTTCTCGCATAAGTGAACCGGGATGATCTTGTTATCCGTGCCCTGGTCGCTATGCAATTCAATAATGCAAAATGTATTATATCCAGGAGTCCAAATATCAGTACCCGGCATAAAAATGAGGGATAGATGTACGAACTGGACATAGCATTCCGGCATATAAGCGCACGCAAAAGGCTTACATTCTTTGCCGTGTTCGCGGTAGCCCTTGCCATAGGCGTGATAGTTGTGCTCATGTCCCTGATGTCCGGGTTCACGGACGAGCTCATGTCTATGACCATAGAGAACTCGGCTCATATTGTTGTAAGCCCCGTGGAAGGTACAACAGACTACGTGCACTTCTACCGGCACTATTCTGAGCAGATACTCGGCATTGAAGGCGTTTCAGCAGTGTCGCCTGTATTCACAGGACAGGTCGCACTGCAATACAGGGACAAGGCACAGGGTATCGAACTATACGGTATTGATCCAGTTGCAGAGGACGCTGTCATGCAGATTGACGAGAATATCGTTTCCGGGAACTTCTCCGCCCTTTCAAGAAGTAACAATGGCATAGTTCTTGGTGACAGGCTGGCTCAGGATCTTGGGGTCGGTGTTGGCGACACGGTATCTGCAGTGGTACCTGCATCAGATCCTGCTTCATATAAGGTTGTGGGGATATTCCATACAGGCACCCCCACGGATGAAACCCTTGCCTATGCACGCTTCGATTCTGTTCAGGATCTGTTTGGGGAGAGTGGTGTGGCAAGCGGCATTAAAGTGCGCACCAATGACCCTTATCAGGCGGAAGAAATATCCCTTTCGATAGAATCATCCACAGGACTTGATGCGGTAAGCTGGATAGAGGCAAACAGGAATATACTGGAACTGTTAAACACCCAGGCTGTTCTTGTCTGGCTCTATTATGGTTTGATCTATCTCATAGCCGGTTTTGGCGTTGCGAATACCCTAATCACGGTGGTCATGGAAAAGCGCAGGGAAATAGGCATGCTGATGGCCATGGGAACTTCAAGAAGGCACATAACTAATATCTTTCTGCTGGAATCACTGATCCTGGGCACAATAGGTGTACTGGTGGGCTGTGTTCTGGGATACCTTGGAACCGTACTGCTTTCCAGCTACCAGATCGACCTGCCCAGTGAGATGTATTTCGGGCTGACCACCCTCCCACTGAAGCTGGAGGCATCTAACTTTTTCTATGCCATCGTGTTCTCTTTTGTGATAAATGTGGTTGCAGGTGTGTATCCGGCAAGGAGGGCCTCACGCATGGATCCGGTGGAAGCCATTGAAAGTGAATGACCTTAAAGCTTCCTTTAACAATTCTCTTATTCATACGACCTGATGCGGGCAGGTTAGTTCGCATCCATACGAAAAGTATATATTCTCAAATGTCGTTTGTGAACATGCGAACGGGTTTTCAGTACCTCTCCACAACAAAAGTGCCACCAACCTGTGCATTAAATCCTTTTTGATTCCCGTTCGTCTCCTATGTTAGTTTTTTCTACAATGCGCACAGATAGGATGCCATGAGGATCGTGGTAGAGACCCCAAAATACAGCTTTTCCAAATCCCGCAAGGAAGGCTCACAGTTCATTAAAGAGTTCATCTCTCCCATACCCACGCTGTTCAATTACGGCTTTGTTGATGGCAGTGTCAGTGAGGACGGAATGGGGATCGACGTCATTATCATCGGCCCTGTCATGAGAAAGGGGGATACCATGGAAAGATCCTGCTTTGACGGTATTGTAAGGTTCGTCGACGATTCCCTCCGGGACGACAAACATATAGTCTACCTGGAAGGCTTTTTCTCAAAGACCTTTTTCTCTTTCTATTTCCGGCTCTATGCATTGTTCAAATCGGTTGTTTATCTTTTCTCCCGGAAAGGTTTATGCACATGCAGGTTCGAGGGAATTGAACTTTATGAGGCCGGCATGGAGGGTCAGTAAGTTCCCATTTCTTTCGGAACGTTCAGCGACTGTCCGGTCACCTTGTTGATATGGCTCTCACAGGGTCCAGGCTTGCTGCGCGCTGTGCCGGGTAGATGCCAGCTATGAGGTTCAGCAGGAAGACAACGGTTATGATCAGGAGAACATCCGTCGGGCGCACAATTACAGGTATCGAGCTGATACCGTACACTCCTTCAGGCAGAGGATAGCTGCCTACAGAAAGTGCGATGACAGTTCCTGCAAGGGCTCCCAGTACAGCGCCTGCAAGTCCCAGCATCCCGCTCTCAAGCAGGAAAACAAGCCTTATCCCGGACCTGCTCATTCCCATTGCCATCAGGATGCCTATCTCTTTAAGCTTGCTCATGACCACCATGTTCAGGGTGCTCACGACTCCGAAAGATGCAATAAGGAGTATGAATCCCAGGGTAACCTGGTTGGAGGACCTCTCGATTGCCAGGGTCTGCAGTATCTCCGGGTTGTTCTGGGTCCAGCCATCTGCCCTGTAGCCTTCTTCCCTTATGATGGAAGCTACTTCCCTGTCCCGATTAAAATCCGCCAGTCTCAGTGAAATGCCGTTGATGACATCCGCAGTGCCATAGAAATCCTGTGCCGTCCCAAGGGATGTATATGTCAGGCTTTCATCCGCAGGCGTGCCAGTATCGTATATAGCTATAACCCTCAGGGATAGGGTATTTGCATTTGGGAAAGATACTTCCACACTGTCTCCCATCTGCAGTCCAAGCCTGCGGGCGAGATCATCGCCTATCACGATCCCTCTCCTCGAGTATGCAAGCTCTTCAAAATCACCTTCTATCACGTCATTGCTCACATGTGCTACTGCTTCCTCCTCCGTGGGTACGACTCCCTTTAGTGCTGCATTTGCGGTCTTGTCCCTGTACCGGAAAGAAGCCTCACCTATGAGATATGGAGAGGAAGCCACCACGCCCTCTATGCTGTTGACTTCCCTGACGATGTTCCCGTAGAGGTGTATGTAGTCCTCGCCTTCCTGGGGCGATACGACAACATGTGGCAGGTTGGCAACTGTGGACTCATATATCTCCTGTGTGAATCCTGCCATAAAAGCCTGGGAGACCATAAGGATCATAACTGCTATCCCGATGGCTGCAACCGAGAGGATGGTCTGGCGCTTTCTTGCCTTTATGTGCCGGAGTGCTATGAAGAGTTCATACCGCATTCAGGACACCTGTACTTACCTGTTCCTCATTCTCAGGAAAAGGACGGCCGCAAGGCAGGTAGCTCCCAGGTAAGCAGTCGTGAACCCGGGAGCCTGCGTGTTCTCATTGTCTGTGGTATTGGTGGTGTTCACGCGCCTGACAGGAGCAGCCTCGATGATGGTCTCCCTCCTGTCCAGTATGACTCCTCCCCTGCCCATAACCTCTATGGTCAGCCTGTAGGTGCCTTCCGGAAGCCTGTTCTCCCAGATCGTCTCGACGGTCTCGTCATCACCGCTAAGGAGTACGGGTGACCTCTCGGTAGCCGACTCGACGACTGCCCCGTCGCTGTCCATTACCGTGAACCTTACCGAGCCTGTGTATGGCACCTGGGAGCGTCCTTCGATGGTAGCACTTGCACCGATAGCATCCCTGTAGATATCAGTAATGAATACATCCTCTTCTGCCGTAAATCCCTGCATGAGCGTAATGGTCTCGGAGGGTGCGTACATGTTAATCCTTACCCTTGCCTGGTAATCCTTCCCGCTTTCAAGCAGGGTGCTCCACTGGTGACTGATGACCCCCGGCTGGGTGTGCAGGGATACTTTCTGCTCCCTGGCAGAGTATACAACATCCGACCCGTTCACGAGCATGAACTCAAGGTCCATTATAACGGGCTGCACCGGCATGAGCATGAGACTCGCTCCTTCCGAATTTGCCACAAGGTTATTTACATTGATACGGGGAATGACCTGTCTCCCGTGGACAAATGAATGGTTCCCGGAGTAAAGCAGGCAGTCTTTCTGCATTATCCTGCTCCTTACAGTGTACCTGCCGTCGGATCTTGTATCAGTCTCCCATTCAAAGACCTTAAGCACATTTGAACCGGCTGGTATACTGTCTATCCCGATGGTGGTCGTATCAAGCACTTCGCCCTCATGCTCAAGCATCATTTCAAGTTCCAGTCCCTGAAGACCTGAAGATGAATATATTGTCACATCCCCGCTGTCGATATCTGAGTACATGTCGGTTATTCGAACATCATACTGTCCCTCCGGACAATCGGCTGCTAAAGAACTGCCGGAAAAAACAAGCATAAGCAAAATACTGGTCCATAGAACAAAGACGGGTCTCATACAAAGGCTCCGGGTTTTTAAATCAAATTTATCAGGTGATAGTATTTATATCAATCCATGCAGGTCCGTCTGACCGGAAAACCGCTGCTGCTGGAAAGATCTGCCTTATCCACGGCTGCTGAGCTGGTAAAATAATTACGGAAAGGGATTGTAAGGAGATAAATTGTAAGTATGCCGGAAAGGAGACCCTTCCCCGAGGCTGCAGGAAATCAGGCTCAGGGATTTATTTGTCCTTTCGGGTCTGTTCTTATTCGTATCTGAGCGCATCGAGCGGCTTCATCATCGAGGCTTTCCATGCCGGATACATGCCCCCAAGAAGGCTTGTGGCTATCCCGAAAAGGAAGCCTTCCAGCACGTAGAACATGCTTGAGAATGTGAGCAGGTAAGATGTGTTCTTGACAAGCAGCGCCATTATGAGATAACTGCCCCCGAGGGTCAGTATTGCCCCTGCTGTGCTGGCTATCAGCCCCAGGAACAAAGCCTCAAGCAGGAACATCTTCAGTATGTCTCTTCTTGAAGCTCCCACGGCTTTCATTATGCCTATCTCTTTTGTCCTTTCCATGGTTGACATGAGCATTACGTTAAGTATGCTCACGCCTGCAACAAGCAGTGATATCGAACCTATGCCCATCAGGAAGAGGGAAACTGACCTGAACACACTGTCAAGGCTCTCGGTTATTGAGTTCGTGGCAAAGACCGTGACGGTGTCTTCCTTTTTGTTGAGACGCTCCTCAATGCCCTCCATAACGGGATCTATTTTATTGATATCCTTCACTACAACTATGGCCGTGCCGTAACCGTCATCAGCATCAGGATACAGCTTCTCATACATTTCCGAGGATGTGAATACTCCGCTGTCGGTGCTGATGTCAAATCCCAGGCCCCTTTCCCTGAGTATGCCGACCACTCGTAAATTCGTGTCGTCTATCTCTATCTTCTGCCCGAGACTCAGATCCAGGTTCTTGGCAATGCCGGAACCTACAACGCACTCAGTTGACCCGGGTTTGAAATAGCGCCCCTGCTCAAGGTCTGCAAGCTTGTCAAGATCCTCCTTTTTCAGGTCATAGACCGAAACGTAGTACTGGAAAGTGGTCCCGCCTTTTTTATACTCGACAACATCTCCGCCGGATCTAACAGGTATCACGCTTTCTATGTTGCTGACCTTTTTTATCTGGGCTACCTGCTTATCAGTGATGTAGTCCTCCCCGGGGGCAGGATAGACTATTATCTTGTCCCCTATATCGGAAAAGGAATCAGTGACAGAGAGCTTCAGGCTGTTCCCGAGGATGCCCATGGAGGATATGGCTATGACCCCTATGATGATCCCGATGGCCGCAAGTATCGTGCGGACTGCCTGTCTTTTCAGGTTCCTCCTGGCAAGCTCAGCATACATGTTATTTTTCAGGGGATCAGGTATCTTCATTAACTATCTCTCCGTCCTGCAGTCTTATTGTGGTGCGGGAATACTCTTCCATCCTGGGGTCGTGCGTGACCACAATTACGGTGGTGCCGGCCTGGTTCAACTCTCTCAGGAGTTCCATGACCCCATGGCCTGTCCTTGTATCCAGGTTACCTGTGGGCTCATCGGCAAGCAGTATGGGCGGGTTGTTCGCAAGAGCCCTGGCAATGGCCACGCGCTGCTGCTGGCCGCCTGAGAGCTCATTGGGCTTGTGATGAGCGTATTCCGGGGGAAGCTGGGCTTTCTGGAGCAGCTTAAGTGCTCTCTTTCTGCGCTTTTGCGGGGATGCGCCATTGAATATCATGGGTATCTCCACATTCTCAACGGCCGTCAGTGTCTGGATCAGGTTGAACTGCTGGAAGATAAAACCTATATTGTTCCTTCTCAGGGAAGTGAGCCCGTCGTCATCAAGGCTGGAGAGGTCCGTATTGTTGATCAGCACCTTGCCGCTGGTGGGCAGGTCAAGGCAGCCGAGCATGTTAAGCAGGGTGCTCTTCCCGGAGCCCGAGGAGCCCATTATAGTGACAAAATCTCCCTTCTCTATCTGTGCACTGACCTTATTGAGCGCATAGATCTTGTTTGCTCCGAGGGTATAGATCTTCGTCACTTTCTTTATTTCTACAATGGTCTCTGGCATATCCGCACCATTCAGTTGTCAGGGAGCTCTTCGTCCTCATCCTCGTCTTCATCTTCCCGCTCTTGCCGAGCCCTGTCGCCTTCATCTTCCCTGCGCTTTTTCCAGGAATTATATATCAGTGCAGCTATTCCTATGGCAAGGATGCCTGCAACTGCCCATAGCATGAAAGAGTTGTCATTTTCTTCTTCCGAGGTCGCGGAAGCAGAAGCAATGCTGTTGGTGCTGACGGAGATATTCTCCCGGATGGCCATATAGGCATTATTTGGGTCCCTGAACTCTATGATCACCGGTATGCTTGAGACACTGCCGGACATCGTCTGTGCGGACAGTTCGAAACTGCTGAAGTCATCTGTCTCAAGGGTCCCGATGTAATAGCGTCCATAGGGCTGGACAGGCACTACCTTGTCAGACTCTGCAACCGATATCATCACATTCTTCGCATCAGTGGTGCCGAAATTGTTCAGGTCTCCTGCGATTGTATACCTGTTACCTGCCCTGGAGACCTCCAGGGAAGTGAATATCAGAGAGTGCTGGCCTATTACCTCCACCTGCCTTGTGAGCTTACTTGTCTGGCGCATGTTGTCACCATTGAAGTAAGAAACAACGAAGGATACATCCCGCTTTTCAGGACTGCTGTACATGGTGTTCAGAGTGAAGGTCGCTGTTGATTTATTTCCTGCGGGAATGGCCCCGATGAAATATTCGGAAGGTGTGAACACCATCCCTTCGACCTCAGGAGTTACTATGATGCTTGTGACTGCGTTTGACCTTCTGTTGACTATTTCCACATTGATGGTGGAAACTTCGTTCATGAGCGTGGAAGGCATATCAGGGAGAATGATCTGCAGGTCGCGGTCGTCAACCTTGACAGGGATCCTGTAGTTGAGATCGTACATGTTGCTCCCGCCCACAAGTTGCAGGTTCAGGAAATGCGTTCCTGCGGAAGCCGTGTTCTTTGCCCTGACATTGAAGGAGAGCTTGATGGTGTCCTGAGGCCCGAGCAGGCCGACGTTAGTGTGGCTGCTGTCAAGTACCTCGAAATTACCGTTCCCTCCAAGGGTCGCGCTGGCAATGTATGCGTTCATGCTCAGCGTCTCATCATCCTCTGTGATGTATACCCTGCCGGTGGCCATATTCTCCAGTGTGACAGTGATGGTGCCCGTGTCCCCTGGCATGAATACCGCGGGTTCTATATCATAGCTCAGGCTGACCGTCGGGCGCACTTCGATGTTGCCGGTGGCTGCAAGGGCAGATGGGGAAAACGCGGCCACGATAAGGATGGCCGCAAGGAATATTCTCAGGCTAGATCTCACTTTCATGCACCGAAGATCCTTAGCTGAATTAATGCAATGTACAGAACATAAATCAGAATAGGCACTCCGACGGTAATGGCTGCATTTCTCACAGAGAGTTTCCTGGAATGGACAAGTGCAAATATCCAGATGTTAGCACTCCAGAGGGTAAAAATGATCCCTACTAATGTAGCCATTTTAAGGGTAGGGTCAGACATTAGTGTATTCTGCAGGTTGGGGTCAGAAAAGTCAATGTTAGAATAAGCTCTGAAGGTGTAGAATGCAGAAAATATGGAACCGATGATGCTGGGTATAAATCCGTAAGAAACAAACTCCATTGCCCTTTTAAAACTTCCTTCTCCATTAAACAGCATGGATATTATATAGAAAACCGCTGTGTAGACAGCCCACATTATGAAAGTTCCGAGGACTGCTCCTATCACTCCTATCACTATCCCGATCGAAGCAAAAGCTGCAGCTTCCTCGGGAAGTGCCCCCATCACGTTCTGCATTGTCACCACTGTAATGATGGCTCCGAGTGCTGCCATTATAAATATGATTACCAAAGGCGTCTTGAATTCTGTTGGCTCATTACTTTTTCTTTTGAAGAACCCGTTAGGGTTGGTTAATACTTCCAGCATGTTTGTACCTCCGCGAAATCAGGCTTGACATGTGTATATTCAGACCTGACTATTAATAGACAAACTCTTTACGTGAAGGGTATATTTATATTTTGTCACAAATCTGTCTGAAGTGCAGCCCAAAGCAACAGTTTATATTTCAGAACAGTTCTCTTTTATCTGCAGTCATTCACCATGCCATTTGATTTTCAAAGATGTCCGGAGTAAGCCGTATCAACCGGCGGACTCAGTGTTATGTGCGGGGAGTAACAATGGGCGAATCAATCGAGACTGGTGCGGATAAAAGAGAATCCGTTATTGAACTCGTCAGCCTGTGCAAAAGCTATCAGGTAGGGGACATGGAAGTGCCGATCCTGAGGAGCATAGACCTGTCTGTGAAGAAGGGTGAGTTCGTTGCGATAATGGGGCCTTCAGGCTCGGGAAAAAGCACACTGATGAACATGATCGGATGCTTGGACAGGCCGACCTGTGGCAGTGTCCTGATAATGGGCAAGGATGTCAGCCGGCTTACGGATGCTGAACTTGCGAGGCTCAGGGGTTTTGAAATCGGTTTTGTGTTCCAGAACTTCAATCTCGTTCCCCGCCTGAGCGCTCTCCAGAATGTGGAACTTCCTACATACGCCAATAAAAAGGAAGGTGTAGACAGCAGGAAAAAGGCAAAGGAGCTCATTGGGCTGGTCGGCCTGCAGGACCGCATAGACTATAAGCCAACGGCGCTCTCAGGCGGCCAGCAGCAGCGCGTGGCCATTGCCAGGGCCCTGATCAACGACCCTTCCCTTATACTGGCCGATGAGCCCACGGGAAATCTCGATTCAAAAAGTGGTAGGGAGATAATGGGTATTTTCACGGATCTCCATAACAAGGGAAGAACGATCATAATGATCACCCATGACCCAGGTCTTGCGGAATATGCGGACCGGGTCGTCCATCTCAAGGACGGTGTGATAGGTGCAACCTGAGGAGAAAGTATGTCAATGTCATTCAGTTACCTGAAAATGTACGCGATGTCTGCCTGGGTGATCGGGTTCGTCTTGGCATCTGCTTTGATCTGCACACCTGCAGCAGCCGCAAACGGGGCGGACCTGCAGGTAAGCATCCTGCAGTACCAACCGGTCCCGGCAGAGGTAGGGGAATACGTAACCGTATGGGTCAAGGTAGAGAATATGGGTTTCTCAAGAGCGGAAGACGTCTCAGTGCGAATGGTGCCGGAATATCCTTTCAGCCTGGACTCGTCTGCCAATGCCAACAAGACCACGGGAGTGCTGAACCCCGAAAGAGCAGCCGTTCATGAATACCGCCTGTTCGTGGATGAGAATGCAAAGGACGGTATTGAGACTATAGAAGTGTGGTACCGGGAAGGAACTGAGGGCGTCTGGTACAAGGAGGAGTTCGATATAAGGATCGGCCTGAGCACCTTTGACAGCAGGGGCAGCGTCCAGCTTCAGGGAACTCCTGTAATGGAGCCCGAGGTATTCATGCCCGGTGACAGAGGTACTATCAGGTTCAGCCTGGTGAACGCTGCCACTTCGCCTTCGGTATTGGTAGGAGGGGAAGAGTTCGACACCAATGCCAGGATACAGTCTGCCTCCCTTGAAGGTACCGATGGCATCGAGGTCACAACAGGCACCTATCACGGCAGCGGCATCATAGGGCCGGGGGAGTCTGTCAATCTCACATACAATATCCGGGTGGGTGATGAGGTTGAGGACGGAACATATTATCTTTACCTTGCTGTTGAGGGGAATTCCCACGCTTTAAGCAACAACTGGAGGATTCCTGTAAGGATCGACTCGTCCTCTGTCAGGGTCATACCTTCAAGCCTTCTGGTTCTCGAGAATGGTGCAGGCACCCTTGAGCTCGATGTTGCCAACATCCATCCCAACAGGCTCTCTTCGGTGAGCGTGCGCCTCCAGGCCGAAGGCATGGAGTTCTCTCCCTCTGAATATTTCATAGGCTCCATGGACCCTGACGAGCTCTTCACCATCCAGTTCGAGGCAGCTTCTGCTGACAATGAATCATTTTCCCCGAGAGATCTGACCATAATCGCCAATTACAGGAACGGTGTCAACCAGCACTCATCTGTGGTAGACACCCGGCAGCTGCGTAGTGTTGAAGTACAGGATAACAACAGTCCTGGTATTGCACTGGCCGTGATCCTGCTAGCGGCACTCGCTGTCGTGGGTTATGTGATGTACAGGCGCAGGAAGACTAAATAATAGGTGCCGGACCAATGCTCAACCTCAGGCAGTCTTTGGGTATATCCCTGGGAAGCATAGGCAGTTCCAAGCTCAGGTCGGCCCTCACGGCCCTGGGCATTGTCATAGGTGTTGCAGCTGTGATAGCCAACGTGACCCTGGGTGCCAGCTTCAACCAGTACTTCACAGACGAGATAGGTGCCGTAGGCTCCAATTTCATTGTCATCTACAGCCAGAACACCAATATCTTCTATGACAACCAGCTGGAGCTCATAAGGAATACTCCCGGCGTTGCCGGTGCTTCTCCCATAAACCAGCAGATGGCGAGGGTGACATATCTTTCCACGTCCAGACAGATCGATATTCAGGGAGTGAATGAGGACTATGGCGAGGTAGCAAACATCCGGATGGAGTCAGGCGAGTTCCTGACCGATAATGACAGGTATGTCGCGGTGCTGGGTGCGGAAGTTGCCAACGAGAAGTTCGATAAGAAGATATCAGTCAAGAATCCCATTGACATCACATTCCGGCGTGAGGACGGGGGTGTCGTCACCCGGAAATTCATAGTCAAGGGTGTGATACAGGATCCCAACACCACATTTGCACAGACAGGCGTTGAACCGGAGATACGCATCTTCATACCTATTGATACTATGAACGAGATACTGGGTATCGATTATTATGGTGGTTTCTTCATCAAGGCCGAGAGTCTGGAGGCTGTCCGGACCACGGGGGATGAGATCGACAGGCGTCTGGCCCGCAGTCTTGGGGTGCCCAACAGGGATCTTGAGAACGACGATGCAAAACCCTATGTGCTCTTTGACCAGATCGAGATACTGGAGCAGACGGACCAGTTATCAGCAGCCTTAACAGCTCTTCTGACCTCTGTTGCACTGATCTCTCTCATTGTAGGCTCTATCGGGATAATGAACATCATGCTGGTCACTGTTGCCGAAAGGACCCGGGAGATCGGTCTGATGAAGGCACTGGGTTTCACAAAAAAGGATATTCTGGTATTATTCATCATAGAGTCGATGATAGTGGGGCTGATAGGAGGGATACTTGGAGTAGCTCTGGGAGTTGCTGCCGCCCTTGTGGTCAACAGTTATCTTGAGCTGCCCAATATCTTCCCTGCAGGGCAGATCGCGATCGGCTTTGTGGTGGCTGTAGGCATAGGCCTTATTGCAGGTGTCTACCCTGCCAACAAGGCTGCAAGAATGGATCCGGTTGAAGCGCTGAGGAAGGAGTAGGACAATGGATCTCAGGGAGGCACTGGTCATAGCACTTGGCAGCATCAGGAGTGCAAAGCTGCGTTCAGCCCTTACCATGCTTGGCATCATTATAGGGGTGGCTGCAGTGGTTGCCAATGTTTCACTGGGTACAAGCTTCAACCAGTATTTCACTGATGAGCTTGGCTCCCTTGGTTCCAATTTCATCATCATATACAGCCAGGACGTCAACATATTCTATGATGCGCAGCTTGAAGTGATCAGGAACACGCCGGGGGTGGTGGGTGTCTCGGCCTTCAACCAGCAGACTGCTGCCGTAACTTATCTTTCGGCTACCAGACAGATAGACGTGCAGGGGGTAAGTGCGGATACCCAGGAGATATCCAACCTTCATGTTGGATCGGGTAGTTTTCTCACAGACAAGGACCGGCATGTGGCAGTCCTGGGAAAAGAAGTGGCTGAGGAGAAGTTTGGCAGGAACGTCCCTGTCAAGAACTATATTGATATCACCTTCCGCAGGAACGACGGCACCACGGTGACCCGGAAGTTCAGGGTAAAGGGAGTACTGGAAGGAGAGGATAACACCTTTGTCCAGGGCGGGCCTGACAGGGATGTCACCATCTATATCCCTATACGGACCATGAACGAGATTCTCGGGGTGGAAGACTACAGCGGCTTCTCAGCAAAGACCGCCAGTGCGGAATCCGTAAGGCCGGTCTCTGAAGAGGTGGACAGGCGACTTGCAAGGAACCTTGGAGTTCCGGCGCGTGATATTGACAATGAGGATGCAAAACCCTACCGTATCTTCAATCAGGCGGACATCCTTGATCAGCTAGATATGCTTTCCAATTCCCTTACCATACTGATAACCGTCATAGCCCTGGTGGCTCTGCTTGTTGGATCCATCGGCATTATGAATATCATGCTGGTGACCGTGACCGAGAGAACGAAGGAGATCGGCCTGCTGAAATCCCTGGGCTACACAAGATCCGATATCCTGACGCTCTTCATGTTTGAGTCCGTAGTAGTAGGTGTTATAGGCGGTATCCTTGGAACCCTGCTTGGGATGGCAGGGTCCTTTGCGGTCGAGATATACCTTGATATTCCCCGCGTCTTCCCGATGTACCTGATCTTCCTGGGCTTTATCATATCGGTAATCGTCGGGCTTATTGCAGGTGTCTATCCGGCCAGCAGGGCTGCCAGTCTGGATCCGGTGGAAGCTCTCAGGCATGAGTGATATCATGCATCTCTTTTAGTTATTGGACCAGCCGGTCGATATATGGAAATGCTTAAGTAGTTAGACTGAATAGTCTAGCCTGTCGAATAATAGACGAGTTTTCCGACGGGATACTAGAGGTATATGCATGGTTGGCAAGGACTTGGATCGTTCTGTTACAGAAGGCAATGACATTGTGATCGATATATGTGATCTCAGGAAGAGCTATCGCCTCGGGGATATGGAGGTTCCTATCCTTCACGGGATCGATCTGTGTGTTAAAAAGGGTGAATTCGTTGCGATAATGGGTCCTTCAGGCTCGGGAAAAAGCACACTGATGAACATGATCGGATGCCTGGACAGGCCTACGAGCGGTAAGGTCGTGCTAATGGGAAAGGATACATGTGCAATCTCTGACAACGAGCTCGCCGAGCTTCGGGGCTTTGAGATCGGTTTCGTTTTCCAGAGCTTCAACCTGATACCACGCTTAAGCGCATACGAAAATGTATTGCTCCCTACCTACTCCAACTCAAAGAAAGGGCACAACGCTTCGCAAAGGGCGAAGGACCTGTTAAAGCTGGTCGGTCTCGATGACCGCATGAACCACAGGCCCACCGAGCTTTCCGGAGGGCAGCGCCAGAGGGTCGCTATAGCCAGGTCCCTTATCAATGAACCTTCCCTTATCCTTGCCGACGAACCTACCGGGAACCTCGATTCAAAGACAAGTGAGGAGATACTGGGTATCTTTTCAGAGTTGCATCGCAACGGATGCACCATAGTGATGATCACACACGACCCTGAAATGGAAAAATATGTGGACAGGGTAGTGCACATAAAAGACGGCTACATAAAAAATAACTGAAGTGATTCTGATGACTGGGGTAAGCGATATTATACGAAAGATCATAGGCTCTTTAGTCTGCCTTGGAATGATACTTGCATTATTCACGCCGGTATCCGCAAGTTCCGGTGCGAATCTGAGAGTGGATGTACTGGATTACGACCCATACCCTGCCGAGATAGGCAAATATGTGGATGTCCGGGTCAAAGTTGAGAACATCGGGTACGGCCGTGCGGATGCTGTTTCACTGAAAATCGAGCCGGAATATCCGTTCTCGCTGGATTCCGAGAGGAATGCCGTGAAGTCCATCGGCATACTGGCACCGGAAAAAGCAGTGGTGCATGAGTACCGCCTCTTCGTGGATGGGAATGCGAAGGTTGGAACCGGCAACATAGATATCTATTACAAGGCCGATGACGGGGACGCCTGGTTCAAGAAAACAGTTTCCCTCAGGGTGGGTTCCGACACTTTTGACAGCAAGGGCACTATCCAGCTCAGCGAGATATCCAGCGATCCTGCGGTATTCATGCCTGGTGACAGGGGTACTGTGAGTTTCACTCTCAGGAACACCGCCACAACCAGCACGGTCACCATCGATGGCCAGGAATACGATACCAATGCAAGGGTCCAGTCGGCCTCCCTCAGGGGGATTGAAGGGATAACGGTCACCAGTGACAGCTATTCAGGCTCAGGTATCATTGGTCCGGGGGATTCTATTACTCTTAGCTATAATATCAGGATTGATAACAATACAGAGGATGGCACCTACTACCTGGACTTTTTCATGGTGGGCAACTCCCACGCCTACAATAATAACTGGAGGATACCGGTCAGGGTTGATTCCTCGGCTGTAAAGGTCATTCCCTCCAAACCCCTAACGCTTACTGACGGTGAGGGTGTTTTCGAGTTCGATGTAGCAAACAGTCATCCCAATACCCTCAATTCGGTCAGTGTGAGGCTGGTATCTGATGATATCGCATTCTCCCCGGAGGAATACTATATCGGCTCCATGAACGCCGATGAGCTGTTCACCATCCAGATAAAGGCCAGGGACTCCGGCAACGGAACCTCTTCACCGGTAACGATCGAGGTAGATTACAGGAACGGCGTGAACAGCCATAGCGACCGGGTAGGCGTACGGAATGTGGGCGTAGTGCAGAGCGACTCCGGCAACACCGGTAGCCTTGCACTGACATTCATCGGTCTGGCGCTGCTGGTCGGGCTTCCTGCTGTTGCTCTCTACAGGCGTAAGAAGCAGAGTAACAAGTAAATGCAGGAGATTACCCTATGCTGAGCCTGAAGCACTCAATAAGGATAGCCCTTGGGAGCATCGGAAGCGCAAAAATGCGCTCGGCCCTCACGACCCTGGGGATCATTATAGGCATTGCCGCGGTCATAGCCAATGTCTCGCTGGGAGCAAGTTTCAGCCAGTACTTCACCGAGGAGATAGGCTCTGTCGGTAACAACTTCATCATCATCCAGAGCAAGACCTCCAATCTGCTTCATGATAACGAACTCGAGCTTGTGAAGAGCACCCCCGGGATAACGGGTGTCTCTCCCATAAGTCAGCAGGTGGCTGAGGTGGAATACCTCTCAACTACCAGACAGATATCGGTGCAGGGTGTGAACGAGGACTATGAGGAAGTGGCCAATATCCGGATGGAATCCGGCAGCTTTCTCACAGATAAGGACAAGTATGTGGCTGTGCTGGGTCACGATGTTGCGTATGAGAAGTTCGGCAGGACAATATCGGAGAAGAACACGATCCAGATGACCTTTGTAAAGGCAAACGGCGAGACCGTGACCCGGAACTTTAAGGTCAAGGGCATAATTGCCAGCCCTGAGACATCCTTTGTCCAGAGCGGCATAGAGTCTGACGTCCGGATATTTATCCCGATTTCCACTATGAATGAGATCATGGGAGAGGATTACTACTGGGGTTTCTTTGCTGCTGCAGAGAGCATGGAATCCATTTCCGATGTAACCGATGAGGTCGACCGCAGGCTTGCCAGGAATCTCGGTGTCCCTGCACGCGATGTCGACAACGAGGACGCGAAACCATATTCTCTCATGAACCAGGAAGAAATACTGGAACAGGTCGACCAGATGTCGGCAGCCCTCAGTTCCTTGCTGACTGCAGTCGCACTGATCTCTCTCATTGTGGGCTCTATAGGTATCATGAACATCATGCTGGTGACGGTTACTGAAAGGACCAGCGAGATAGGTATCATGAAATCTCTTGGATATAAGAACAGGGAAGTCCTCACGATGTTCATTGTGGAATCCATGGTAGTGGGCCTTATTGGCGGCATCTTCGGTACGGCACTCGGAGTACTTGGAGCTTACGTAGTGGTCGGTGCCATGGGTATGCCCCACGTGTTCCCGCTGAACATGATCTTTGTTGGCGTGTTCGTCTCGATCATCGTAGGTCTGGTTGCAGGCGTATACCCGGCGAACAAGGCCGCAAAGATGAACCCGGTAGATGCCCTGAGACACGAGTGAAAGAATATCATGACTGAATTAAGGAGGTAAAGAATGTTCGATGCATTGTTCATAGGGATTCCCTTTCTGCTGTTCTTCCTGTTTTTCGGGGCAGGCATAATAGGGACCCTTTTCTGGATATGGATGCTCATAGACTGCGCCACAAAGGAGCCATCAACGGGTAACGACAAGCTGATATGGATATTGGTGATCCTTCTCACTCACCTGATCGGTGCCCTGATATACTTCCTTGTCAGGAGGCCAGAGCGCATCCGGGAGTTTGGTGCCTGAAGGGGTGCTTAAGTCAATAACGATGAATGCAGCCTGTAAGCTTCCTTCAGGCTGCTCCTCTCTCCGAAGGCAAGCCAAATGAACCTTTGGGCAGAATGCACGACTTTGTATATATTATATCGATCGGGATGGAACGAATGTTTGGGAGAACTGGCACAGCCTTCAGCCTTCTCAGAAGGCACCTGCGTGATTTCGTAGCTGTGGCTTTCAGGAAGCAGACATACCTTAATTTCCTTTACCTGCTGTTCACATTCCCCCTTGGAACGGCTTATTTTGTATTCCTGGTGACCGGCCTGTCGCTGGGATTCCACCTGCTGGGCATCTGGCTGGGTATTCCTATACTGCTGCTTGTTTTCCTTGCATGGTGGGAAATGGCATCCTTTGAAAGGCAGCTTGCAGAATGGCTTCTGGGTGTGAAAATACCACCGATGTCCCACACTATGGATAAGCCGGACAGCGTTCTTGACAGCTGGGTGTCAAAGCTGAGAAACCCCGTGTCATGGAAGGCCCTGCTGTTCTTGCTGCTGAAATTCCCTCTGGGAGTATTCTCGCTGGGTGTATCCCTGTTCATGATAGCAATGACAGTGTTACTGTTCCTGGCACCCCTGATAGGATACGCCCTGGTGTCTGGCCCTCACCCGGCTGGTTTCCATCCTTATTCATCGGAACTTTCCATGATCGCGTTTTTCTCAGCCTTACCGGTGGGGCTGTTATCCCTTCATGTAATAAATCTGCTTGCAGGAACAGCAGGAAAATTTGCAGTGCTGATGCTTGGCGTATCATCTAAAGAGGACGGGTTTGCGGACCAGGAAAGCTGAACCGGGAAGCATCTCATTTCTCATTGAGCCTCGTATAGAAGTCAAGTATAAGGTGGGTCTTCTCGTTATCAAGGTTCAGGCGGAAGGTCCTTATCTGCTTTCCAAGTGGCTTCTCTATAACGATGCCCGTTTTGATGAGGGGTGCAATGACCCTCGCGACACTGGAATGGGACAGGCCGGTCTCCTCTGCTATGCCGGAAAGATAGGTCGATTCGTTCCGGTGCTGTATAAGGTTTTTAAGAACGGTCATCTGGGCTGTCTTTCCAAAAATCTCTTCCAGTGCATCCATTGTATCGTAGCATAGATATTCATTGATAAGTTATAATACTTTCTTTAATTTGGACGACTGGGCTAATTAAGATACAACCCTTTGATATTTGGAAAGGTTTTAATAACATCATCCTGCTATACTTATTCACAGTTAGGGTAGTATCACCATGAATACTGAGAACATTGATCCTGAGATCCTGGCGCTGATAGAGAGCAAACCCGGCATAAGCGATGCAGAGATAGCCAGATCACTTGGAGTGGATGAAAGTCTGGTCCGTCAGAGGATAGCCTTTCTTTCAGATACCCGTGAGAAGATCCTCATCGTGGACGAGGAGATCGACGCCTCCACCGCACTCAAGGTGGCGCTCGAGGCAGAAGGTTACAATGTTATAGAGGCCCTTGACGGATACGAGGGTATCCGCAAGGCAAAGTCTGAGACCCCTGACGTGATCCTCCTTGACATCATGATGCCAGGCATGGATGGCTTTGAGGTGTGCAGGCGCCTCAAGGCTGACCCGGCTTCCAGTCACATCCCTGTTATAATGCTCACTGCCAAGGGAGAGATTGACGACAAGGTGGAAGGACTCGAGCTGGGCGCAGACGATTACGTTACAAAACCTTTCAATCTCAAGGAGCTCAAAGCCCGTATAAGGATGGTGCTTCGAAGAGGCGCTGTCTGAGTTTTCTTCTCTTTTAATCTTCATTCCGGCCTTATGTGGGAAAAAAAGAACAGATGGAACCTTGTAATTTTTGCAGTGATAGTGTTGCTGCTGGTTGGCTCCATCTTTTTTCTCTGGATGAAGGCAAATCTTGAGGTCAGGTCCATCGTGGAGGAACAGTACCAAACCCAGCAGCTCATCCTGACCCAGTATGTTTCTTCTTCCATTGCAGAGCTGCTGAACGAGCGAGTGCTCTTGCTGGAGGTGGTGGCGCGGAAACAGCAGGGGGTTCCGGAAGACCTGTTCATGTCCGAGTTCGAGACAGTATATGCAGTGGCAGATATCTACTACGTGCTGGAGTTCATTGATGCCGGCGGTACCGTGGTATCCGGGTATCCCGCTGAACGTGTGCCTCACGGCTACAACCTTTATTCCAATGATATGACCTGGGCATTCGAGCATGTCAGGGACACAGGACAGGTCTACGTATCAGAGCCTGTGACCACGATGGAGGGTATTTTCGGAGCCTATGTGTGGGTTCCTGTTTTCGAGAACGGTCAGTTCAGGGGTTCCATCCTCGGCATTGTTTCGGACGAGAGCATCCTCGAGCAGTTCGAAACCAGTTCCGACAGCAAGAGCTATGTCTATATCGTAGATGATAGCGGGATGATACTGTATGACGAGTCCGGTATCTTTGAGAAAGGCGCAAGTTACCTGGATCATGGGGATTCTGTTGGTGACGAACGCCTGCGCATCATTGAAGAGCAGATGAGAGGTCAGGTTGGCAATGGCAAGTACTGGCTGGAAACCCCTGAAGGCAGTGAGTATGTGCTTGTTTCATATTCGCCAATAAAATGGCACAATCAGCAATGGTCTGTGGGCCTTACAAGCCCCGGTGATGCTGTTGACGACATAATTATCTCGGTTTATGTAAAACTGTTCACGGTGGCAGCGGTCTCTGTCCTGTTCATTCTGTTCGTGAGCTCTCAGGTCTATTTCATACTTCTTAACTGGAACAAGACCCTTGAGCGGGAGGTGGAGAGAAAGACGGCCGAACTCCAGCAGTCCAATGAGTCGCTGACATCTGCCAACACAAAGCTCAAGGAACTTGACCGGCTGAAGAACGAGTTCCTGTCCATGGTCTCCCATGAGCTCAAGACTCCGCTCACGGCCATGAAGACCTCGAGCGAGTTCCTGCTGGAGGACACTTGTGATCCCAATGTCAGGAAGCAAATGCTTGCACTCATAGTACGCAACGTTGACCGGCAGGCGAGACTTGTGGATGACCTCCTCGATATCTCCCGGATCGAGTCCAACAGGATGAAGTTCAATATTGAGCCAGTGAGCCTGCAGGAGGCCCTGGAGCACTCTCTTGAGACCATCCGCCGCTTCTCGGAAAGCAAAGGGGTCGCTCTCGTTAATGACGTGCCTTCGTCGATGGAAGCGGTTCTTGCAGATAAGGATAAGCTTGTCCAGGTGTTCGTCAACCTCCTGAACAACGCTGTCAAATTCACCCCTCGCGGCGGGAAAGTGACCGTCCGTGCACGTGAGATCGGTGATAGGGTGGAGGTCACGGTCACAGATACGGGCATAGGCATTGATCAGTCCCATCTGGATCATGTATTTGATAAGTTCTATCAGATCGACAGCACATCCACCCGTGCCGCCGGGGGCTGCGGACTGGGACTCGCGATCACAAAAGGTCTCATTGAAGGCATGGATGGCTCGATAAGGGCCGAGAGTGAACCCTGCACAGGCAGCAAGTTCATCTTCACACTGATAAGGGCGGGAAATTAGGTCCCGCTAATACGAATTATGAAACCAGTATAAGTCCGGAATAAGAGGTAAAAAATGTTAGTAACAACAACAGACGGAGTAGAAGGTAAAGAACTTGAAATACTCGGCGTGGTCTTTGGAAATACCGTTCGCGCCAAGCACATAGGAAGTGACATTGCAGCAGGCCTGAAGAACATTGTCGGAGGCGAGCTTAAGGGTTATTCGGATATGCTCTCCCAGGCAAGGAAGGAGTCCTATGACAGGATGGTGGAAGAAGCCAGGAAGATGGGTGCCGATGCAGTTGTGAATGTGAGGTTCACCACGTCACAGACCATGGCAGGGGCTGCGGAGCTGCTAGCCTACGGGACAGCTGTGAAGATAAAAAAGAACTGATACGATCAGGAAGGCGGGACCAGTGAGGTGCCTGTCTTGTCCTGCTTTTTTTCAACCGGTATTGTAAAGCTGAATATACTGCCTTTCCCGGGCTCGCTTTCCACCTCAATGCTTCCTTCTAGCATTTCCACGAACTCCTTTACAATATATAATCCAAGTCCTACTCCATCAAAATTTCTTGTAAGGGATGAGTCAACCTGGGAAAAGGGTTTGAACAACTTGCTCCGGTCTTCTTCGGAAATGCCGATTCCCGTATCTTCAATAATGGCTGTCAGGGTGATATCGTCCGCAGAAGTGAATCTCACGCTAACGCTTCCTTTTTCGGGGGTGAACTTGATCGCGTTGCTTATGAGATCATAAAGGATGGTTTTCAATTTGTTTTCGTCCGAGTATATATCCCTCAGGCCGGTTTCAAGATGGAAGCCCAGTTCAATCTTTTTCTTCCTGGCCAGCGGCATTGCGAATGCTTCAATGGCTGCAATCAAAGAGGACAGCTGGAACTCCTTCTTTTCTACTTTCATGCTTCCTTCTTCTATGTGGGAATGCTCTATGATGGAATTGACAATCATCATCAGCCGCTCTCCGCTTTTGACAATGATATCTGTGCACTTCCTCTGTTCCTCATTAAGAGGTCCCAGGTCACCCTTCTGAAGGATGTCAGAATAGCCGATGACATGGTTGAGCGGAGTCCTTAGCTCATGACTCATGGTTGTAATGAAATCTCTTTTAACCTGGGCAGCGCTATCTGAAACGACTTTCGCCATGACAAGGGCCTTTATAGCTTTCTCTCTGTCAGTTATGTCAGTGCCTGATGTAAGGAGTCCCTGGATCTTTCCATTCTCGTCTTCAAGGATCATGTTGTTCCATTCGAATGTTCTGGTTTCCATGCTTTTGGTCAGGACCGGTGATTCAAAACTGGTCTTGAGGGTCACTTCCTTTTCCATCAGCTTCCTGTATTCCTCCTTTGCCTCTTCTCTGATATCCTCTGGCAGCAGGGTCTCAAAAAAGTCCTTTCCTGTAAGTTCGCGTTCCTCATATCCAAGGATCTCGCAGCCTTTCTTGTTTATGAGGAAGATCTTCCCTTCCCTGCTGGTGGCAAGTATACTGACAGCTACCACGTCAAGATACTTCTGGGCTTTATCCCTCTCCTTCCTGAGGTTCATCTCGACTTTCTTAAGCATGGCGATATCGACCATCAGGCCGTTAATGCCTGTGATCTTTCCATTGTGCGTGATCGGGCGGGATGTGGTATGCACATAGGTGATATCTCCCGATTTCTTTATTATGCGGAACATGTAGGGTTTTCTCTCGCCTGCGATCGTAAACCTGATATCTTCCATCAGCCCCGGAAGATCTTCCGGGTGTATATATCTTGCATAAGGTGTTCCGATAATCTCTTCAACCTTATATCCGGTTATGTTTTCGATAGCTGAGTTTATGTATGTGAACATGCCGTCGTTATCAATAGAGAAGACTACATCATTAAGATTCTCCAGGCGCTCACTATAGAATTCTTTTGTATCTGCCAGTTCCTTACTCAGCAAACAGAGTTCTTCACTAAGCTGGCGGACCCTGGAATTGAGGGATGCGTTTGAGCGTGTTTTCTGTGAGCTTTTCTTATGAGGGTCTGCACTTTTGTGAATCATGGTTCTTCAAAATTAATCATTTAGTTTATATATTTATTAATCTCGAACTACTTAAGTTTTGTGAGGCTACAAACACCACTTATAAATATATTGGATAGAAAATACTTTATTTTCGGGTGATTTGAAGATGCATTGGATGTTATTCTATATCCTTTAATTGTGCATAAAAAAATGCGGCCTTTGTAGATTCACTTTTAAACTATAAGGCACATAATAAACTATACTACAAAAACACACATTAAAGAAATGGGGAGAATACATGGGGTTAGATGACATAATCAAGGAAATAACTCATGAAACAGAGAGCATAGTGAACACGAAGACCTTGGTGGGCGAGCCCACTACCTGGGAAGGGAAGACCATAATGCCAATCATGAAAGTCTCTGCTGGTTTCGGAAGTGCAGGCGGTGAAAACCACCAGGGGAACGGCAGGGATGGGTATGCAGGTGGCGGATATGCAGGAGTCAATATGGAGCCCATCGGCTTTGTGGTCATTTCCGAAGAAGATGTTCGCTTACTGACGCTGTCAGGCAGGAGCAGCTTCAATAGCATTATTGATGTGATCCCTGAGCTGGCGGCCAGACTTCCTCAGACCGCATCGAGGGTAAGGGAGGCTGGCACCCACATGGCAGAGGACGTGAACCGGAGGGTGAGAGAGAGAAAGGAAAAGCGCTCACAGGAAGGTAAGAGTTCTGTAACTGAGATGGTCAGGGAAGGTGCAGAGAAAGTAGGCCAAAGAGTAAAAGACATGCAGGCTGAAGAGGGTTCCCTTACTGACAGGGTCAGGCAGGGTGCTGAGAAAGTATCCCAGAAGGTCAAGGATATGAGAGGCGGTTCAGAAGCAGAAACTGAAAGCCAGAGTGACCAGCCATTCGGGGAAAAAGAACCTTCAGAAGAGAACAAGCAGGCATTCGGGAGCCGTTCCATGGAAGAGGGCGGTACCGGTGGGAGCAGCCAGTCATTTGGCGGAAGAGGGGGAGCATGATCCCTCTTACCCGCTGAAGCACTTTGAGATACATCAGGTAATCCAGCAGGCATGCCCGCTTCTAATATATGCGGCTCCGATAAAGCTATTTTTCAATAGACTGTCTAATTTAAACTAGCACTTATACCATTAAGCTAATTATAGCTTAATAACCTTTAAATAAAAAAACAACTTTTATTTCTGAGGAGGATTGGAGCACTTCTTTAAGCATCTGGCATAGAGGGAGGTTCTTCGGTACCATGTTTGACAGAAGCAATTTGACATACAGTGGGGCATACTTGAATGGAAAAGACATCAATTCAAGAACTAATCGCATCAGAACAGATAAGGCATGCACTTTTAATTTTGAACGAGGGTCCAAAAGAATCTGGCGGACTTGCATCATCTCTTGATGTGAGTATAAGTGAACTGCCTTCCATAACAGGGCTTTTGGAAGAAAGCTATCTTATCACCGGGAAAAATGGCATCTATGCACTTACCCGGATAGGAGAGCTGATTGTCGAGAAACTCAAGCCTCTCTTGTGCATTGAAACTACAATGAATGCCGCTGAGGGGTTCTGGAGAAGTCGTAATCTGGACTTCATACCTTCTCCTCTGCTTAAAAAGCTGCATAAGCTAAACTCCTGCACTATCATTAAACCCAATTTCCCGGACATTTACGATTATAACAGGGAAGTTCATGAGATGTCCAAGGCATCAGGCTCTGTCAGTGTGGCAGCTACCTGCCTGCATCCCGCTTTTCCGGAGCTGTTCTCTGAGATACTGGAAAGAAGGATCAACCTGTCCTTAATTTTCGACATCTGTCTGTTTGATAAGGTTAGAAAGGACCACAGTGAGCATATAAGAAGTCTTCTGAAGAACAGGAAGGTTGAACTTTATGTCTATGCCGAAGATATGCCTTTCCTTTCATTCAAAGTCAACGATGCATGTATTGAACTGAAACTGCTTACTGACAAGGGCACATACGATTACAAGCGCTTAGTCTGTTGCAGCCCTGATGCGGTGGAATGGGGTAAGGAACTTTTTGAGCACTATCGCCAGCAGTCTGTCAGGGTAAGTGCAATATAGGATATTTTCAACCACACAGGGGGCGGAATCAGTAACGCCGAGGTTGGGAGAAAAAAACAGAGTTAAAATCCTTAAACACTTTCACTTAGCTTATTCATTGAATTCATATGTTTAAATAACTTTTTATTAAGCAAATAAAGCTTATGATAATTAAATTTGAGGAAATCTCTTTAAAAGTCTCATTAACTGGCGCATGTGCGCCCAATCCCGGGAGGACATGAGCGCACATGCGCGCCGGAACGTTAAAAAAAAGCGACTTATAAACCAAACGAGAAAAAAAGATGATCCGTAAAAAATGACGGCCATTTCAAGTTTAATCCATCATAAACAAAGAGCATATTTCTTTATTTTGAAAAAACAATTTTGTTTAATTTACAACGAAACTAAAAAGACTAAAATGAATCACGAAAGTTATAAATAATTAGAGATTATAGAACTTATTGACTAGACTTAGCATCCACAATAAAGTGGTTTATTATTAAGCTGTGGGGAGCTATCTCCCTGTAAATAGGAGATTACAAGTTAGTTAGGCATGTTTCCACAGCAACCCCTTTTTTATACCTGAAAAGTTCTATCTGGAAAGACTGATTTAAGTGAACGATCCGAAAGAGCCTCTAAGGGAAATGTGCCCTCGCTGACCCGCTGCAGGTCTCTCCCTCACCTACGCGCAAGCGCCCCCACCTGGCACTAAGATACATTCCTTTTATAAATATGTACAAACCTTCTTAGGTTTATGAGTATCAAGGACAGATTTTCTAAGGCTATTAATGCATTTCTGGATGATGAAGAAGAGAAAGTAGATAGAAAGCCTTCCATGAAAGAAAAGGAGCCTTCCGAAAACAACATCATGGAAGAGAAGATAGAGAAAGGAAACGAGTTTGAGAGCTTTGTAGTTAAGAAGTTCAGCAGGAAGTATTTTTCTATAGTGGCCTGGACAACTGACATTAACAGAAAACATAATAGATATGTTGAGTCTGATTCTGATCCTGACTTAAGGATAAGATACGTACCTACTGATGAGGAATTTTCTATTGAGTGTAAGTTTAGATCAGGACTGTACCAGGGAAAAATAGCATGGTGCAAATATGAACAGATGGAAAGATACAGAGATTATAGGGAAAAGACAGGAATACCACTTTTTATTGTTATCGGTTTTGGAGGGGAGCCGGGAAAACCGGAGAGGATGTTTTGTGTACCTATTGAAGAGATTAAGTATAATCAGTTATACCCTTCTGCGATAGAGGCCTTTGAGAGAAATCCGAAGGAATATTTTTTCTGGAAAAATGGAGTGCTTGAGTAAATCGTAGAATTTTAGTACAGGAAAGGGACCGTAAAGAAGCCCGCTTCCCTTCTCTCCTTCCCATGCCGGAAAAGAAAGGGTAGTTGTTTTAGTATGGAGATTATTTCCGGTTGGGTCAGTCAGTCACGGGCTATTTTCGCACACTCGGACTTACTGCTTAAAGCCTGCGCCCACTGGGACGCCAGGCATTAAGCGTAAGTCCTCAAACAGACTGTGCGAAGCCCGCGACCGACCGACTGACCTTATACGGAAAAGAAAGGAAATATAAGTTTTATTTTTCTAACCTCTATTTCATGTGAAGCTTTTTTATAAATAAACCCCCGAAAAAAGAACCTTAAAATCAATGTGCGTGCCAAGGTTGGCACACACGCCTTAATCGTGTACCTAAGGGAACAGGAGAAAAAAGCCAAAACGCCGCGTAGCGGCATTATTGCTAACTAGATAAGATTTAACATATTATTATAAAAGTAGTATCTAAATAAGCAAACGATAACAAGAGCTTTAACGATGAAAAAAAGTAATGAAAAATAACAGTACCACATAAAATAGTGGTTCCAGTGGAAATTTAGCCCTTATTTTGAGTACATTTAGACCAAATTTCATAACACAACTTCAGCTAATATTTTTGCAACTTCTGGATCCCTAGCTGCAAGCTCCATTAAGGCAATGGAAATTTCAGCCCTTTTTTCATCAAGATTCACTGCAGTTTCTATATTAAGAACCATTCCACACTTAGCACAAAATTTAGATGTAGAACCATTTACATGTTCACACCGTAAACACGTAACTGCAGTTAATTCAGGCCTTAAATCTTCTTTTTTAACTATTCCATGAATTCTTAAAATAGCGTCATCAATTTGACGACCTGATAAGTGAATATAAGTTCGAGGCATATCTGAACCATGAACCCATCCTAAATGGTCCTCCATTTGTGCCTGGGTAAGGTGTTGGGCTAATTCAGTACTTCGGGAATGCCTAAAAAGATGACTATAAACTCTTTTATCAACTCCGGCCTTTTTAGCAATTCTTTTGACAAGAGAACTAAAAGCCGGATGCTGCATATGTCCTCCTTGGTTTCGCTGGCCAATATTAAGCCATAAAAACGAATCCGAATTCATTTTATTAGGGTGCATATCAATCCAGGAAGCAAGATAAGGGACAGAAAAAACAAGCCTTACTCTTCTCATTCCTGTTTTACCATCAATAGTTAAAACAGCTCCGTATTGATCATATACAATATGCTTTAATTTCAAATTTCCAATTTCACTTATACGAGCACCACTGTCATAAAGAACAGCAATAAAGGCCTTATCCCTTAAATGATTAGCTGCAAGAATCATCTTTTTAATATCAGACTCCGTTAAAAGTTCCTCAGGAATCTTCCTGTTAATTTGGCCCTTTACACGAATCCATTTTGTGCATTCCGGATCATCCCCTCCATTCTGCCAACGAAAGAAACGCTTAAGAGTTAGCTTATAATCGTGTTTAGTCCACTGCTTAATATCTTTACGTTCAATTTTTCCAACCACACGATAGAGATCGTCAATAGTAGCGTTTTTTAAATCAAGATTATAATCACGAACTAAAATATGAAGTGTTGAAATATATTTAAGCACTCGAACAGTTTTGAGACCCTCCGCATAAAGAACATCCCGAAATCTGTACATTAAATCTTTATTCTCACGACTGTAACTAGCAGCTTCAATCCTTTGTTCAAGTAAACTTAAACTTTTTTCGTGATTGTAAATAGACGCCATAATATCACTCTTCAAGGTTTTTATTTATTGATTACCCGTGCAGAGTGAAAGTGTTATAGCTTTTAACTGTTATTTTAACGCCGAGGTTGGGATTTGAACCCAAGCACTCCTCCCGGAGAAACCGGTCTCGAGCCGGTCGCGTTTGGACTCCTGGGCGGTCAAGCCTTCGGATTAGTCCGCTCTGCCACCTCGGCACGCAGTGTTCCAAGGTTTTTATGTATTATATAGGTATCGAGATTATGCCCGGATCAAAAGTCAAACAGTGAGCTCTGGCCTTTTTTATTGTCCCTGCCCTTCTCACCTTTCCCCGCTCTGCCCGTATCCGTACCAGAGGGAAGTTCTATGCGGCCATACTGCCCGCCCCCTCCGGGGTGGAGGATCACTCTCTCTTCCCTGAATGCAAGGATCGCGTCAACTATCCTCCTGTCCACGAAGTCCATGCTTTCGGCAGGTACATGCAGGAGCACCTGCAGTTCATCCGTGAACCTGTCAAGGAGCGCATTCCAGGCGTCCTGTACTCCCTTCGTATTGATGCTTGCATGCCCCAGGGCCATCATGATGATCTCTGACAGGGGCATCAGGTGTACGTAGGGGGGCCTGTGTTCAGGATGGATGGGCTCCGGCAGGTCTGCAAGCTCGTTGACCCTGTCATATACGCCTTTCTTTATCCGGCCGCCGCAAACACTGCATTTCCATTTTTTTGATACGCTCTCTTCCAGTGAGTAATGGGTGAAGCATTTGATGCAGGCAGATTCATTGTACTTTCCTTCCTGAGGATAGAATCCGACATTCAGGATCACACGATAACTGTTCTCCCTGAGGATTGCTTTCCTTAGCCCTTCAAAGGACATATCGGGCACTTCCATCCTGTTGAATTCCCTTGCAAGCTTATTGGAAACCGGGGAGTGTGCATCGGAGTTGGAAAGGAAGGTAAGTCTGTGCAGTTCGCTTATGCGGTCAGCATAATCGCTATCCGCACTCAGGCCCAGCTCGAGGAAGGAAACATAGTCCGTCATGTCTCCATAGCAGCTCTTAAGGGAATCATGGTATGCATACATTGCAGTCCAGGGAGTAAAAGCATGACACGGGCCTATCAGGGCGCTAACATCCCTTGCTATCTCGGCAATCTGCACTCCGTCAAGGCGCACGGTAGGGCGTCCGTCGGATTCCAGGTTGCCATATCGGGATATTGTTTCTGCGAGCTCTTCTGCCTTTGACAGGGACGGCAGTATCAGAAGATGATGCACTCGGTTTGCATCCTCTATTTCAGTGGTAAGTGTAAAAGAAGTCCTTCCTATGGATATGTTCTCGTCGTCAAGGGAGGCTTTCCTGATCTCTTTCATCCACAGGGGATGTATACAGTCTCCTGTTGCGACCAGGTCTATGCCTTTTTTTGCAGCTTCCTGTGCGATGGTGGGAAGGTCCATTCTGCCCGAACAGGCCATTGAATATTTTGAGTGCAGGTGGAGGTCTGCGTTGATTATCATCAGACACCTTCAGCCGATGTATCGCAGGTCCTCGTCCTTGATATTCGCTTCAGGCATAGCCATCTGCTGTTGCTGCTGTTCGACCTCTTTGAGACGGGCAACGATCTTCTCCATCTCCTTTGCACGCTCTTCGAGGGGACCTTCATCAATCTCGATAGAGAACAGCCTGGATATGACCTTCAGCAGTGATTGCGCGCTCTTGGGGTCCACAAGGTATCCGGAAGTAAGTCCCATAAGGCATGCAGCATCCATTTTCCTGAACCTGCTCAGTCCCAGTATAAGACCTGAAGCGCCTACGATCCCTCCTCCGGGCTCGTTCTCCCTGAAAACGACTCCTGCATTAACGAGCTCTTCCTTAAGCTCCGGGTTATTGACGGCTCCCAGGACCTCATCGGAATGTGTGAGCTGCCCTGTAGGGAATCCTCCAAGCGTATATATCTTTTTGATCCCGAACTCTTCTGCGATGTCAAGATAGAGGTCGCATAGCTGGTAGTGCCCTTCAGCAGTACTGCTCTGGTGGTCCCCTACAAGGATGAGAATATCGCATTCGTCAGTACTGCAGATATACATCTCGTTGTTGACCATATGGATCTCGCTGTTCTCGTCAACGAGTACCTGTGGAGGAAAGTGATGTGAGTATATCTCGATGATCTTCTCTGCATCAAGCTCTTCGATAAGGTGTTCTGCAACAAGTTTTCCTACATGTCCCACGCCGGGAAGGCCCACAAGGAATACCGGTTCTCGTAGCTGAAGTTCATCCTTAAGCCGAATTACTTTTATTTCCTGCATAGTTCCTCCTTCCTTGCCAAGCGGCGATATTTACCATACGGGTCCTTAGGGGAGTATCTGGCAGGACTGGGGTCCACGGCAACTGATCCGCATGAAGGGCACTTCTCCTCGAAGGTGTACCTGCTGCAGTTCCGGCATCTGTGGATCTTCAGTCCCAAAAGAACATCACGCCTTTACTGTATCGTTGTGCCGGTGGAACTCTCCCTTCCCGCCAAGCTGCTCGATAGTAGTGACAGCTGTGGTGGCAGCTTTCTTAAGCACTGATTCCGCTTTCTTGTAGTCCGGTGCGATCACTTTTATGCGGTACCTGGGCGCACCTGTGTAAGTGATGTCCACCCTTACATTCTCTTCCTGGATATCATTGGCTGCTATCAGGGCTGATTTTATGACCTCTATCCCTTCGGGCAGGATGCAGGTCAGGTCGACATAGCCTGCGATATCCACATAAGGCAGCTTGATATTGTTCTGCGCAATCTGGACTATGCTGGCTGTCAGTTTCTTCTTCAGCTTGACGTCATTGAAAGCGTTGGCGCCGATCATTGCGGCTTCTTCAAAGGCCGAGTACAGGCTGCCGAAATGCTCTGCCAGCTTCTGGGCAACCTTCTGCATCTCTTCCTCATTGGTGCCTGTCTCCTCTGCCACGAACTGGAGCCATTTGGTAGCTTTCTGCTCGCTCTTCCATTCCTGGATCTTTGCACGCTTCTGGTGCTCATTGACATCCTTGAGGGAAAGGTCAATGTGACGGCGGGAGGGGTCCACATTGAGTACTTTACAGACTATCTTCTGTCCTTCTCTCACGTGGTCCCTGACGTACTTGACCCATCCGGCCTTGATCTCGGAGATATGGATGAAACCTTCCTTCCCGTCATACTCTTCCAGTGTCGTGTATGCGCCGAAGTCAGTGACATCCTTAACGGTACATACAACGAATTCTCCGATCTCTGGCCAATTGTTCTTTTCCATTATGGACCCCTTTATTCAAGGACTTCAAGGATATGCGTTGTTATCGTGGATTTGCCGCCGGTGGGCTCTGCAAGTGTCCTGCCGCAAACGAGGCATGTTACCTTGCGGCTTGCACTGCCGAAGATGACCTGCTCGTTCTCGCAGTCGTTGCATTTCACACGCAGGAATCTGCTCTTGGGCTTGTTCATCATTTAAATCACTCCGCGAATTCGAATTTCTTTGCTCTGAAAGCTGGCCTCTGGTGTGCTTTGTTGCACTCAGTGCACTTGTACTTGAGCCAGATCCTCTTGGTGGGTTTGTCTCCTCCGGGGACCTTTGAGAATTTACCGGTGTTGCCTATTCCGGTCTGTCTCTTCTTCTGTCTTGCAATGTGTGTCAAAGACGATGCTTTTCCCTTCTTCACTCTTTCCACAACTATCTCAGTGTGTTTCTTGCATGAAGGGCAATATGTTTTGAATCTCTTCGGGATCTTCATTATCTACACCTTGAATAAGTCTGAGTCAATTATCTGTGATCATCTGTGCCACGTTGCGTTTAACAAGCACCTTAGCATTAAGGGCCGGCAGAACAACAACGTCTTCCGCACACAATGTATAATTGCGATTGTCCATAGCCTTGAAAGTAGGCACGTTTTCCAGTATTCGCACAACAACGAATTCCTTATTTATATTACTTTTGGCTATCTGTTCTCTTTCGTCCTTTTCCTGAACCTCGGGAGCAGTGTCCGCAGTGGTACCGGCTTTCCCAGTAAAGGCTTCCGCTGCTGCATCTGAAGCTTCAGGAACATGTGCTGCCCTGCTCTCCCCGGATAGTGTACTCCCTGATGGGATATGTCCTTTTCCCTTCTCCTCTGCCGGGGATATGTGAGGATTGATAACAGGCTCAAGCATCTGCCTGCGCGCTGTGTTGATTGCTGAGAGCACAGCCTCATATACTTCCTTCTCCTGCGGAAGCAATTTCCCTATATCCTGTATGGTGGACTTGCTGGAAAAAGCATTGGTTGTGGCGCTGCCAATTATCTTTTTTATGCGGCGCATGAAAATAAGTTCCACGGAGGTGATAGCGTTCTGGAGCTCGTCTTCCAGTATCTTAGCTTCCACTGAACGCGGGTTCTTCAGCCGTGATATCTCTTCCTCCAGTTCCTTGATGTATTCTTCCACCTTTTGATAGAAGTCTGTATTCATGGACTTAAGGGAAGAGCTTCTTTCCTCTCTCAGGGTATCGGTAAGCTCAGTGCGATCCATATTCAGCCACACCTCTGCATATCAGGTACACAGCCGCATATTCCGGCACTTCCTGCACGCCTTCCTCTACCATGAGATCCTTTCCTTTCATCTGCACAGCAAAAGGCTTGATTGCTTTTATCTTTACCGATTTGTCCCCGAACACCACAGCATCGTTCAGGGGCTCGAAACCTTCAAGCTCGTCCATCTTTAGGGCAGTCACTTTCATCCCTGACTTGCCGTGAAGGGACCCGGGAAGGCGTATGAGGCGCTTTATGTCTGCGGTGACCGGCTCGTCAACCTGAGTATTCCCAAAATTTACTTTTGATTGATCTACAGCTTGGCTTATTAATTGATGAATTACATCTTGAAAATCGTCAACGGGTCCAAAATCCAATCTCCCATATTTAATGATGTCTTGTAAAGCTGCTGAGCTTTTAGATATTCTCTTTAGTTCTTGAAATCTTTTGGATGTGCTTTTCCCAAATCCCTTTAAATCCCTCAGTTCTCGAAACATGTCCTTGTCAGGTTTCGTAGATTCAGATATCAGGTATTGGACAATATAATTTGCAATCCTTTTCCCCCACCCTGCTCCATTATTTCTTAAAATGTATTTATAAGGTACAGCTGTTTTACCTCTGAATGTTTCTGTACCACTTCCATGTTCTCCAACCATCCATTCTTTACTATAGTGCATTTCGGGGCTAATTTTTCCACTAATATAATCAACGATCTCACGCCTTTCAGGGCTTTCAAGGGACAGCACCGAAGGATCGCTGATATGAAAATGATATCCTCTCCCTCCTGAGAATACTGCATGTACGGCGCTCTCATCGAATCCGAAATCATTGATGAGGAAATCCAGCAGCTTGAGGGTTTCTTTTTTTCCTTTCTCCAGCATGTCGCCGTAGGAATTTATCTTGCCTGGGAGATGGTCCGAGTCTATATCGAATATCAGGTCTGCCTTAAGCCAGTTCTTCTCCTTCATCTTCGGGGCTCCCGGATACTCATAGTAGGCCACGGAGTAGTATGCATGGGCAGGCGCCATTCCCCTGAGGTAGTCATACAGTTCCCCCTCTGACCCGAAGTCCCTGTGCCTTTTCATGAAAACGTCGTCTGCACTTCCGAACTCGATGAATCCCCATTCCCTTGAAGTGAACTCCGGCGGCAGTGTGAGTTGCGCCTGTGAGTAATATTCCTGGAATTTCGATACAATGAAAGCCCGTGTTTTATCATCCATATGTACAGTTTTCTCCGGAAGTATGAAATTTTGCAGTAGTCCTAATTGACTTAATCCGTCATAAAACTTATAGTCTTCATTCGCATTATAGTTCCCGCATGAAGCAGGAAATGACAAGTGCAGATGTTGCTGCTCTGGTGTTTGAACTGAGTTCGGGAGAGAACTCTATCATCGATTCAAAGATAGGCAAGATATACCAGCCTGCGCCCGATGAGCTGCGTATCAACCTCTTTGTTTATAACAAGGGCAAGGACAATCTTGTCATTGAGGCAGGCAAACGTGCCCACATGAGCGAGCACATACTTGAGAGCCCCAAGATACCGCAGTCTTTTCCCATGCTTTTGAGAAAACATGTGATGGCAGGCCGCATCACCTATGTGAAACAGTACGATTTTGACAGGATCATTGAGATCGGCATGGTCCGCGGCGGCGTTGAGACAATACTCGTTGCAGAGCTCTTCTCCCCTGGCAATATAGTCCTGCTGGACTCGGAACGCAAGATCATCCTTCCCATGAGGCCAGTGACTTTCAGGGGCAGAAGGATAAGGAGTGGAGAGGTCTACCAGTATCCTGAGGCCCAGCTTAGCCCTGTGGATGCAGGCGAGAAGGACCTGGAGGCCGTGTTCTCGTCCTCGGATTCGGATGTGGTGCGCACCATAGCCACCAGGTTCAACCTGGGAGGCACCCTGGCAGAAGAGGTATGCCTCAGGGCCGGGATCGATAAGAACACTCCTGCGAGGGACATGGGCATTGAAGGTGTTGTACGCATTGCAGGCTCGATGCGGGAACTGTTCTCCCCGCTCACAAAGGGAGAGCTCAGCCCGTATATCGTTAAAAAGGAAATAAAGGGTGAGACCAGGCCGGTCGATGTAGCCCCGTTTGAACTCAGATCACATGCAGGTCTTGAGAAAGAAGCCTTCCCCTCCTTTAACAAAGCCCTTGATGCATTTTTCGGCAAAAGGTCTGCTGAGGGGGTCACCCAGGTAGTTGAGGCTGTAAAGAAGGAAAAGGTGGATGTTTTTGAAAGGCGCCTGAAAAAGCAGGAGGAAGCCATAGAGAACTTCGGCAGGGACGCTGAAAGACAGGTGGAAGTGGCCGAGAAGATCTATGCCCATTACCAGGCTATAGAAACTGTCACCGGTGTCCTCGAGAGCGCCCGGCAGAAGGGTTACTCGTGGGACGAGATAAGGTCCATTCTCAAGAAGGCAAAGGACACGGTCCCCGCGGCAAAGGCCATATCGAGCATCGACCCGGCCACGGGTAAGATGGTGCTTGACCTTGATGGCACGAAGGCCACCATTGACCTGAAGCTGACGATCCCGCAGAATGCCCAGTCATACTATGAGAAGGCCAAAAAGCTGGCCAGGAAGAAGGAAGGTGCATTGAAGGCTATTGAAGATACCAGGGCGGCCATGCAGAAGAGGGAAAAGAAGGCAGTTTCCGACGGCAGGCGCAAGGCCCACATGAAAAAGCACTGGTACGACCGCTTCAGATGGTTCTATTCATCCGAGGGTTTCCTTGTAGTGGGCGGAAGGGATGCGGAAACGAACGAGGAGCTCGTAAAGAAGTACATGGACAAGAGCGATATAGTCTTCCACACCCAGGACCCTGGCGCACCCATGACCGTAATAAAAGCTCAGGGCAAGCCTGTGACCGAACAGACCCTGACGGAGGCCGCACAGTTCGTAGTATCCTATTCCAGCATCTGGAAGTCCGGCCAGTTCAGCGGGGATTGCTACTGGGTCCTGCCCGGGCAGGTCTCAAAGACTCCCGAATCAGGCGAGTATGTGAAAAAGGGTGCTTTCATCATCCGCGGTGAGCGTAACTACTTCCGTGATGTCCCCGTGGGAGCGGCTGTTGCCCTGGAGCTTGGGGCGGAGACACGCGTCATAGGAGGTCCGGTGTCAGCAGTAAGGCAGCACGGGCAGCACGTCATAGAACTGACTCCCGGGAAGTTCAACCAGAACGATATAGCGAAAAAGATCTACAAGGTGTATGTTGATCGGCTCAAGGAAGTCAACTTCGTCAAGCAGATAGCTTCGCCTGACAGGATTGCCATGATGCTTCCCCCGGGTGAGTCCGATATTAAAGCATAATGTCTTTAATATCTCCCTTGCCCATTACTCTATGATTAGTTCTGAATGCCAGGATACTTGATACCAAATTGCTATAATATGATCAGCAGGTGCTGCGATGCGTGTCACAAACAGAAGTATGAGGGGCCGTGAAGGCGAAATATCCGTAACAGCTGAAACTCTTGATGACCTGTGGCATCTGAAGTACATAATAGAGAACGGTGACCTGGTATTTGCCCTGACGAAAAGGAAGGCTGACACCGCAAGTGATAAGCTGAGGCCGGAGAAGGCAGAGAAGGTGAATGTGCGGCTTGGCCTGAGGGTTGAGGGCCTGGAGTTCCACAGGTTTTCCAACAGGCTGAGGATACACGGGGTCATTGAGCAGGGCATGGATGCGGGGCAGCACCATACGTTCAATGTTGAGGAAGGCACGAACCTGTCCATTATCAAGACATGGAAAAAGGATCAGCTTGAGCGCATAGATGAGGCGGAGGCAGCCTCAAAGCGTCCCAAGGTTGTGCTGGTCGCTGTGGAGGAGGGTGATGCGGATATCGGTCTTGTGCGCCATTACGGTATAGAGATGTACTCCCACATCTGCCAGTCCTCAGGTAAGGGGGAGGGTTCCCTCAGGGATGTATTCTTCCACGAGATAGTGGAGAAGCTCGTGACTGCAGCTCCTGGTTCCGAGGCTATAGTCGTTTCGGGCCCCGGATTCACGAAAGAGGATTTCATCAAGTATCTGCAGTCCAAGCAGCCTGAACTTGCTTCAAGGGCACTGGTCGAGGATACCTCGTCCATCGGGATGTCCGGTTTCCAGGAGGTTCTCCGAAGAGGTGCTGTGGACAGGATAACCGAGGAATCCCGGATAGCCAGGGAGTCCACCCTTATGGATGAACTGCTCAGGGAGATCGCTGTACAGGGAAAGGCTGCCTATGGGATAGAAGAGGTCAGGGCTGCCCAGGATTACGGTTCAATAGAGACGCTGCTGGTGGCTGACGAGTTCCTGCGTGAGGAAAGGGAAAAAGGGGATATCGATTCTTTCCTGCAGTCGGTGGAGCATTCCCAGGGAAGGATAGTGATATTCAGTACGATTTTCGAGCCGGGTCACAAGCTTCTCGCACTCGGGGGCATTGCTGCGCTCCTGCGGTTCAGGATATGATCCGGTGTTCATAGCCAGTGGACATACTCACTGCCTGACGGGACTTCCATACTCTGTCTGGTCCCTCTGCATCGTCACCGAGACTTATGTATTTATTTAACAGTGCTTAATAAACTTTTCGGGTAGGTTGTGCATGAATCATTCACAAATGGCGCAGACAGAAGAATTTATCGATTTATATTTATCTCTCTATATTATCTTTTTATAATAAAGAGTTATATTGAGCTTTTTTTTAAATCAGAGCGGCTATTTCATCTTAAGGTCGTATTGAATCCCTATGGTGACTCAAATACGCAAAAGGGCTTATTAAGTCCGCTTCATGTTCAGGTAACGAACAAAAAGGATATATACTACTCTGCCAAAGTCCTTATCAGGAGGTGTAAATGGTAGAATTGGTGATAGACACTTAGTGATACTAATAAGCATAATAAAATTACAGCATTTGCAGGTTGTTTGTTTTACAGACCTTTGATGTCAGTTATATCTGAATTATCAGTAATTGATAGTAATTATTGAAAAATATGTTAGGGAAGTGATTAACTATGGATGGAGAAGTAATTATAAAAGACAGGACTGCAAGCCCGGCAGCAACAGGTTTCTACGGACTGGGTTTCGCAGCAACATTTGCAGGTCTTCTGAACATGGGCATGTTCAGTGACGCACTGGTAGTAATTGCAATGGCAATATTCCTCGGAGGATTCTCCGAACTGATCGCAGGCTGGCAGCTATGGAAGAAAGGAGACACCTTTGGTGGCACAGCGTTCACAATCTTCGGTCTCTGGTGGCTCGGTTTCTCATACATCAACCTTGCTCCTGCAGGTCTCTGGGGTGCTCCGTTGGAAGCTGCAAGTGCAACCTCTATGGGATTCTTCACCCTCATATGGGGCATTATTGCAACCTTACTGACAATAGTCACACTTAAGATCGGTGTAAAAGGGATCATCCTTGTATTCATACTGCTTGACCTGACTTTCTTCAGCCTTGCAGCTGTGTTCTTCGGAGTACTGCCACTGGTCGTTGCAGGAGCAATAACCCTCCTCGTCGGTCTTGCAGCACTCTACCTTGCAACTGCACTGGTCATGGACGAAGTCGGCAAGATCAAGATCTGGTACTAAAAGCAAAGAGCATTGTAAAAGTCCGGCATTCAGCCGGCAATTTTTTTCTTTTAAAATACTATACTGTTATTGGAAGCACTTTGCCCTTTCCGTTGACTCTATGGCCATGAGCTCCTTTCCGTCCATGTAGACGTGAATGACTCCGCCGGATTCCGAGACCGTGATAGCTATGGAGACGGTGTCCCTGCTTATGGCGGCTGCCGAGACGTGCCTCCCTCCAAGGCCCTTGTCCAGCCTGATGTCTCTGGCATCCACATCCAGGTACCTTCCTGCGGCCTCCATCTTCCCGTCCTCGGATATCACGAACACGCCGTCAAGCTGTGCAAACTCCTTTACGGATTCCCAGTTGTTGCGGTTAAGGACATCTCTGTCCTCGTCCCTGTGACCTGCATAAGGGTTGAGGATTATCTGGTGTGAACGGATCATGACTTCCTCTACGTCTCCCAGGATGAACGCCGTGCCCACCTGCTTTCCCTCTCTGCCCATGTTGGCTATATCAAAGGCGATCTTCAGCACTGCCTGCATCACATCAGGCTGAACTCTCTCCTCACAGGTCTTCAAAGCTTTCACCAACGGGTTCTCTCCCAGGTCATGAACGACAATGGCGCTGGAATCTGCAGTTTCTATAATCCCCACAACAAGACCCTCCTTCAGTTCGCCAAGCATATGCTCGACAGCAGATATATTCTCTATCTGGTCTATCCTGCCGGTAGCCTGCTGTGCTATCCTGTCAGTGATCTCTTTGAGCTTCTCTTCCCTGCCCTTACTGGTTGCGACCAGGTGATCTATGATGCTCTTTGGGCGGCGGGATGTAAAGAAGACAGGTACTTCCGTTCTGACATCGTTCTGGTCGACATCACCTGAAATTATAATGGCGGTGGATCCCAAATCCTCAGCAAGTCTGATTGCCGCTTTTACAACTGATCTGATATTGTCCATTTTTCCCCTCAGTGATGTCGTTTTGAACCACTTATATATAATATCTCCCATTATAAATAAAAACTTGTCTCCCAGCGCCAACAATTTAAGTCACTGCATCAAATGAATATAGGTGATTGGTTTGGTGAGGACCTTTATTGCAGTGGACCTTCCGGAGGAGTTGCGTTCAAGGATCGCGCAAATACAGTCCAGATTCGATGATTTCAAGTTTAAGCTAGTGGATCCCTCTCTTGTCCATATTACCATGAAGTTCCTTGGGGAAGTGCCCGAAGAACAGATAGGTGACATTGCAAAAGTTATGGATGGGATCTCATATGCTCCTTTTGAAGTATCCCTTCGTGGAGTGGGAGCGTTTCCCAAGCCAAAGTTCGCAAAAGTTGTCTGGATTGGCTGTGAAGGAAACTTCGATGGACTGCACCGTCTTGTCGAGGAGTCGCTATCGCCGTTTGGTTTCAGGAAAGACGCTCATGACTTTAATGCCCATGCAACTCTGGCAAGGGTAAAGTACCTTCCAAAAAAGAATAAGGAAAAGTTCCTTCAGTTGATCGAGGAGCTGAAGGACATCGAGATCGGAACCATGCAGGCGGATTCTATACGGCTCAAAAGGAGCACGCTTACCCCGGAAGGCCCTCTTTATGATACACTTCACGAGGTCCGGCTGAAGTAAGCTCTCCCAATTATATTCTCTTTCACTGGTTCTCGTATTGTGAGAATCCGCTTGAGCGGATTATCCTCTTATCTGCAGTGATTATAAGGCACTCCACTCCTTCAAGTTTTTCTATCATTTCCATTCCGTCCTCTTCGCCCATGACGAACAGTGCTGTCGCAAAGGCATCAGCATCCATGGCGCTGCCTGCAATAACAGTTGAGCTCATGAGGCTCTGTGAGGGATATCCTGTCCGCGGGTCGGATATATGGGAGACTTTTGCTGCCTCGTTGAAATAGCGTTCGTAGTTGCCGCTTGTTGCAACTGCCACGTCCTCAATGTCCATCACTGCGATCGCCTCTTCACTCTTCTCGGGATTCTGCAGTCCTACTTTCCAGGGAATGCCTCCTGCCTTTGTGCCTATATATCTCCCGTCTCCTCCGGCATTGACAAATCCTGACTCAATCCCATCCTCCAGGAGCGATTCAACCGCCAGGTCCACCGCATATCCCTTTGCCACTCCTCCCAGGGTAAGCTTCATGCCTTCCTCAAGACTTATGTTCCTGTTCTCTATAGTGATGGCAGAATGGTTGACAAGCTTCAGGGTCTCATTGATCTCTTCTTCAGTGGGCGGTGCATTAGTGCTCCCGGGAATGAACTTGCTCTTCCACAGGTCCAGCAGCGGCTGTATGGAAATGTCAAAGGCTCCCTGGCTGCTCTCTGAATAATAGGCAGACCTGTTTATCACATAGGCGAGGTCCGGATTTGCATCTGTGATATATCCCTGTCGGTTAAGCACGCTCAGATCGCTGCTATTATCATAGTTGTTCATAAGGGCATCCACATACTCTATTCTTCCAAATGCCTTGTCAATGGACTCATGTGCCAGCTCCTCGTCATGTCCGAGCACTGTGATAGTGACAGTCGTATCCATTATACTTCTGGTACTGCTATAGGTCTCCAGACTGCCCGGGCCCCCTTGGCCGGAAGAGGGTATATAGTTCATAATAAGTAATGCCATAAAAGCCACTACTATGACAATGGCAACTGTTTTATACTTCATGCCGTATGAAAAGTATAATTAATATATATGCACGACGGTACAGTAAGCTCAATCGAGTTTCTTACATATCGATATTTGTTATACGGTTTATCTGCAGGAAGTAATCATAATGAAGAGCCCGGATGAAAAAACAGGGACTGGTGGCAATTCAAGTAAGGACAGATACCTGATTGTTGCACTTCATCAGTTAATGGAAGAGTATGGCTGGAGAGGTATAGAGAAGCACTTCGCTTCTTCAAGGCACACTATCATATATGTCAAGCCTGGTTCGCCTCTTGATAAAATAGAACTCAGGGCGAATGTCCTTGGTAACCATCTGGATGTGGACTTTTATGGCTACACGCCTAAAAAGGGACTGATGGATAAATTCTTCGACTTCAATGTAAGGGTCGTCCGTAAGTCTTTCGAGATCAGCGCATACGTGTCAGATGAAATGAAAATAACCAGTGAACATAACCTGCGCAATGCAATTGGTATTGTTCTGAAGGAACTCGAGGAAGTGGCTCAAGCGAAAGAGCAGTGAGGTTATTTATGTCTAAATTGAACACGGTTTTAATTGCAATCCTTGTTTTCATGTTTGCCGCAGCCGGCGTATATGCGTACGTTGGTTATAATGGCAATGATGTAATGGCCGTCCATTATATGACACAACAGGAATGGTCTGACAGTTCCTGCGGAGGCTGTCATATTGGGATGTACGACGAGGTTTCCAGGTCATATCATGTGCAGCAAGATCTTGCCCAGTGGACCTCTATAATGGAATACGGAGTGGTTGCCGGAAGCATTCAGGGTGATGCCAGGGCAAGCACATACGGCCAGGTACATCCCGGAGGCGGGTACATGGCGGAATATGGTATGGACATCGACTGCATGGTATGCCATGAACAGAACGGCCTTTATGATTTCCATGCACGTGCAGGAGCTATCAGTGCCGGTAACATTGAAGTGGCGACTGATGCAGCTCTCGATGAGGCAAGAACCCATGCAGAACAGGATCCTCTTTATGTCCTGAGCTACATGCTTGACGTACTTACGCCGCTTCCCATAGTCACTGAGATACACGATCATGTGAACGGTGCTCCAAGGAAGGAACTGTGCGCCAACTGCCATGTAAGCGAGGTTTCCACAACTGCAGTTACATGGACTTCCCCTGATCATGCCCAGTATGATGTGCATGCGAATGTGAGCTGCTATGAGTGCCATGCCACTGAGGATCACCAGATAGGACGCAAGGAACTGCTCAACGCCCCCGAGGAAATGCATGAGGCATTCGAGGGAGAGGTACAGAGCTGTGATTCCGTCGGATGCCATGCAGGCATATCTCATGGTGCGATGACGGATGGGCATCTTGAAACCGTGAGCTGTGAGTCATGCCACATACCGGCTCTTCCCGGAGGTGAGATATCGGGCGAGTCCCCTATAAGGGAATTCAGCTGGGCTAACGGCACTCGTGAAGTGGTGACCCATGATTCTACTTTCACTCCGGTGCTTGCATGGTATGATGGCACTTACTATGACCGTCTTCCTGTTAACGGCAGCAGTGATTCCCCCAATGCCATGCTGAGGCCTTTCAGCGTGATAACCGGCACCTGGTGGGATGAAGGCAACAACCCCGCAGTGGTCGCAGATCCGGACAACAGTTCTGCAATAGGTAATCCGATACTGCCTGCACACGTGCAGAGAGCTGATGCAGATAATGACAGTGCAGTCACAGAGGGGGAGATAAGGTCCTTCGATGCAGACGGTGACGGCGAGGCCGACTATCCCAACGCAGTTCTCAGGACAGTGGAAATGTACTTCCCGGTGAGTCACAATGTTGCAAGCTCTACCACCGGACTCGCCCAGCCGCTCGGATGTGGTGACTGCCATGGCGTAACGGCAAGTGCAATCGACTGGCAGGCCCTGGGATACGAGGCCGATCCGGCAGGAGCTGACAATGATCTGTCCGGTACTGCAATCGATGTGGATATACCCGGCCAGAGACCCACAGAGGTTGAAAGGGAGCCGGCATTCTGAGGTGATCATCGTGGAAAGTAAAAGATTGAAGAAAATCCCGGAACAGGTAGTCATTCCATTAAAACAGCACCGTGGCACGGTCTGCAAGCCTCTGGTGAAGAAGGGCGATCAGGTGCTTATCGGCCAGAAGATAGGAGAGTCAGTCTCCTATAATTCTTCGGATGTACACTCCAGCATATGCGGAGAAGTAGTTGCCATTGAAGACGCCCCCAATCCTGACGGTAACAAGGTGCTAAGTGTAATAATAAAGACCACCGACTCGCAGGAAACGGTTGCTTTCGTGCCTAAGAAGAATCCTTCATCTGAAGACCTTCTCGCCATTATGCAGGATGCAGGCATTGTGGAGCACTACGGTGCACCTACCCACACAGTGATCAGGCCTGAAGGGAAGAAAATAGACCTTGTCCTCATAAATGCCACTGCATCCGAATGGATCGGTGGTAAATATGCAACTCCCAAGGAGTATGCCACCCAGATGCTGGATGCACTGAAGCTGCTGATCAAAGCCTCAGGGGCTGCAAAAGGTGCCGTCGTCCTGAGAAAAGATGATAAGGAATCCATTGAGGCTTTCGAGGGAGTCCAGGTTAATGGAAAGGCCCTCAAAGTAGCCCCTCTTCTTGGTACACGCCGTCTTGGCCACTATTTCAAGGACCAGGGCTCAAATATCATTGTTGCATCCCAGGAGCGGATATATGGTAAGAACATCCTTAGCTTCTTCACTCACAATGTCACAGGGCGCAAGGTTCCCGTGGGCTGCAACCCTACAGACGTAGGGGTTGCAGTATGCGGGGTCAAATCAGCAAAGGCTCTCTATGATGCTGTGCATGAAGGCAAGCCCTATTATGAGACAGTCATAACCCTTGAAGGTGACGTGGACTGTCCCAAGTTCATGCTGGTCAGGATAGGCACACCTTTCAAGGACATCATAGAGGAGTGTAATTTCAATGGAGAGATCGGCAAGATCATTGCGAACGGTGTCATTACAGGTGTTGCACAATATACGGATGAGGTCCCGGTAACCAAGGGAACCACCAGGATCACACTGCTGACCAAAGAACAGGTCCTTCGTGATGAGTCTCTGGCATGTATCCATTGTGCACGCTGCGTGGATGCCTGCCCTGTTTCCCTGCTGCCTACCAGGCTTGCCGTGATGGCTAACCAGGGCCGTTTTGATGAATGCCGCCAGATGCATATCCATTTCTGCATAGAATGCGGCAGGTGTTCGTTTGCCTGCCCCTCGAAGATACACATACTGCAGCTCATCAGGTACGCAAAGAGTGCAATTGATAATGCATACGAGGACGCCGTCCAGAAGGAGTCGTCCAACCTGAAGGTTGGATGCTGCGGAGGTGAGTAACATGGGCTACACAATTTCAGCCCCACCACACATAAAATCAGGTATTAGTTTCAGATCGATCAATACAGCCAAGATACTGGCCCTTGTCCCTGTATCCCTTGCATCAGTGTATTTCTTTGGCATACCGGCCCTTGGTATCATACTTGCGGCCGTGCTGGCTGCGGTCATTACTGAGTTCGGTATACAGAAGATATTCAAGCAGGATGTTACTATAAAGGATGGCCATGCGGCGCTTATCGGACTGATGTTCGCACTGCTGACACCTCCGGAAGCACCCATATGGATAGCGGTAATTGGCGCCTTTTTAGCAATCGCGATAGGTAAGCATGCCTTTGGTGGCATCGGTTCATACATATTCAACCCTGTGCTGGTTGCATGGGTGTTCGTCAGGAGTTCCTGGGGAGGCCACATGACCCCGGCTTCAATACCAAACCTGGGACAACTGTCTGATCTGCTGCTTGAAAATGGTGCCGGGCTGCTTGTAGATGTGTCTCCGGTCCTCATACTGATTGGCGGTGTTTACCTTGTCTATAAAAAGTATGTGGAATGGAGGGTTCCGCTTGTCTTTGCGGTGACAGTGTTCTTCTTCAACCAGACCATAGCATTCCTCAGTGCAGTATTCAGCCTTGTCCAGGAGGGTGTGCTGAACCCATTGATGTACCTGGCGACAATATTCACTTTCCTGCAGGTGACTGACGAGCTGTCCTACGTTATGGTAGGTGTCGTATTTTTCGGCATCCTGTTCCTTGCAACAGACTCCCCGACCTCGCCTGTGACAAAGAACGGGCGCCTCATTTATGGGTTTGCCTGTGGCCTGCTGGTCTCAATCTACGGTTACTTTGGTAACTACGTGGACGGGACACTGTATGGTATCTTCCTGGCAAACGCAATAGCAGCATATATCGAGACAAAGACACTCCCTGCAATGTATGGACGCGAGTCCCTGCTTGAGAAATCTTACAGGCGTGTTGTGAAAAGAATTCCTTCATCCCTGAAATTCGAGGTGATATCAGATGAGCGAATCTAATAAGGAAACAGTAGTCATCATAGGGAAGCTCTTCCTTATATCTGCCATTGCAGCTTTGCTTCTTGCGGTTACCTACATACCCACACAGGCACAGCTTGAAGAGAATATAATCGCTGCCCAGAAAGTGATTCTGGCGAACCTCGTACCGGGAGCTGACAACTTCGATCCGGTAGAGGGGCCTGCAAATGACGCAGGAGAGCGGGAAGTACTATACTACCGTGCAGTGGACGGGTCGGGTAATATCATTGCCTACGCTTTCTTCCAGCAGCAACAAGGTTCCCAGAGCAGGATTGTAGTGGCAGGGGCAGTAGATTCCTCTTTCTCCACTGTGCTGGGAATGGATGTATTGAGCCATGAAGAAACACCAGGTCTGGGTGCAAAGATAACAACACCTGCTTTTAAGGACCAGTTCAGGGGAGTTCCAATGGAACAGCTGTCTCTGTCACGATCTGGCGGCTCTATTGATGCCATTACCGGAGCTACTGTCTCTTCACAGGCTGTGGTCAGTGCACTGAATACCAAGATCAATCAGATAAAGGCTGCAGAGGCTTAGGTGATATAAATGAACGTTTTAGCTGAATTCATGCGTGGAATTACGAGGGATAATCCCATATTCGGACTTGTGCTGGGCCTCTGTCCGACACTGGCGGTCACAACTTCAGTTGAGAATGCAATAGGCATGTCTGCAGGCACGGCTTTTGTGCTGGTATGCTCTAATATCTTCATATCGGCCATGAGAAAACAGATACCATCGGCTGTCAGACTTCCCATATTCATTATAATCATAGCCACTTTTGTGTCTATTGTAAGAATGGTGATGGAAGCTTATATGCCTGCAATGTACGCGGCCCTGGGGGTTTTCATTCCTCTGATAGTCGTCAACTGTATTATTATTGGACGTGCAGAAGCGTATGCGAATAAGAACAGCATATTTCCTTCTTTCATAGATGCGCTTGGTATCAGTGCAGGTTTCCTGCTTGTTCTCATGCTCATCGGCGGTATACGTGAGATCCTTGGAACAGGGCAGATAGTTACCTTTGGTTACACGGTGCTGTCACTTCCGGCAAACCCTGCCGTGACAACCATGATACTGCCGCCGGGCGCATTCCTCACAATTGGTATTCTCATGGCGATAGTCAACTATCAGAGGGCTAAGAAGAGAGCAAGAGGTGGTTAAAAATGGTAGAAAAGGCTTTATTAGCGATATTTCTGGAAGGTGTGTTCATCAAGAACTTCCTGATCATCCAGTTCCTTGGTCTGTGCTCCTTCGTAGGCGTCACCAAAGATGTCAAGAGTGCAGCAGGAATGTCAGGTGCTGTCATTTTCGTTATGGCAATGGCAGCCACGGCATCCTATCTGCTCTATACATACATTCTTGTGCCCACAGGTATGACCTTCCTTGACCTGATTAGTTTCATCGTGGTCATTGCTGCGCTCGTCCAGCTTGTGGAATTCGTGGTAAGGAAGAACATTCCTTCCCTGTATCGTTCACTGGGTATCTATCTTCCACTCATCACGACCAACTGTGCAGTGCTTGGTGTAGTGCTGCTGAATGTGCAGTCCGAGTACAACTTCATGCAGAGCGTTGTATTCGGTATTGCTGCAGGTGTAGGATATACCATTGTCATGCTGATGATGGCCTCTATCAGGGAGCGTTCGACATTTGTAAGCATCCCTTCCTCGATCAGGGGACTTCCGCAGGCGTTCCTTATAGCTACAATGCTATCGCTTGCATTCGTTAATTACTTCTGGGTGATCCCAATATGAGCACTACCACTACTTTCATCATCGAATCAATGGCTATCCTTGGAGGTCTCGGACTTGCCGTAGGCCTGATGCTTATATTCGCATCAAAGAAATTCAAGGTTGAGACCAATCCGCTGGTAGAGGAAATAATAACCATCCTCCCGGGTGCGAACTGCGGAGCGTGCGGTTATGCAGGATGTGCGGACTTTGCTGACCGCGTGGTCAACGAGAACGCCCCTATCACAGGATGTCCTGTGGGCGGTTTCGAAGTTGCAAAAGGCATAGGGGGGATCCTCGGGCAGGATGTCTCGGAAAGCGAGAAACAGTATCCGTTCATCAGGTGCCATGGCGGTCTGAACTGTACCGACCGTTTTGAGTACGTCGGCTTTGAGGACTGCAAGGCGGTAATGATGCTCTCAGACGGTGAGAAAGGATGCAGCTACGGATGTATGGGACGCGGTACCTGTGTGCGTGCATGCCCGTTCGATGCTCTTACCATCGGAGAGGACAGGCTTCCTCATGTGAACAGGAACCTGTGTACAAGCTGTGGGCTCTGTATCAGTTCATGCCCCAATGACGTACTGGTCTTTGCGAAGGAATCCGAGAAGGTGCATGTACGCTGCGTATCCCACGACAAGGGCAAGACTGTAAAGGAAGTCTGTACTGTGGGCTGTATAGGATGTAAGATATGTGAGAAGAACTGCCCCGAGCAGGCCATCACTGTGACCAACTTCCTTGCTGTGATAGATCAGGATAAGTGTACCGGATGTGGGATTTGCGTGGAGAAATGCCCGCAGAATACCATTGAGATAAGGTGATATTGTGACATACGATACAAAACTGGGTATTGAGGAGAACAAGGTTGCAGCGTTGAGCTACGTAGGTATCTGGATAGCTGCTATAATCCTCCTGCTTATTGAAAAAGATAACAGGTTCGTCAGGTTCCACGCAATGCAGTCCCTCATGGTATTCCTGCCTCTGTCGCTGCTCGTGTTCTTCATAGCATGGATACCGTATGTGGGCTGGGTACTGGCTGATTTCATAGGCTTCCCCGCTATGTTCCTTGTAGTCATCTTTGCAATAATGGCCTACAGGGGAATGAAGTTCAAGATACCCTTCATCGGCAGATACGCTTACAGGCTTATCTACGGTTAAGGGCTTTAAAAGGGTGGTACTGCTGATACCAGTATCGCCCCAGTCCTGTTTTCATTTCTTGTCGCTTACGAAAGGTTAAAAAACAACATTCACCTATACATGTCGAAGACTATCTTTTTCTGCCGGAGGGTTTAGAAATTAAAGAAGAGATATGGATTGAGAAATACAGGCCCTTTAAGCTTGATGATGTGGTTGGCCAGACCGAGACCGTTGAAAGGTTGAAATCCTATATCAAGACCAGGAACCTGCCACATCTGCTGTTCTCGGGACCTCCAGGTGTTGGCAAGACCGCAACTTCGGTATCAATTGCCCGTGAGATTTTCGGTGATTCCTGGCGTGAGAACTTCACCGAACTGAATGCATCGGATGAGCGCGGCATAGATGTTGTAAGAACCAAGATCAAGAACTTTGCAAAAACAACTCCTATCGGAGGCGCTGACTTCAAGATAATCTTCCTTGATGAAGCGGATGCACTGACATCGGATGCCCAGTCCGCCCTCAGGCGGACCATGGAGCGCTATACCAACAACTGTCGCTTCATCCTGTCATGCAACTACTCTTCCAAGATAATAGAACCCATCCAGTCCCGCTGTGCAGTCTACAGGTTCCGCCCTCTCTCCGATGAGGCTGTTGCTGAACGTGTGCGTTTTGTGGCCCGCAACGAAGGGCTTGACATAGCCGATGATGGTGTGGACGCCATCAAGTATGTTGCCCAGGGCGACATGAGAAAGGCTATCAATGCCCTCCAGGCGGCTGCACTGATCGCTGATACCATCCACAGGGATGCCATCTACAAGATAACGGCAACCGCGCGTCCGGAACAGGTGCGTGAACTTATTGATACCGCCCTGTCGGGTAATTTCACTGCGGCAAGAAAGCTCCTGAATGCTTTCCTGCTTGAGCAGGGTCTGTCAGGTGAAGATGTTATCGGCCAGATATACAGGGCCATTTTCGAGACCGATATCCCCGAAAAAAAAATGGTGCAGCTTATAGACGTTATCGGTGAGATCGATTTCAGGCTCACAGAAGGAGCGAACGAGCGCATCCAGCTTGAATCCCTGCTGGCCCACTTCGCACTTTCCGGAAAGGAATGCTGATGTCACTGGAAGCACAGGTACTTGAGCTACTGAGCGCTGTACCCCCATGGCTCTCTACTATTATCATTAGCTGCCTGCCGATATTCGAGCTTAGGGGCGCCATCCCGATAGCCCTGGGGGTGTACGGTCTCTCCCCCGTACGTGCCTACATGCTGGCAGTACTCGGGAACATGCTTCCGGTCATCCCCCTGCTGTTATTCCTGGACCCGGTTTCCACACAACTGAGGCGCTATACAGTATTCGATCGTTTTTTTTCGTGGCTCTTTAACCGAACCCGTCGCAATCACGAAGAGCGATTTGAGAAGTACGGTCTGCTGGCGCTGACACTTTTCGTAGCAGTGCCTCTCCCTGTCACCGGTGCATGGACAGGCTGCGCTGCAGCATTCGTATTTGGGATCAAGTTCAAGCACGCCTTCCCTGCCATACTTGCAGGTGTCATGATAGCAGGTTTGATCGTCAGCATAGTAACGCTGACAGGCATAAGCCTGTACGACCTTCTCTGATGTGCGCAGTGTCAGGAACAGAAGGTCATAAGATGGTAAGATGGCTCTGCTATGTGCAGAGCCTGGGTCTCAGAAATAGCAACTAAATCTTTCAAAACGGAATTATTTTCCCAGCATTTCCCGGGCGAGCTTGATATCTTCCGCCTTGACGGTCTTTCTGCCGGCATGTTCTGCCAGCTTTATAGCTTCTCTGGAAACCTCCAGTCCGTAGGATTCAAGCATTTCAGTAAGGGCCATTGCTGCTGATTCGCTGACTCTCTGCGCGCCAGCATTCCTTATTACTCTTTCAATGGGTGCAAATGGTATTATTGTCATAAATATGCCTCAATAAAACTCACATCTTCTAACAAAGCATTCTATATATGTTAATTGGTAAATAAGGTATATAAATATGCTCAATAACCAAATCCTGTTGGATACTGCATTGAAGCCCTGTTTTGCCCGGGTGAAACTGCATCATGTCCGACAGAATAGTTTATTCCGGGAGATATGAAAAATGATATTTAGAGAGCGCCCGTAGCGTATTCAGGGTCGCCTCACAGAGCTTATCTGTTCTTTACTTTTTCGGCAAGATCTTTTCCCAGCCGGTTGCACTCGAACAGATCCTTTTCAGTAGGGGTGTACTGTATTCGCAGCACAGGGTCTATAATTATAACTCCTGCGTTGCGCAGTTTCTCTGCTATCTTTACCGGTGCTTCCCCGCTCCAGCCATAGGAGCCAAAAGCAGCACCTATCTTCCCGCTAACGCCCGCATCGATAAGGCGGTCAATGAATTTTGCGATGGGGTCAAGCATCGTGTAATAGAACGTAGATGAACCTACAGCGATGGCATCGTAAGATGCTGCTTCAACGGGGTCCCATTCATAGAAATTATTTACCTCTGCATCGACATGGCGCTCCCTGGCTCCCTCTGCGATGGCCTCGGCCATCATCCGTGTATTCCCCTGGGTACTAAGGTAAACTACTGCAAGTTTTGGCATGTATGCTCCTCCTCTGTGGAAACTATATCCGGATGACAGATCAGAATCCACTCCATATGAAAAATGTGGTATGATCGTTGATATATCTTTCTTTAGCCTGGCCTGGGGACGGGCGGTTTAACAGCGGGCCATGAACGAATGGCTGGAACAAGTCACTCAATAACAGCCTCATGTCCATAACGGGTTATATTTATTGCTGATAACCCTTATTCTAATACGACCTTCTAATACACCTTTACTTATAAAGGAGGCAACTTATGGATGAGAGAATTGCGCCCCATGTCGAGGAATTAAGCAGGGTGCTTGGAAACAGATATACAGAGGAGATCAGGGCGGAACTGGAGAAACTCCTGCAGTACAGGGTTCCGCTGGATGAGGCTAAGAGGACGATCCTGAACAGGTTCACTTCAAGGTCCCCTGCATCCGTGCAGGTGAAGGACCTTGTTGGAGGAATGAACGGTTTCGATATAATCGGCCGTGTAATCAGCATTGAGAAAAAGAACGTCACAGTGCAGGAAGACAAGAGGAGTGTTTTTACAGGCTCCTTTGGTGACGGAACTGGCATTTGTTCCTTTACCTGCTGGGATGACATGTCCCTTAAGGCAGGAGATGCTATCAGGATAAAGAATGCATACACCAGGATGTGGAATAACAGGCCTGAGCTTTACTTCGGGAAACGCTCGGTGATAGAGAAGCTTCCTGATGATCAGTTACAGGACATCGCGGAAATGTCCCATGCAAAACCCAAGAAGCTACAGGACATCGCGCCCGCGGATGTGATGGCCAGTTCCGAGGTTGTCATAGTTGAGATGTATCACAGGGACATTTCGCTCAAGGGCAAGATGCTGACGATCACCGAAGGGGTCATCGCGGACGAGACCGCAAAGCTACCTTTCACTTCATGGACTCCGCTCAGGGGGGCCGACATAGGGAGCTTTATACATTTTGAGGGTGCAAGTATCAGGATATTCAGGGGACTACCTTCCATCAACTTCAGTGACAATACCACCATAAGCCTGATAGCACAGCCTGAAAAGCTGCCGTTCACGCTGCATTCTGTAAGCAGTGCAGCGGACCCTGTACCTATACTGAACGTACTTGATAAGAGCGGCATCTTCGACGTGACCGTTGCAGGTAATATCATCTCGGTCAGGCCCGGTTCAGGCATCATTGAGCGCTGTCCGGTGTGTAACAGGGTGACGCAGAAAGCAAGCTGCAGGGCTCATGGGCCTGTGGAATGCGTGTCTGATATGCGTATAAAGTTCATCCTCGATGACGGGACTGGCTCCCTTCACGTGATGCTCAATTGCGAGCTTTCAGAGGCTGTTTACGGAAAGACAATGTACGAAGCGGAAAAGATGGCCCGTGAATCCATCTCGAAGGAAGTTGTGTTCGATGATATGAAACGCGTGCTGACCGGGAAGTATATCGCTATCAGGGGCAATTCCTCGAAGAACGAGTTCGGTGTCACACTTGTGGCAAAGTCTGCCTGGTGTCCCGATGCCGACCTGAAGGGGCGCATGGATATCCTGCTTAAAAGGATCGAAGGACAGGTGAGCAATAATGGCTGAGAGGGAAATGGCCTACAGGATATTTGCCTGCGAGTTCAATGATTCCAGGTTCCAGGTCAGTTCCGCTTCGGATGCTCCCGGTCAGGCGGATCTGCACGCCCCTAATTTCCTCGTGACAACAGCGGGTGCAAAGGTGAACCGTCTTTTCATAGCCGGAGTCATAACCGAGGTAGAGGATATCGGGAGCCAGAAAGGAGGCGAAAAGGAACTGTGGAGGGCAAGGGTATCGGACCCCACAGGTACCTTCACAATATATTCGGGCAATTACCAGCCTGAGGCATCGGTGTTCCTTTCCACTGTGGAGGTCCCGTCCTTTGTGACCATCGTTGGCAAGGTCCGCTCCTATGAGCCGGGGGATGGCTCGGTTTTCGTCTCCCTGCGTCCGGAGGAGATAAACCATGCAGATGAGAGCATACGTAACCGGTGGATGGTTGATACTGCGGAGCTGACCCTTGACCGGCTGGACATATTTGACGAGGCTCTGTCATCAGGGCTTAGCGGGACGGACCTGTTAGATCATCTCTCACTGAAGAACGTGCCTTCAAACATCGCAGAAGGAATATGCATAGCCCTTGATCACTATCATACGGACAGGGATTATATCCGCGGTCTGAAGATACAGGTAAGGGACGCCCTGCTATCTATCGGGAGCAGCCTGTCTGCGTCACCAGGTGGTGGCCTGGCTGACATTGAACAGTCCGTAATGGTCATGCTTCATGAAATGAACCAGGGCAAAGGCGTGGAATATGCCGTGCTGGTCCGGGAGGCAGGAGAAAAGGGTATTCCTGCTGAACTGGTTGAGAAGGCCGTGCGCTCTCTCCTTTCCGACGGGAGTCTATACGAACCCAGGGTAGGTTTCTTCAGGGCTATCGACTGAGCCCTGCAGGATATCTCTTACCTGCAGTTAATGTAAGCATGATACGCGCCATGCTTAAATATAGATAAAATTAATTGTGACAACACAGGATTATAAATTCACTATTGAACGGATAAATGCGAGGTTAATCATGCAGCGTGATGAGATCATAGAGCAGGTCAGCTGTTGTATCAAAAACATGAAAGGTGTAGGTGATATCCTTATCCTCACAGATCAGGACCGTGAGATAATCAGGGAACTGGAAAAGAAGGCCGATCAGATGACCCTGATGGGTCTTGGGATAGGCGACAACAAAGGTGTCAAACAGGTCCTTGAGAACGATGTCATATTTGCCTTCACAACTAACATGGACTTCAAATGGCCGGCCGGGCCAAATGTGATCCTCATGCATCACGGATGTGTGGTCGGTGAGGATGTAGACGACCAGCAGAAGCTGGAAGAGTTCAAATGCTGTAAGACCAACCTTGTGATAGGCAATATTGTCATCTACGATACGGGAGTCCTTAAAAGAATGGATGGTAAAAAGGATCCTCTTGTTGTTGTAATGCCACCAAAGCCATGTCCTGAGGTTGATGAGGTCCCCATGGTGTGCAATGCGACACTGGCCTCACCTTCCCCGCCAAGTGACGAGTACATGAAGGAGAGGATGGGTCTCCAGAACATCCACGGCACGGGCACTTTCATGCTCGGATTCGACTTTGAATGCGCCTGCGAGTAAATATGTGATCTCTGTTCCGGGCCAGCAAAGCCTGGATATTCTTTTTATGGCTGCCTGCTGGCGTATCAGGACCGGTATTCATCTCCTTGAAGGCTTATTTTGATACAGCGAACTCTCGAATGAGAATACTCCCGATGAGAATGTTTGCAATATCTCTGGCCGGCATTGCTTAAGAAGGATTCAGGAACAGAGGGCAGATTGAAAATATGATTAAGGCAGAAGTGAAAACGCGATTAAATAAAGAGGCTTCAAGCAGCCCCTTTTACTTTCCCTGATATATCTTCATGGCCTCTTCCACGGATGCATCCTCTACGGTTATGGCGTAGATAGCATTGCACGTCCTGATGGCTTCATCAAGTGGTTTCTGGTGGATGTTCCTGCCGGTTGCATTGCCCTGGGCGCCGCTGACGTGTATCTGCTTGTATAGCTTTTTCAGGAAGGGTTCGCACTCATCGCTGGAGCCGCCTGCACACACGACCTTTGTCCTTCCGGCAGCCATTACTGCTTCCTTGAAGATCTCCTCGGACTTCTGCCCTTCTTTCTTCGGATAGTTGACCTTCACAAAATCAGCATTGAGAGTTGCGCCGACACCTGTGGCACCTGCTATAAGGTGTGGGTCCTTCTCATCAGCAACTGCCGCGCCCCTTGGGTATATCCAGAGTACGGTAATAAGGCCATACCTGTGTGACTCGTAAATCAGCTGGGCTGCCTGGTTGAGCATATCGGCCTCGAACTCGCTGCCAAGGTAGATGGTGTATCCCACACCAAGTATCTTAAGCCCGCTGTTATCACGGAACTCGGCCACCTGCTCTGCATCGTACCACAGGTTGCTGAAGGGATCCATTTGCTCTGTTTCCACTAGATTGGACTTGGAGTTCACCTTGACCAGATAAGGCACATCCGGATAATCCATACCGTATCTTGCAATGAGGCCAAGCTGGGTGGCGAAAACACCGATCTTGCTCCGGGCTGCTATCCTGAAGAGGTGTTCCGGGTCGTTGTCATCCTCGGGGATGCCCTCTCCGAAGAAATCGTCGTTAAGGTGCTCTACTTTCTGGTCACCTGCAAAAAGCATCAGCCTTCCGCTTCCCCTGGTTATTTCCATATAGTTCTTTAAGTATGTTGCACGTGCTGACAGCGGCACATCTAAAGGTATCTTTACGTCTTCTTCCCTAATTGAGACCATTTATATCACTCAAGCTTGAAAATTCTGTTCATATACACTTTTTCTTGCGTAAGTACCTTTAATCATGTTTTTCTATTTTAAATATTGCGTGAGGACCTGAAACGGATTGTCAGGTCAGTGTGAATTCTGCCAGGAGGGACCAATATAGAAGTGGTAAAAATAGTGACTTTTTTATAGTTATCTGACTTCTTACTTGATGCTCATCTATCATACTCTTCGGGCTTACATGTCAAAGAAGCCCTATCCAATCCCTATGCTTTCTTAAGAATGGCACATTCCTTCCACTACATGAGGTAATCAATGGCTACGATCAGAACCACAGAAAGACTTGGACGCAGCCTGGGCTTCTTTCAGACCTTTGCCATAGGGACAGGCACAATGATAGGAGCAGGTATATTCATATTGCCCGGGATAGCAATATCTGCAGCCGGCCCTGCAGCAATACTCTCTTTCCTTTTTGGAGGCGTCATCTCCATGGCAACAGCTATCAGCATGGCCGAGCTGGCCACAGGGATGCCCAAGGCAGGAGGAAGTTACTATTTCATCAGCAGGGCAATGGGAGCGGCTTTTGGTGCGGTCGTTGGCCTGGGAGCGTGGCTCGGACTTGTTTTCAAGGGTTCTTTCGCACTGATAGGACTGGGAGATTACCTATACGTGATGACTCCGGTGCCAGTATTATTGACGGCAGTGGCTGCGGGTTTTATCTTCCTGGTCATTAATTACAGGGGAGCAAAAGGAAGTGCATCTTTCCAGAACCTTATTGTCATATTCCTTATCTTGATAATGGTATGGTTCATAGTAAGAGGATTTTCCATAGCCGAAACTTCTAAGTTCACGCCTTTTGTGCCCTTCGGATATACTTCCATATTTGCAACTACAGGACTCATATTCATCTCGTACTTAGGCATAACTGAACTTGCATCGGTGTCGGAGGAAGTAAAAAATCCTTCACGGAATCTCCCTCTTGCTCTTATTGCTTCAGTAGGGGTGGTGACTCTGCTCTATTTGGGCGTGATGATCGTGATAAGCGGTGTTCTGACCTTTGAAGAGTCTTTGAACACTTACACTCCCCTTGTGGATGTTGCAGAAATGATTGCAGGTGACTACGGTAAAGTGCTGATCGTCATTGCCGGTCTGCTTGCCACTGTTTCCACTGCCAATGCTGCCATACTGTCCTCATCAAGATTTCCTTTTGCTATGAGCAGGGATGATCTTATACCCCGGTGGTTTGTGTCCATCCATCAGAGATATGACACTCCCCATAATGCTATTCTGGCTACCGGGATCGTAATGATCTTGCTTCTATTGCTGTTCAACGTGGAGCAGCTTGCACGGCTGGGAGGCACTTTCAATCTTCTTATGTTCGTATTGATCAATTCTTCTGTAATCATCCTGCGCAATAGGCCCCTGGATGAATACAAGCCCGCTTTTCGTGATCCTTTCTTCCCTTATACCCAGATAATAGGTATCATTTTCAGCCTTGCATTGTTACCGACAATGGGAGCTCTGCCCCTGTTCTTCTCAATAATTGTCATACTCGCAGGGATGCTCTGGTACAAGTACTACGGAAAAGCAAAAGCCTTTCCGAAGTACGATATTTTCGATGTGCTGGAGAATAACACCCAGCCAGTACCACTGGAGTCCGATTCCAATATCAAGATACTTGTCCCGCTGGCAAATCCGAGGCATGAGATGGATCTGCTATACCTTGCAGACAATCTTGGGGATGAGGTCATCGGTCTCAGCGTCATCAAGGTTCCGCAGCAGACCAGCCTGACTGCCGCAAGGGAGGCGTTCCATGAAAAGCGGCTTGCAATAGACGGTGTTCTCAAAGAGAGGTTCGAACAGTTCCCTACCATTGTAGGGCATGAAAGGGAATATATAATAGCTTTTGATCACAGCATCACGAACTCGATCATGGAGCAGGCTGAGATAGAGAAGGTCGATTTCATGATCATAGGCTGGCATGAAACGAACCGCTTCCATCCGTCCATGGGAACTATCGCGAACAAAGTGCTCTCCTTTGCAAAGAACAATATGGTCGTACTGAACGGTTATCTGCCTCCGAAGATAGGGCGCATAGTGATCGCCTATAACGGTAAGGAAAATTCCCAATACGGACTGCATCTTGCTAGGAGGCTGTCAAAGAGCACCGGTGCACCGCTGCATGTTCTCAGGGTTATGAAGACGCATCTCAGGGAAGAGCTTAAAGGTTCCATCATGCAGGACATGGAGGAGCTTGCAAGGGACGATTCCCTGGTCACTATAGTACCTCATGTAAAAGAACACTTTTCGGCTGAGAATGCTATCCTGGACTTCCTTTGCGACGATGACCTCCTGATAATCGGCGACTCTAGCGGCAGGTTCAAGTTCTCTCTGATAGGAAATCTGCCCTATGTGCTTGCCAAGCGATATAAGGGGCCTGTCATGATAGTCCGGAAGCACAAGCCGCTCTCTTCAGAGGGCGTGAACAATATTCTCCTCAAGAGGGTGAAGAGGCTTAAGTTCTATACAGACAGACTGCAGGAAAAGTTAATGCCCTGATGGGCTATGGGCTTGCGATATTTAAGCCTTCTAATACTTTCACCATGCTTGGTGTGAGGTTATATACTACTAATGCCTACATTACATTTGCCTCTCCAAAATGACGCACAAACAAGAGGCCCGAGGTTTGAAAATGAAAGAGATTTCGCAAGAGATTTACAGGAAGTTCCAGGAACTTGGAGTAGAGATTTCCCCCGAGGATATTGAAGACCGGCTTGACAAGATGGTCAGCAAGTTCAAGGTTCCTAAAGAGGAAGCAAGAAGAAGCGTTGTCAACTATTTCTTAAAAGAGCACAACATTCCCAGAAACCAGTTCTATACCGGCCAGTCAGAATCACCCATGATGAAGGTATCCGAGCTGAACACTGATGGAAAGTGGGTCAACATAAAGGGTAAGGTTGTACAGCTCTGGGAAAACACCCATGAGTCCATATCACAGGTAGGACTTATCGCCGATGAGACCGGCACCATCAAATTCACAAAATGGGGAAGTGCCGAGTTCGCTGAACTTACGGAAGGTCAAAGCTATCTTTTCAGGAACGTGGTTGTGAACGAATGGAACGGCAAGTTCCAGATCAACATGAACAAAAGCAGTTCCGCCGAGCAGATCGAGGAGAACATAACCGTAGGCACATCCACTCACGCGTTCACCGGTGCACTTGTCGATATCCAGTCTGGATCCGGCCTGATAAAGCGTTGCCCTCAGTGCAACAGGGCTCTGACCAAGGGTGCCTGCATGGAACATGGTAAGGTCGACGGGGTTTACGATCTCAGGATCAAGGCTGTCCTGGATGATGGCATTACTGCTCAGGATGCTATCATTAAGAGGGATCTTGCGGAAGAACTGACCGGCCTCACACTTGAGAGCGCCATCGCCCTTGCAGCGGATGCCCTTGACCAAGGAGTAGTGCTTGAGGAGATGAGGAAGATGCTGGTAGGAAAATATTACACCGCCACAGGCTCAAAGGTTGAAAGATACCTCCTGGTGGATTCAATGGTCCCGAAATCAACGGTGGATCCTCAGGAACTGGATGAGCTCATAGCTGCTGCGGAGGTGGCTTAAATGGCAGGCTACTCAAGGGAAGTTGCAAGAAGGGTCTTTGCCCAGGAATTCAGGGAATCTACCCTTACGTTCAAGGACGGGGACGACCAGTATGCTCCACAGTACCTCATGACTCCCACAGGAGCAAGGGTAAACAGGATATTCATCGTCGGTACCCTCATTGAAAAGGAAGACATAGGGACAGACTCCGAATACTGGCGTGGCAGGGTGATAGACCCTACAGGCTCCTTCATGATATATGCAGGACAGTATCAGCCGGAAGCTGCCCAGGTACTCGCGGAATGCGAGACTCCTGCCTTCGTTGCCATCGTGGGCAAGCCAAGCACCTATACAACAGGCGAAGGAGATGTGCTCACATCAGTACGTCCGGAATCCATACACATTGTGGACGGCCAGACAAGGGACATCTGGGTGATGGACACTGCAAAGAAGACGCTCACACGCCTCAAAGAGCTTGAAGGTGGCTCAGATTCGCAGGATGTGGAAAAGGCAAAGGAGTACTATGCCCCGGATGTGAAGCACTACTATTCAATGGTTTCACAGGCCCTGCAATCTTTGAAAGAAAGCTACTAGGCCGGCACAGGCAGAACAATTACCTGACGAGATATTATTGATGCAGGAGAACCTGCATCCTTTTTTACTGTCACTTTCCCTTCTCCAGAACCAAAAGAATCATAAGTGCATGACACATTTATTACCATGCAGGTGGTTCAATGAAAACATATCTGTTGCTGTGGTATAGTAGTGAAGGCGCCAGGCCGTCAGAAGTTAACAGGAGCCTGATGTCCCTTGGATTCAAGCCAATTCAGGGAGCTTATGACTACGTATACGACTGGGGCAATAATGTGGAACTGGATGAGATCCTCCGCTTCGGGGACAAGATTCATATGACTCTCAAAGGCACAGGGGTCATGTTCAAAACCGAGACCGTCAACGGTAAGGAATGATCAGGCCTTCCGGGCTTTACACTAATGCACTAGCAGAGGTAATACTAACAAAGGCCCTTATTTCCTGTCCTGGTCAAGTTTCCTGGAAAAATCAATATAGCTGCATGACTGTCCTGTTATCTCGATAATATTTGCACTGACCGAGCCATTCTCTATTATCAGTTCGACTGCACACGGCTCGGACATTCTCGGTTTTGTGGGCGACCCGGGACATATCAGAAGCACATCTGTTCTCTCTATTATCGGCCTGTGCAGGTGCCCGAACACCAGCACGTTTACACCCATCTCGAGTGCAAGGTACCTCATAGGGGTGGTATCAACTATGGAAAGCGCTCCTTCGTGAATGACCCCTATCTTAATCCCTTCCGCTTCAAAGACCAGTCTCTCAGGCAGGATCTGCTGCAGCTCCTTCTCATCTGTATTCCCGTGGACTGCCCTGAGCTTTCCTGTAGCTTCAAGGGCTCTGTAAAAAGAGGTGGAACTGAAATCTCCCGCATGTATTATAATGTCGTAGTCCCCGATAAGGCCTGCAAGATATGGCGGGATACTGTCAGTTTCAAGATGTGTGTCAGATATAAGTAGGAGCTTCATTGGATACTCAGGTCCACAAGTTCATATTCCAGGTTTTCGCTCTCGAGCCTGCTCAGGATGGGAGGTACTTCCTCGTCAATTGCAAGCACCAGGGATGAAAGTCCATGATAGGCAGCCTCGATGACAGATTCCCTTGCGCCGAACATGACATCAGGTTTCAGGCCTATTCTTTTCAGTGCAACAAGGGATTCCACTCCGACAGTTGCAATATAGGACTTGGATCTGGCAAGGGCTCTCAGGCGTTCGATGTCAACGTTCTTTGATCCTCCTCTTTCGACCCTTGGTATCCTGCAGACAGTGATAGCCGCATTCTCGAGGTCGATAAGTCCCAGCAGGTCAGTAACCCCTACATCCTCTCCTTCCTGTGCATCGGAGATGGTCGTACCGGAAGCGTTTGTGGTTTCCTTTGTGCCGACATACAGAAGTCCCTTGCTCATCTTCAGGTAGACCTTGGTGCCTTTCTCAAGGTCCTCTTCCGCTATGGCAGTCCAGGTCGAGACGTGGCTGATTATATCGCTCATGACGTAGCGTGCGTAGCGCTTCATATCATTTGCGTTCTCAAGCACCCACTCGACACCCTGCTTGGTGATGCGGTAACGTACCCTCCCTTCAGAGTAGATATGGCCCTCAGCAACGAGCTCCTTTATGTATTCCGATACTGCCTGAGGTGTCACGCCTATCTTTTCAGCTATCTCTTTCTGCCTAACATTAGGCTGGTGGGCAGCCACTTCTATAAGGATCTGGAACTTAGTGATGCCACTCTTGCTGTGAAGGAGTTCTATCATTCCTTTTCCTCATCTGTCATCTTCAGTCTTTGTCCCATGACAGTCAGGTTCTCGGAACGCCTGGCTACCGCGCGTATGTACAGCGGGCTCTTGTTCAGGGCTCTTGTAAGACTGCTCATGGAATTGTTTCCCTGCTCTACTAATCTCTCAAGTTCTTCTATGGAATCCTTCACTTCTTCATAGGGCATAAAGGTCAGCATAATGATATCGCTCATGTCCTCAAAGGAACACTGGAAGTTGGTCTGGACTTTCGAATAGGATGTCCGGTACTCTTTCTCGGGTGTTTTTCCGGGCTCTGGCATGTGCCACTGGCTTTCAATAAGCCCGCTTTTCTTGAGTACATTGATACTATGTGTGACATCGGTTCCCAGCATTTCTTCGAGATCATCCTTTGTCATCCATAGGTTAAGAAGCGCATCAAATACCTTTTTATGTCTCTTTGATCCAAAAACCTGAAGCAGAGGTACGAGTTCAGAAGGGTCGTTAATAATTCTTGTTCGTTTACTCATTTAGTTACCTCATATGGGGACCAGATCCACACCGAACCTCTCCGTTGTTCATGTGGGTGCTACCTTGCTCAAATATTGCTTGATTAAGTACCTGTTATATTGGCTTTTGAGGAATAAATGTGTTTTGTTTTTAGCTAGTTTTAAAACACAGTTCTATCCCGTCCCTGTTCCACTCAAAACAAGGGGCCTTACGCTTGTGGTCCTTAGTTTTCTCGTTAAGTGCATGCGCTACAATAGGAAGTGCAATGGTAGCGTCTACGAAAACCTGGACCTTTTTTGCCTCTCTTGAGATCTTTCCCCAGGAAACCGCCTCGTCAAAGGTGCATCCTGAGAGTCCTCCCCAATGGGGCGCATCGGTCGTGTACTGTATCGCATACTCATGTCCGGCCACGTCATGTCCCATTATCGATGCAACGACCTCTGTCTGCTGTATGAAGTTCTTCGGCACGCCGCCTCCGACATAGACAACTCCCGTCTTTTCAGATGCCTCGACCATCTGTGTGATCTCGTCCACATCCTTTATCTGATCTATATTGATGTTGTACCCGTTCCTTCTTGCAATGGTGAGCCCGATGCCAATAGAGCTGTCAGACAGGGCCGGGATGAAAATGGGAACGTTATGCTTGTATGCGCTGACTATGATGGAGTTCCTGTTACCTTTCTCAGATATCTCCTTACCCAGCAGCCGGATGAACTCACGGGAGGAATATGTCTTGCCGTCATGCTTCCTGGTGAAATTGGCTACGAAATGATCGGTATTCCTGAACTCTTCCTCATATGCGAATACATCATAGATCCTGTCGATGCCATGTCCCAGGAGCTCGCAGTCGTCTGCTATATGCGAGCCCACGTAGTGCCTGAGCCCGAGGGCCTCATGGCAATCATGGAAGATGTTAGCGCCTGTGCTCACCAGGCAGTCTATGAGGCGGTTCTCTATAAGGTAGGTGATGATATTACGCATCCCTGCAGGCACCATGGCTCCGCTCAGCCCCATGAAGATCGTGACCCCCTCTTCCTTGAACATGTTCTCCCAGGCCTTGACGGATTCGGCAAGCTTACGCCCCTGGAATCCTGTATATTGCATCGCATCTGTCAGTTCACTCAGAGACCGCTCGGTGACTTCAACAGGCATGGTTGGTGTGTTGGTAAAAGTATGTATCCGCATTCGAACCTCCTAGTTTATTGGTGAGTACAGCCTCATCAGCTGCTGTGATAAATTTAAGGATAATCAGTCCCGGACCGGCAAGTTGCTCTCCGGAGAGGCTTAAAGTCCTCTTCATACGCCCGGTGCTATTCCGATCAGTTTTTCCTATATCTCAATAAGGTTCACTTTTAATATAAGTAATTGGTTTTATACCTGCCTCTTGCCAAAATGATTAAGAACTTAAACCGCAAATTATATTCAGATTTGTTATCAATAATGGTGCGAAAAACATGCCCGAAAATCTCTACTCCCATCTAAATGAAATTCTGGAAGGCAAACAGCTTTCCATAAGTGCCATAACCCGTGAGTTAAAAGAAGTCGGGATAAGTGAGCATCGGCTTGTGATGACAGGCTATCTGCGCGCACTCAGGGACCTTAAGAAACTGAATGAAGTTGACATCCCTCCTTCAAAGGTCTACATAAAGATCGACTCAAAGGAAAACACGCTGCCGGACATATATTCTCTCCTGGGCAAGGAGGCAAGGCACCTTGAACAGGAATTCGCTTTACCTGTTGCGGTGTATGTTATCACGAATGTGCTTGACAGGCCTGTCTTCAAGGAAGAACTGCAGAAGGTGGGCTTCAGCTCCAAGAATATAAACGACTGCCTTTCCAGGCCCGGCCATGCCATAAAGGAATCCCGCAATGAGAACCTGAAGGAATACACCGCAAGCATTACGAGGATAACGATCCCGGTCTCGGATTCGGCCTATGAGGCCGACCAGCTCAGCCCTGAACTTCTCAGGCACGCCAATCATCTGCTGCTGAAGATGCTAAAACTATCCGTGGACATAAGCGGCCTGACCCCCAGAACAAAGAAGACCACGATCAATGACTTTGGATAATGCTTTCCACTCTGGGAAATCATAATGACGCAAATAAGGGTTGCCTGCATCCAGATGGATGTCCGCCTGTGCCATAAAGGGAAAAACCTGGAAAAAGCCCTGCAGATGGCAGAGCAGGCCGTACTGGAAGGGGCCGAACTGGTGGTGTTGCCGGAAGTTTTCTCAACCGGTTTTTGTTATGGCAGTATGGAAACTTCTGCTGAAACGGTCACAGGCCCGACTATAAGCGCACTCCTTGCCTTTTCCGGAAAACACGATTGTGTCATGGTGACTTCTATCATTGAAAGGGTACTGCCTGCTAGTGAGGACCTGCGAGGGACCGGCTATTACAACCTGGGACTCTGTATCGAATCCGGCGAGATATGCGGCACTTATCGTAAGACGCATCCTTTCAGCAGGGAGCGGCAATACTTCTCTCCAGGTGACAGCATCTCTCCCATCAGGCTCAGGAAACGTGATCTGATCATCGGCCTTGAGATATGTTATGAGCTCAGGTTCCCCGAGGTCGCACGAAGGCTCTGCCTTGCTGGCTCCGATATACTGATAACTGTTGCAGAGTTCCCCAACCCCAGGCAGCACGTGTGGAGAACACTTGCAGTGGCCCGGTCCGTGGAGAACCAGATCCCTCATATTGCCTGCAACCGCACAGGCGTAAGCGGAGATGCGTCCTTCTTCGGCGGTTCTCTTATAGTGGACGCTTCAGGTGCGATAACGCAGGAAGCAGGTGAAGAGGAATGTGTTCTGGTACATGATATTGACACTGCCGGGACTGTAAAGGTAAGGGAATCCATAACAGTGTTCAAGGACCGCAGAGAGGACCTTTACTGAGGACCATGGGTGCCAGACCTTACTTGTGGAGCATGATCCAGAATACAACGCCTTTTCCGGAAGGGTTATCCTCCACACCTATCTGCCCGTCATGAAGCTCCATGATCCTTTTGGCAATAGCAAGTCCCAGCCCTGTTCCCTTTATGTTAGTTTTTCCCGCACGCCTGAAGCGATCAAATATGTATGCTTTGTCTTCATCCGGGATCCCAATACCGTTATCTGTAACTGACACCTTCCACTGGCTCTCGTTCGAAGCGCGTATTTCCACTTCGATCCTGCTTCCGCTGGGAGAATATTTGATGCTGTTGGAAATGAGGTTGGAAAATACCTCCTCTATTATCCTGTTGGCCTGTGCATGGCAATTACCTTCGGGCCTGAAGACGATGCACATTCCCTTCTCATCAGCCCTTGGCTGTAGTCCCTGCACAACATCTTCCAGGATCGCTCCGATATCCAGCTCCTCGAACTCCAGCTCCTCGACGCTTTCCAGTTTGGCTAGGTTTGCAGCGCTCTCGATGATCTGGATGAGCTTGATGTTGTTCCGTTCTATGACCTTGAGTGTTTCGGTTTTTTTTACGTCCCTTTCGCACTCGATCAAGTACTCCACATAACCCTTGATCACGGTTGCAGGGTTGATGAGGTCATGCCTGAGGATATCGGTGAACAGGTCCTTTAACTCGTTTGAGCTCTTGAGCCTTGCCGAATAACTCTTAAGTTTATCTTCCGCGATCATCCTTTCTCTGATCTCTATCTCAAGCTGCCTGTTTTTTGAATTGAGTTCCCGGGTCTTTTCCTCGATCTTATCCCTTAATATGAAACTCAGTATTATCAATATCAGAAGAAGTCCGCCACCGATACCCACGGATAGTTTCAGCCACACAGGGCTCTCCCAGGTGTACACTCCCGCTGCCTGGCCGTTCCCTGATGATATGGACTGTACTGCTTCTGATATTCCTTGATTGCCGGTCTCCGTCCCAATATACGTCTCAGTTCGGTCTTCGGCAAAGACCGGCTGCGTTGCCATTAAAAAAAGCAGCATTAAAAGAACAAGCTCAAAGATGGCGTTCCTGCATAGTTCCTTATAGGACACTGTTTCTCTGGCTTCTCTCCGGCAGCTTTTATCCATTGTTGATATATAAACATGTTTAATATATATTTATTATCTTTTTTAAATAAGGTAAGAGCATGCCGGAAGAAGTGAGAAAAAGAAAAGAATACATGGTCCTAAGACCATGCCTGGATAGTTCCTTCTTAAGTCTGAGAACTTACTGTTCCAGATATATTGCAGGTCTCAGGGGTGCCGAAAACTTTGACTTGCCTTCGGGATCGAACTCAGGTGCGTCTGCAGAATAGACTTCCACAGGACATCCCAGCTCGTGCATCAGGCAGTCGCGGTTCTCCTGCAGTATGTTCTTCTCGTCAAGGTCGAACTCATGCATCATCTCGAACCGTTCAGTTTTCATACCGGTCATGTCAGGGACGAGCTTCTGCACATACTTTGGTATCTCTTTGCCGTAGGCACGGTTCTCCGGGTCCGCCATAAGGGTCTTGATGAGCTTGCCCGGATTTAGGTCGCCTTCCCTTAGCATGTCGATGGCGGCCTTGAAAGCCTTGGTCTTCCATTGCGGGGAAGTGTAGAGCACCACTTTCTTGGGAGTTATCCTGGTGACCTTGATGATCTCCTCTACGTCGGACAGGGTATTACATACCAGCTCCTCGGCAAGTTCTGCATCATGGTCAACCAAGCGCGGACAGAATATCGGGTACGGTGCAAGTGACACGAAATCATTTTCCATGTGTCCCATTGCAGACCATATCTCCTCGCAGATGTGGGGGGTGAACGGGGCCATCAGCCTGACCCATACATCGAGCACGTCGTACAGCACTGAGCTTCCGCCACGTCTCTGGTACCACTTCACATCATTATAGAGCAGGAAGAATGCGCTCTGGAGTGCACCTCTTGTACGTATCGACGTCATATCGTTGTTGGTATCCCTGACAAACTGCTGCAGCCTGCTGAGCATCCAGCGGTCGATGAGCTTCAGTTCTCCCTCGGCCCCGGGTCTTGCGCCTGATTCTATTATCTCCATTGCAAGCTTGTAGAACCTGTCCACCTGTTTCCTTGCGCTTTCAACTCCCGCGTTCCTCCAGTCAGCATCCTGTGTCTGCTCCGCACTGGATAGGATATACATGCGGGTGATATCTGCGCCATAATCAGTGACCGCTTCCTTCATTGTAAGTATCGGTCCCTTGGACTTGCTCATCTTCTGTCCTTCAAGTGAAACGAAACCGTTCACAGCAAGGGCGCAGGGCCATTTGTCCTCTCCGAATATGGCCACGTGGTGGAAGAGGAAGAACAGCAGGTGGTTTGGCACAAGGTCCTTTCCGGATGAGCGCAGGTCAACAGGATACCAGTAATCCAGGTCAGCCTTCATGCGGGCTATCAACTGCTCGCTGAGTCCTGTATCGGCGGCTGTCTCCTGGACAGTGCCCTTGCCAAGGAGCACGTAGTCAAAGAGCTTCGGCGTGAGCTGCTCGGGCTTTATTCCCTGGGCGAAGAACTTGTTGGTGATATAATAGGACATGTAGATGGTGGAATCGCCCAGTGACTCGATGAGCCATTCCTTATCGAAAGGTAGTTTTGTTCCGAGTCCTTTCTTCCTGGCGCAGGCCTTATCCTTGAGCCAGTCGACCTTATTATTGAACTCGACCCTGATCTCCTCGGGGATGATCTCCATCTTCTCTATGCATCTGTAAACCTTGTCCTTCCATTCGGGACTGGAATAATTAAGGAACCACTGTCCTTTGACCATGTTGACAACACATGGGGTACCGCAGCGGCATACTACAGGCTCGCTGAACTCGTAGAACAGTTCGCCGATGCCCTGGTCCAGCAGGTCCCTTGTGAGCACGTCCTTGATCCTGGATACTGCAATTCCTGCATACTTGCCGGTATTCTCCTTCAGTACGCCTCCATGGAACTCACGGCGGTACACGAGCTTGGTGGCCTCTTCGGCTTTTGGATCCTTCTGGTCCTTAACTCCCAGCTGTTTGACCGCATCGACTGCGGGATATTCCCCGAAGTCCTTGACATCTATGAGGGATATGAGCTCAATGTCCCTGATATTTTCCTTGATGCCGTATGCTGTCAGGTCCCTGTCGTAAAGGTCCTTGAGGGCAAGGTAGTCATAAGGTGCATGCGCCGGCACGCTCATCACAATGCCGCTGCCGTTGCCGCCTTTTACGAAGGATGCAGGAAGTGTGATGACCTCTTTACCGGTGAGGGGGTTCTTTGCCTTGATGCCGATCAGGGAGTCCGAGGGCACATTCTCCACAAGCTCGACATCCCTGTCCGTGTAGGTGAGCTTGTTATAGGCCTCCTTGCTGACAACCCAGAACTCTTCTTTGCCGTTCTTGCTCACCCTGAGCTTGACATGCTCGATGTCAGGGTTGACCCAGAGGTTGGTGACACCGAATATCGTTTCGGGCCTGAGGGTGGCACAGGGCAGTATCAGGCCATTGTGCTCGAACTTGACAAGGGTGAAGTCCACGATGGTGGCTTCCTCGCCATGGAGAATGTCATGATCTTCCACCGGATTCTTGTCATGAGGACACCATTTTACCGGGTGCGCTCCCTTGACGATAAGCCCTTTGTCATGGAGCAGGTTGAACTGCCATTCTATGAACTTCTTGTAAGTGGGATCCGTGGTTGTGAACTTGCGCCTCCAGTCGATGGAATACCCAATGGAGCGCATGGCCTTCTCAGCCTCGACCTTGAAGTAGTCCACGATCTTCTCAGGAGTGTCAAGGGTATGCAGGATGTCTTCCGGGATGCCGTGCAGCCTGGAGTACACGTCCATGGTCTGCGGGTCCCTGTTAGCTATGAGTTCCGCGAGTCCCACGATAGGCGTACCCGTAACGTGGAAACCCATGGGGTAGAGCACATTGTAGCCAAGCATCCTCTTGTGCCTTGCAAGCACATCTCCTATAGTGAAGGTCCTTGTATGCCCTGCGTGTAAGTTGCCGTTCAGGTAAGGGTAAGGGATAGTTATGAAGTACTTATCCCTCTCATCCGGTTCCGGTTCGAAAATCCGGCTCTCACTCCAGCGGCTCTGCCATTTTAATTCTGTTCCCTGCGGATCATAATCCTGTTCCATTGTTCGCACCTTCTCACGCCGGACATAAATCCTTAATGAAGCTTCATTCTAGTTATCAACTGCAGATATTAACTTTATGTATAAAAGGCAACCTTTTCTTGTCTTTTTCGTCTGCATATGTAGGTTTATATTCGTAATAATTACCAACCTAAATAAAATACACGCAAATCCCTCTTATTTTGTGCATTTTACCGATACGCTTATTCAAAGGGAATCCAATTTCAGCCTATGTCATTCCAGATACTTGCAGGCAGCACACACATCAGCAAGGTACCTGAGTTCCTGGACCGGGTATCCTCTGTCGCATCGGCTAACGGCACGGTGATCCAGGCCATGGATGCAGGAAAGATGGCAGGGGAAAGGCATGTGCGTTTTGCTGTGCAGAAGGCCATGCGTGCGTTCGAGGGAAACTACAACTCTGCCAAGGACCTGGGTATCGAGATAATGCGATATGCTTCAGGGAAGAGGCAGATAGAGGAAGCGTTCTCCATGGGTGTGCATGAAGGGGACATGGATATTGTCTTCGTCATTATCGGCGGGGAAGAAGAGGTGGACAGATCTGCTGAGTTCCTGAAGGGTGTCATCAAAGAAAAAGATGTCATGGCCTATTCCTCTTTGAAGAGAGGCCTCGTGATCTCGCAATTCGATATTACTGAAAGAGAGATAGAAGCCGCCGGTGAGGAATTGATACCAGATCTGGTGATAGAGCGTGTCGCTCTTGTTGATGTGCTAAAGTAGTTTAACTTTTAAACAGGGAACACTAATATACTTATCACGAACACTGTTGCTCATATCGCTTGTTTATCAGAGTTATCATAACAAAACCGAAGAATGAAGATGATCCTATGAAAGACGATTGCATGGAAACTATAACTCATCCCAGAATAGCTGAAGAGATGATAAACGGAGCAGGCCCCATTGAGAGTAGCCTGCTTCCCAGGCTGCTGCACGTTACCGAGGCTGCGGCCATTGCGGCTTCTTACCAGATAGGTCGCGGGGAGAAGAACTTCTGTGACCAGGTGTCAGTGGAGGCAATGAGAAGGATGCTGAACTGTCTTGACATGAGAGGCATCATCAAGATCGGTGAAGGGGAAAGGGATGAGGCTCCCATGCTCTTTATCGGCGAGAAGGTCGGCAAATGGGAGGGGGGTGTCGAGGTTGACATCGCTGTGGACCCCCTGGAAGGTACCAATCTTGCAGCCAACGGTATCCCCGGTGCCATCTCGGTCATGGCTATGGCTGAGAGAGGCGGCCTTTTCCACGGCCCTGACATATACATGGATAAGATAGTCGTAGGCCCCCAGGTCGTGAAGTATGAAAGAGAGCATCCGGGTGAGAGGATAGACCTTGATGCGCCTGTGCTGCATAACCTGCGGATCGTTGCAGAGGCCCTTGACAGGAACATTGAGGAGCTTGTCGTTGTCATCCTTGAGAGGTCAAGGCACGAGCAGAAGATAAAGGAAATAAGGGAAGCCGGGGCGCGTGTGAACCTTGTGAGCGATGGCGACCTGATGCCGGGAGTGGCAACTGCCATAAGAGGCTCCGGTGTCCACATGGTACTGGGCGCAGGCGGTTCAGGGGAAGCCGTGCTCACGGCAGCCGCCATAAAGTGCCTTGGAGGTAAGATCCTGGCACGCCTGGTGCTTCCGTCAGTCGCCAACGGGAAGTCCGCCGAGGCTATAGCAAAGGAAAAGGCCGAGAAGATGCCAAGGCTGGAGAAGATGGGTATCACTGAGGAGAACATCAATAATATACTCGATACCGAGAGACTTGCTCCCGGAAAGGATATCATCTTCGCGGCAACTGGAGTGACATCCGGCTCTGTCCTTAACGGCGTCAGCCTCTTCGGTGAAGGTGATGCCCGTGTGAACAGCCTCACTATAGGAAGCTCCGGCGTGGTCAAGTTCACTGACACCATCTACATACACGACAAAGAAGCCAATGTGTTGCGCTTCCGGTAATCCTGAATGAAGGTCCACGTTGCTACATTCGGCTGTTCCGCCAGCCAGGCGTCCGCCGAAATAATGAGGGCTGCCGTCAGGGACAAAGGCTACATCCTTGTCCCTGAGGGTGATGCCGATGTGCTTGTTATCAATACCTGTACTGTCAAGTACGCCACCGAGCAGAAGATTCTCCATATCATCAGGGAGGCAGGTGATGCAGGCAAGGAGGTTATAGTTACAGGCTGCATGCCCGAGGTACAGCTTGAGGATATCCTGCAAAGCAATCCACAGGCGCACATCCTTGGGGTGAACTCGGTATCGAGACTGGGGGACATGCTTGACTCGCTCTGCTCCAGGGAGGAAGCTGAGGCAGGAAGGCGCATGGAGGTATTTCTGGGGCAACCGGAAGGCTTCCAGGGCGTGCCACGCATACGCTATAATCCTAACATCCACATCTGCCAGCTGTCACAGGGCTGCAACTACTCCTGTTCTTATTGTATTGTAAGTGTGGCCCGGGGCAAGCTGAGTTCCTTCGGGCCGGAGGAGATAATTGCAGATATCAGCAGCGCGATCTCCGAAGGCTGTCGGGAGATATGGCTCACATCCCAGGACAATGCCCAGTACGGGACTGACATGCCCGGCAACAATACGCTTTTGCCGGAGCTGATGCGCATGATATGCGGGATACCGGGACAATTCAGGATAAGAGTCGGGATGATGAACCCTTTCTCGGTGCTTCCAATACTTTACGATCTCATAGATGCCTTTGACAATGAAAAGGTGTACAAGCTGTTGCACCTGCCCGTTCAGTCCGCATCGGACAGCGTGCTGCGGAGAATGAACCGCCAGCACAGCATAGAGGAAGCAAACCATGTCATCAGGCAGTTCAGGGAGAGGTTTGCCGGCCTGACACTGTTCACTGACATGATAGTGGGTTTTCCGGGAGAGACCGACGAGGATTTCAGAAAAATCCTCAGGTGGGTGGAAGAGTTCAGGCCTGATAAGGTCAATATCTCCAGGTACACGCCCCGCCCGCATACAAAAGCCTGGGACTTCCCTAGTACTGACTCGCGCATACTGGTAAAGAGGTCCAGCGAACTGCACAGGGTATGCAGGAGCACCAAGCTTGCCTCAAAGAACAATATGATCGGATGGGAAGGCAATGTATTCCTGTCCAAGGAAGCCAAGAAACAGGGCATCATGGCTCGGACAGATTCATACCTGCCGGTTGTCATCCCGCAGTGCGACCTTGAACCGGGTTCTACCTGCAGGGTGCAGATATATGATACCACTCCGGGCTACTTCCTGGGAAGGCTGCTTTGATTTGCATGATACTGACTGTGGTCAGCGGCTTTCCACTTCCTCGCTCTGGTGGACCTTATCAAGTACCTTTTTGTCGTAGAGGTTGACAATATCACTTCTGGTAATGATGCCCAGGAGCTTCCTGCTGTCTTTCCTGGAGACCACGGGAAGCCTTCCTATATCCTTTGCCGCAAGTCTTTTGAGAACCGTATTAAGGGTCTCATCCGGATATGCAACCTCCACATCTTTCGTGGATATCTCGCAGATGGTCCTGTCAAGGTCGTCCTGTTTTACTTTGTCCCTGAGATCCTTGAGAGTCACTATGCCGCAGAGGTCCCCGGTTGGATCAAGGACAGGGAACCCTGCATGGCGGCTTGATTGCATGAGGGATATCAGTGCCTTTACGCTCTTGTTCTCAGAAACGGTCTGTACTTCCCGTTTCATGGCATCCCTGACAAGCAGCGATTCCATGATGTCCACTTCCCTGCCTTTCCTTATATTGAAACCGCGTTTGCGCAAACCCTCCGTGAATATGGACTCGGGATTCCGGGAGCTTGACACAAGGTTGCTGACCACGCAGGCGAGCATGATCGGCAGGATGAGGTTGTAATCCCTTGTAAGTTCAAAGAGGATCAGTATGGCGGCAAGCGGCGCATGGCTTGTTCCTGCAAGGACGGCTCCCATCCCTGCCAGTGCGTAAGCACCTGATTCCGCAGTGATTGCGGGGAAGGCACCATGTATAATGCTTCCGTAGGCTCCTCCGAGCATGGCACCTGTGAACAGCGCAGGGACAATGGAGCCGCCGGACCCCCCGGACCCCATCGTAAAAGAGAATGCCAGGATCTTCAGGACCACCAGTGCAAGCATGAGATCAAGAGCAAGTTCGTTTGACAGGGCATCCATAATAACATCGTATCCTACCCCGAATACCTGCGGGTAGAAGTAGCCGATGATCCCTACAAAAAGTCCCCCAATTGCAGGTTTGAACAAGGGGTTCACTTTCAATGCATCAAAGTACTCGTGCGATGAATGCAGGAAACGCATCAATATGACTGCAAATATTCCTGCCAGTATCCCAAGGCCCAGGTAGAATGCGGATTCATAGAAGGGGCTGACCAGATGATAACTGGAGACCCCTATGACCCTTACCCCGAAGATGGTGTTGGAGACCAGCGTTGCAAAGACCGCTGATATGACTATGGGGATGAAGGTCTTTGCCTCCAGCTCTCCCAGTATGACCTCAACTGCAAAGACAACTCCTGCCAGAGGAGCATTGAATGAAGCTGCAATTCCCCCGGCAGCTCCGCATCCTAGTAGGATACTGACCCTGTTGCCGTGTATTCCGAAGAGCCGGGCAAGGGATGAGCCTATACCTGACCCGGCAAGTACTACGGAAGCCTCCTTGCCGGCAGATCCTCCTGAACCGATCGTTATAACAGATGCCGCAACTTCAAGGAAGGCATTTCGGGGAGATATCTTTCCTCCGCTCAATGTAATGGCTTCGATCACTTCTTCGATATCATAGCGTCGCGTCCTTATCAACAGATTAGCGAACACACCTACGATGAGGCCTCCAAGGGCAGGCAGGAGAATGACATAATAACGAGGGTATCTATAGACACTTCCGAAGAAAAGACTCTCGCTGCTACTCAGGGCATAGTCGTAAAGGACGATAGCAAGGCCGGTGAGGGTACCTACGAGGACGGCAAGGGAATTGGATATCACCGACTCATTTTGGAGCCACTGGTTGATATTTCGTTTTGTCGCCTTTATTATTGCATCCAATTTTGCTCATCTCTATGGGGCCTCTGGAAAAGATACCATTCCATAGCGGTCAGGGTTAAGATAAACTTTTTGCAGGGCTGATCTTGTATTTATTATACTGTATTAATTAATATGAATTTATAAATACTTCTATATTGAATAATTATATAATATAGGACTGTATATTGATATCTAGTGGAGAATGCGGGGGCATTAGTGAGTTCACTGTGTATCCGCATACAATTAACAGTCATAATAAGTGGAGTCTACTCCAGACATTGTCAACCTGGGGTAAAAAATTGTCATAAGGGTGGTATGAATGCATCCCTTCATAAAAAACGTTAGAACTAGTAGTATACGGGTTATTGTCACAATTAGCTTATACATCGCGCTTGTACTATGTGCGATCAGCTTCATCGGTGTCGGTATGGCATCTTCGTCCGGGGAAATCACCTCTGTTGATTTCAATTCGAATGTCACCAGTGGAAATGCTCCTTTGACAGTAGCGTTCACAGGTGTCTCTGAAAGCGCAATAGAATGGGACTGGGATTTTGGTGACGGAAGTACCAATTCGACTGCCCAGAACCCATTTCACACTTATAACTCTGCCGGAATCTACACTGTAACTCTTACAGCTGTAAATGAAAATGGCACCAGCACTGAAAGTAAAACCAATCTCATCACAGTATTAAAAGTGCCTACATACTCTGTATCTTCAGCAGTTGATGGCGGTACGGCAAACATTGGAGTTGACAGATCGACTGCAAAAGAAGGCCAAACAGTTAATGTGACCATCAGTGATATCCAGGCAGGTAAGCAGTTTGCCTATATCAAAGTTACAGGTGAGAATAACCAGGTCAATGCAACCGAGGTAATTCCTGGAGTCAGCTACACATTCAACATGCCTGCAGAAAACGTAACTGTAACTGTGGCTCTTAAGGATACCCCGGTGACAACTTATGGAATCCAAACAGAGGTCATAGGCGGGAATGCAACTGTAACGACTGATCCCGCAACTGCAGCAGAAAAAGGGACCAATGTCATTGTAACTATCAGCAACATTGAACCTGGCAAGCAGTTCAACTCTATCACAGTAAGATCTGGGCCTGGCAAGTCAATTGAAACTAGTGTGCAACCTCCTGAAGAGGTCTATACTTTCACAATGCCTGAAAAGGCAGTAACAGTAACTGTTGTGTTGGAGGATTCACCCGTATCTATAATTACTGTGACTGGCGTCGAAGCAGTTAATCTTCCCACTAAAGAAAACTATATTGAAGGTGAAACTCTTAACCTCTCTGGTCTGCTGGTAAGGCTTATCAGGTCAGATGGCAGCACAGTAGACGTGGCACATTCCGAGTTTGCAGCCAATGGCCTGACTACAATTCCGTCAAACGGTGATACCCTTAGCACTGCAAATACAACAATCACTATCGCCCATGCAGATAGAGCAACTGCAACTCTGACCATAAAGGTTAACGCAGCGCCGGTGCCAGTGACCCAAATTGTCGTGACCGGAAGTGGGAACTCTACTACTGTGGAGAAGGGCAAGACACTGCAAATGAGTGCGGCGGTCCTGCCTGAAAGTGCAAATAATAAGAACGTTGTCTGGTCTGTAGTGAAAGGCAGCGGGACGGCTTCTGTCAGCTCGACGACAGGTCTGCTAACAGGGACAGGAGCAGGTACTGTGACAGTCGTGGCCACCGCCGCAGATGGTTCAGGTGTGCAAGGCGCTCTCAATATAACAATCACTGAAGCGCAGTCCGCAACAACAGCATCGTCGGGTGGCGGTGGAGGAGGCGGGTCCCAGAATACCGGAGAAAAGAACGAGAACATTGAGCTGAAGGACTATTCCATAAAGTATGTCCTGAAAGATACAGAAACACTTTTCGAGTTCGCCAAAGAAGGTAACAGCGTCATATCCCTTGGTTACACTGCCAGCCTTAATGGAGGTCAGACCAAGACCGTCATAGAGATGCTTAAGGGCACTTCCACTCTGGTCAACAAGGCCGCTCCAGGAACTGTTTACAAGAACGTGAACATCTGGGTGGGGGACGGAAAGGCGCCTGCCATGCTGTCCGATGCAAGGATTATGTTCAGAGTGGAAAAATCATGGCTGTCGGAGAACAGGATAGATCCTGCAAATATAAGGATGTGCAGATATAATAGTGGCTCGTGGGCTCAACTGCCAACCAGCATGACTGGCGAGGATGATACCTACGTGTACTATCTTGCAAGAACACCGGGCTTCTCTGCATTTGCCATCTCCAGCATAAGTGAGGCTCAGCAGGCAGCTTCAACAGGCATCCAGCAGGGCTCTTCTTCTCTTCAGGAGGAGGGGAGCACACACATGTCAACCGCAGACAGCAAGGCACCTGGAGCTCCCAATACCGTTTCCCAGGAGGCGCAGTCTGCCGGGTCCTTCATGCTCCTGCTGATCATTGCAGTCACCACGGCCGTTGGAATACTGAGCTACAGGCACAGGGATTATCTCTCACAGGTTCGCATGCAGCTGGGTAATCCCGACGGAAAGCGCTACAGGCGTTTAAAGAAGTATAATTGAAAATACTCCTTAAAGCACATGGCCGGGAGTATGAGTCCCGGCACATTCCTTTTTTATTGAAGTCAGCCATTTATACTTAAGCTGGCTATACATCTATCCTATATATTTTATATTTCTTAGAATATGAATGCTAATCTTTATAACTTTGCATGCAGAGATACAGCTTCTATGGTGGGTTATTCCATGACTTTCACTGTTTCAAGTGACCAAAAAATATCACTTTCCTGCTATCACAGGTTTAAAAAACATGCATTCTGTGTGCTTGCATTCTGCTTGCTGTTTATGGGATCCGTGGTTGCAGGCGCCAGTTCTCTGGAGATAGACTCGATTCCAGATCAAAACGTCTCTATAGGTGACTATGTCGAACTTACTGTCTCTGCCACAGGGTCTGACCCCTCTCTCATAGAGTACGACATTGTGAACAAGCCATCTGATGCCAGCTTTGACCCGGAGACCGGTGAGTTCAGCTGGGTCCCGGAAAGCAGCGGTGAATATGGCATGCAGTTTTCTGCCACGGACGGTAATTCAACAGCTACAGAGGATGTCACTATAGTTGTTACTGCCGCTCCTAACAATGCGCCGGTAATAAAGGTACCGGGCTCTGAGACAGTAGAGGTCGGTCAGTACCTGAGTTTCACTATAGAAGCACGTGACAAGGACAAAGATGAGCTTACATTCTCTATGTCAAGCCCTCCCTCCTCAGGTGCAATCATTGATCCGGCTTCCGGTAAGTTCGAGTGGACTCCGGCTGCAGGTGAGGCGGGTACATACGATGTAGAGTTTGCGGTTTCGGACGGGTCTGAGAGCGATACCGGAAGCGTGACCATCACAGTCACTGAAGCCAGTTCCGGGGAGGATGAACCCGGGAGCAATGCCACACTGGTTATGGCAGCAATAAGCCCTAAGACCGTTGCCGTGAACGACACCCTGCAGTTCACCGTGAGCGCATCTGGAGGAAACGGCGCGCTGCTATTCTCGGCATCATCGCTTCCTTCCGGAGCAGAGTTCGATACTACGACTCAGGTATTCAAGTGGACGCCTTCAGCTTCTCAGGTAGCGCAATATTCATTCTTATTCACAGTTACGGATGGTGTCAACAGTGACACTGGAACGGCCTCAGTTAAAGTCATTGCAGCCGACAACCCCTCGACAGATTCTTCAGGTTCTTCAGGTGATTCCGGCGGCTCCGGTGGCTCCGGCGGAAGTTCGTCCGGCAGCAGTGGGAGTGGTGGAGGAAGTTTCCAGGCCAGTAAAGAGAAGTATGAGAATATAGAGTTTAAAGACTTCTCTATTAAATACGTACTCAGGGATGTAGAGAATGTATTCAATTTCAGCATGGAAAACAACAGCATCAAGTCTGTTGTCATTGTAACCCTGCTGAACGAGGGAGAGACCAAGACTATAATCGAGATGCTTAAGGGCACTTCCACCATGGCGAAAAAGGCGCCTCCTGGTATTGTTTACAGGAATGTGAACATTTGGGTGGGAGACGAGAAGTTCTCCTCCAGCAAATTAAAGACGGCAATGGTGGAGTTCAAGGTTGAGAAGTCGTGGCTTTCGGAAAAGTCCATAGACCCTGCCTCTGTTAAGCTACTCAGGTACTCAGGCTCATGGAACTATCTGCCGACCAGCATAACCGGTGAGGATGAGACCTATGTTCATTATGCTGCATATACGTCAGGATTCTCGGTGTTTGCCATATCCAGTGTGAATGAAAGTGATTTTGCCCCGACAGGAGAGCAGAATGTTTCACAGGATAATGAGAACATCTCTCACTCAGTTGGTGACGAGGAGGGTTCCGCTGCAGTCCCTGTGACGCAGAACGGTAGGTCCTCCAAGTATATCCTGTTCGCGCTGGTGGGCATGGCAGGCCTTGGTGCCATAGGTTACAGGTACAGGGAACAAGCCAACGAAATACTATCCAAGTTGGGCAACTCCGACGGTAAGCGCTACAGGCGCATCAGGAAATAGATATAGGTTTTGCTGCTGGCGGGGGTCAGCCTGTCAGCCCGATATCTGGCAGACCGCAGAAGTTCTGCCGGAATCTCTTTTTAGGAGGTATCTTGCTTATATTATAATTAAAAACATATACATAATAATATTTATCTGAGTATAGTTCGAGATAAGCCATCTATGGTGGGTCACCCGGCTGCTAACTCTATACACAAACTCTTGCATGATGACGAAAGAAGATTGAGAAGCCACATTCTTTTTTACCTGTTCATATCGCTGCTGATATTATCTGTCAATATAGCAGTTGCCAGTCCTCCTGCATTCCAGGTTGAAAATAAGAACATCAATGAAGGCCAGCTTCTCACTTTTGTGGTATCTGCCACTGACCCTGATGGCGACAGAATAGTTTACGCCATTACAGGACTACCCCAGGGAGCATCCTTTACCGACGGGAACGGGGAGAATGCAGGTAAGAAGATATTCTCATGGACTCCGGGATATGATGGTGCAGGTACTTATCCTGTAAGTTTTTCTGCCACTGACGGAACATCCACTGTATATTCTAACATCACAATAACAGTTGTAAATGTTAACAGGGAGCCCATTCTTGCGGTCATAGGCCCCAAATCTGTCAGTGAGAACAGCCAGCTGACCTTCTCACTTTCGGCAACCGACCCTGACAGCAATACTACTTTTAAGTTCTCCTTATCGAACAATCCCAAAAGTGCAACAATTGATTCTGCATCAGGTGTTTTTCAGTGGACACCCACATATGATGAGGCCGGAACTTACCAGGTGGAGTTCATCGTTTCTGATGGGAAGGATCAGGACTCCGAATATGTCACTATCACAGTTAATAATGCAAACCGTCCTCCGGTATTCTCACCTATTGCTGATACAAGTATTAACGAGAACGAGCCTCTTGAGATTATTCTCACAGCCTCCGACCCTGATAAGGATGTGCTGGTGTTCACCAAGAATGTTCCATTCGGTACAATATCCGGGAATAAGTTCTCCTGGAAGCCCACGTATGATAATGCCGGTGAACACTCCATCCAGTTTACAGTAAGAGATGGCGATGCAGAGGTAACCCAGACAGCAAAAGTGACTGTAAACAATGTCAACAGGGCACCGATACTGTACTCAATTCCGGATGTGTCCTCCAAGGTGAATGAGCAGATCACCATACAGTTGGTTGGATACGATGCGGATGGCGATGCCCTTACCTATCATAACGTAAGTGCATTGCCTGCAGGGGCTCAGTTCAATGCAGCAACGGGGACGTTCAAGTGGACTCCTGCGACTATAGACTACAAGAACATAGCATTTAGTGTCGATGACGGTTCGCTCTCATCTAAATCAAGAGGAGTCATACTTGTAGTGGGAGATGCGGTTTCCACTCCCGATATGGCATCAATTACCAACCCGAAGATAAATGAGAACGAACAATTATCTTTTACAATCTCAGCCTCTGACAAGGATGGTGACCAACTGGCTTATTCCCTTGTCTCTTATCCTGTAGGTGCAAGTCTTGAGAGCACAAAAGGTCTATTCACATGGACCCCTTCCTATAATGAAGCAGGCAGGCACATAACCGAATTCAAGGTCTCGGAGACAGACACTATCTATCATTTCTCTGATTATAAAATAGCAATCATTGAAGTTGTTAACGTCAACAGAGCGCCTGAAATAACTTCTGTTCCTGCGGGCATTGTCAATGAGGCTCAGCTTCTGCAAATCCCTCTTGCTGCGACAGATCCCGATGGTGACTCCCTTACGTTCAAGACCAACAAATCATATGGCACCATTAGAGGAAACATGTTCATGTGGACTCCTGGTTACTCTGACGCTGGAATTCACTATATTGAATTCACTGCCTCAGACGGCTCCCTCAGTGCGAGCACAATTGCAGTAGTGATGGTGCATAATGCCAACATGCCACCAAAATTCAGCTCTATCGGGGCAAAGGAAGTAACTATTGGCAGCACACTCGAATTCACAGTGAGCGCCTCTGACGGGGATGGTGATCCTCTGGTATATTCTGCATCAGGGATGCCTTCAGGAGCAAGTTTTGACGATACTTCCAGAGTATTCAAGTGGACGCCGGCTGTTTCACAGAAAGGTACCTATTCTGTAAGCTTCAAGGTAAGCGATGGAACACTCAATGATTATCAAACGATTGCAGTTACGGCAAAAGAACCCTCATCTACCAGTTCCTCGGGCGGCGGTGGCGGTGGTGGAGGAGGCGGTGGCGGAAGCCCTTCGGGCAGCGGTGAGAAATATGAGAACGTTGAGTTCAAGGATTACTCCATCAGGTACGTGATGAAGGACACTGAGACAGTGTACAACTTTACAAAAGAGAACAGCATTATAACACAGGTAAGCCTGGCATCAAGACTGAACCAGGGTCAGACCAAAGTCGTGGTAGAGACACTCAAGGACAGATCCTCTCTGGTCAATAAAGTAGCTCCTGGTCTGGTTTACAGGAACCTGAACATCTGGGCAGGGGATGAGAAACTCTCGCCTGCCAGCCTGTCAGATGCGCATGTTGTTTTCAGGGTGGAGAAAGGCTGGATTGAGACCAGCAGGGTAGACCCGTTCTCGATAAGACTTCTCCAGCATGCCAGCGGTTCATGGGAGCAGCTGCCCACCACCAGGACCGGTGAAGACGAGATTTACGTCTATTATATTGCAAAGACATCTGCTTTTTCAATGTTCGCCATCTCAAGCATGGATGAAAAAGCACTGATTGAAGGTTCCGGTAAAGGAGGGCCGGGTGCACTGCAGCCTGAAGGCGAGGAGAACGGCACAATGTCTGTGGCTGATCCGGACAAGGCCGGGCCGTCTATGGCTGAACAGGAACGGAGATCTTCCTGGCTTCTGTTGCTTACCATCATAGGACTGATGGCTCTGGGAGTAATAGGCTACAGGTACAAGGATCCTCTGAGTAAAGCCATCACACAATTTGGCAATCCTGACGGGAAGCGTTACAGACGCTTTAGACGCTAGCTATTCCTGCTGATCAGGATACATGGTCAGGGAGAGATAGCATTCTCTCCTCCTATCTCTCTTTTCAAGCAATGGTACTAGTTTTACTTAGCAGAGTTTCTATGCTCTTTATTGCTCCTCAGGGGAACTATGTTTGTAACGAGGGGTTGTGGGGTCTAGCTATGCTTTTAAACGGAAAGAGCACCAGACGGTCCGTTTGCCGGAAATCAGGAAGGGACCTGTTGTATATTTTATGCATCCTTCTTGTCGTGGTATCTGCGGGTATGGCAAACGCAGACTCTGATGATGAGAATGATACGGTTTCAACCGATGACAGTGAAGATGACAAGGATACCGATAGCAGCGAGGATGCCGCTGAAACAGAAGATACAACGAGTGCTGGTGATCCTTCGGCAGCTGAACCTGGTGACAATGAGGATGAAACAGGTGAAGACGATCCTGTAAGTAAAGAGGGCAATCCCAATGACACCGGATCAGGAGATACCCAGGCCGGAGATGAAGGCGAAGCAGACCCTGCTGAGTCCGATGATCCGGAAGACAGCACACAAGGCTCCGACGGATCAGCTTCAGATAAGGATACAATAATATCTGCCAATACATCAGCCAGCAACACCAGTGAATCCCAGGACAGCGATGAGAAAAAGGACGAGGATAGTAACGGGGGTAAGAAAGAGAAGGATAACGGCAAATCCAGCGAAGGGTCAGCAGCCGCAGCTCCCGCTGAGCCTGCTCTGAATAACAATGAGATAAGTGAGGATAAACAGGATACTAAGAAATCCTCCGATGATACAGACAAGGACAACGACAGCAAGGCAGACAGTGATAATAAAAAAGATACTGATGCCAAGGCCGATTCTTCAGGTTCCGTTCCAGATACCAGCTCTAAGGATGATGATGCTTCTAAGGATGAAAATGGTAAAGAAAAATCACCCAAGGATGACACTGCTAAAGATAGTTCCTCTAAGGATAATCCTTCTAAGGGTGCTTCAGTAACCAGGGATTCCGGCTCTGTAAGCAGTTCAACAGGAAGCTCAACTGGTACTGCCAGTACTACTGTTAGCAGCACGGCCAATAACAAATCCAAGTACACTGCGGATACTAAGGAAAGCTCAGGCGGCAACCTCACAACAGATCATACAAGCAATGTGAGCAGTCAGGTGAATGCTTCAGTTAACATCTCTTCGAACCTTTCCATTATACGCTCTGAAGATGCGGAATTCCTCAGAGAGTTCCGTGACTCGACGGAGTCCGGGGATAATATTGAATTCAGGGACTACTCTTTTGCTTCTATTGTAAGGGGTCAGGAGGCACTGTTCAGATTTGGATATGAGGAAAATGTTGTTACTTCTGTCAGTTTCATGCCGGCGGTCAGCGGGGGACATGTCCGGACCGTTGTGGAGATCCTGAAGGGCACCTCGACACTTATCAGGGAGCACGCGCCTGGAATGGTGTACAGGAACTTCAATATATGGGTAGGAGACGCTGAGTTCTCTCCGCAGAAGATCACAGATGCAAGGGTCAGCTTTAAGGTGGAGAAGGAGTGGCTCACATCAAACGATATCGACTCCGGGACCATGGTCCTTTATACATATATCAATGGCTGGAACTCCCTGTCTACGGAAATAACAGGAGAGGATGAGGAGTATGTGTACTATACGGCACAGACTCCGGGATTCTCATTATTTGCCATCGCAAGTACAGAAGACTCATATATGCTCACTGGCGACCAGGCTGGTAAACTACCGGCTGCGCGAGAGGACAGTGGCATTGGGAGCAGTGCAGCAGCCTCCGGGAAGAGTGAGGTCCCACATTACAATACTTACAGGAGCGCTGCAATCCTGCTGGTCAGCCTGCTTGTTGCAGGGGCTGTGGGTATGGCAGGTCTGAAGTATATGGCTCGCCCTGCTGGAAATGGTAGTATGGATGATGGTGACAATAGTGATGTTAAAAACTGAGCATGGGTTTGTAGATATAATCCGGTGCATCCAGTTCATTATCCCGTCTCTCCCCATATTTTTATGTATTATCGGGTTTTAGTATAAGCAAGGGAAGAGCCAGGGAACAATATGCTTGACAGAATGTTTGATCCAAATGCCGTAGCCGTTATAGGGGCTTCGAGGAACAAAGGCAAGGTGGGAAGGGCAGTACTTGAGAATCTCATGGCTGCCAGTGACGACATAGATATAATTCCCATCAACCCCAAGGACGAGGAAATACTGGGGCTTCGCGCCTATCCCTCTATCCTGGATGTCCCCCGGGAGAAGAATGTCGAACTTGCAGTTATAGTGATACCGGCAAAGCTGGTTCCCGGAGCCATCGAGCAGTGTGCTCTTGCAGGTGTGAAGAACGTTGTCGTTATCTCGGCAGGCTTCAAGGAGGCAGGCATAGAGGGTGCCCACCTGGAACGTGAATGCGTCGCTTTGTGCGAAAAGTACGGCATCGATATGGTAGGGCCCAACTGTCTGGGTATTATTGATACGGCATCAGGTCTTAATGCATCCTTTGCCGCAAACATGGCATTAAGGGGCAACATTGCCATGATGTCACAATCCGGGGCCATATGTACCGTGACCCTGGACTGGGCCGAGAAGACAAGTGTCGGTTTCTCCAAGTTCGTGAGCCTTGGAAATAAGGCTGACCTTGATGAGAACGATTTCCTCGGTTTCTTTAACAGGGATAAAGATACGTCTGTCATCGCCGCATACCTTGAAGGGATAAAGAACGGGCCGGATTTCATAAAGGTTGCAAGGCAGGTAACCCGCTCCAAGCCTGTAATAGTTGTGAAATCGGGAAGGACCTCGGTAGGTTCCAGGGCAGTATCATCCCACACAGGTACCCTTGCGGGTGCTGATGCTGCATATGATGCAGCTTTCAGGCAGAGCGGTGTGCTGCGTGCAGACTCCCTGGCAGAGATGCTTGACAAATCCAGGGCCTTTTCGGCTTATCCCCTGCCAGCCGGCAGGAACATTGCTATTGTGACCAATGCCGGCGGTCTGGGGATACTGGCTGCTGATGCATGTTCCAATGCAGGGCTGACCATCACATCCCTTGAGGAATCCACTATCGCAAAGCTCAGGGAAGCGCTGCCACCGGCTGCAGGATTGTACAATCCCGTGGATGTGCTCGGGGATGCAAGTGCCGATATGTATGCCTATGCGCTCAGGACCGTGCTTGCAGACAGGAATGTGAACGGAGTGATAGTTCTTGTGTCCCCGCAAGCAATGACCGCTGTGGGAGAGATCGCGGAGAAGATAGTTGATACCGTAAAGAGCTCCGATAAGCCCGTGCTCTGCAATCTGGCAGGCGGTACACGGGTCCAGGAAGGTGAGGATATCCTGCACCGAAATGGGATCCCGAATTATCCGTTCCCTGAGAGAGCGGTCACAAGCATGTATGCATTGTGTGAGTACTATTCCATCAGGAACCGGAGTTACGTGCCACCCGATGAGATGAAGGTGGACAGAATACATGCAGCTGAAGCCATAAGAGAGGCACGCGAGAAAAAGACACGGACCCTTGGCCTTGAGTCTATGGGCATATTGTCCTCATACGGAATTCATGTGGTAGATTCCAGGATCGCGAAAACCCTCCCTGAAGCAGTGAGGATATCCGAAGAGATAGGTTACCCCGTGGTCATGAAGATCGTATCGCCTGACATCTCTCACAAGACCGATGTGGGAGGCATCCGTCTCAACCTGCAGCACGCCGATGACGTGGAGCGCGCTTATAACACCATGATGTCTGACGTGCGCCACTATATGCACAATGCACAGATAGCAGGCGTCCAGATACAGAAAATGCTCAGCGGGGGGAAGGAAGTGATCATCGGGATGAACCGGGACCCTCAGTTCGGACCTTTGCTGATGTTCGGGCTTGGAGGCACCTACGTGGAGTTCCTCAAGGATGTTTCCTTTGCAGTAGCGCCCATAAGCATCGAAGATGCAAAGCACATGATAACATCCATCAAGACATATCCGCTCATTGCAGGCGTCAGGGGTGAACAGCCTTCAGACATTGCGTCTATAATCGACACGCTCATGAAAGTATCTCAGCTGAGCATGGATTTTCCTGAGATAATGGAATTCGAGATTAACCCTCTCATGGTAATGCCGGAGGGCAAGGGCTGTGTTGCAATGGATGTGCGTTTTACCATAGATACAAAATGACAATATGAGCATTCATACACATAACAGGTAACAAAGGACAGGTCGGGAGCAAAAGCATGGCATCGATATTGGTAAGTTCATCTGAGGAATATTCAGGTAAGAGTTCCATCTGCATGGGACTGGGTAAGATCTTCCAGAACAAAGGCTATGTTATCGGATACATGAAGCCGGTCGGAAATCTTCTGATCAATGTGTACGGGTCCCTTGTGGATGAGGATTCGGAAAGCATCAAAAAGCTGCTCGGACTGCAGGATCCCAGTGAGTCCATCACGCCGGTATATCTTACTGACAGCCTCATCAACGACACCTTGACCGGGATCAGGAAGAATCTTGACAGCAGGCTGCGTGAGGCATATGCAAGGATATCAGAAGGTAAGGACATTGTGATTATCGAAGGTACCGGAGGTATCGGAGGCGGTGCGATGTATGACCTCTCTGATCCTGAGATCGCCTCAAAGCTTGGTACGCGGATGCTGCTCGTAACCCGTTTTGATTCTATATATGCAATTGACCGCATATTGTGCGACCTGCGGATAATACGTGACCCGGATATGCTAGCGGGAGTTATCCTCAATGAGGTGCCGCCTGCCATGCTCGACAGGGTGAAGGAACTTGTAGTGCCCTTCCTGGAAAGAAGGGGTATCAGTATCTTTGGTGTTATACCGCAGGATGAGACCCTCCGCTCCATCCCAATTTCTGACATTGTGGATGGTCTCAATGGTGATATCCTTGTGGGGTCTGACAAGCTTGCAGAGCTTGTGGATAACTACCTTGTGGGTGCAATGGAGGCAGGCTCCGCTATAAAGTATTTCCGCAGGACACCTGACAGCGCGGTGATAACCGGAGGCGACAGGGCGGACATACAGATGGCGGCCATCGAAGCCAGGGTCAAATGTATCATCCTGACAGGAAATATGCAGCCAAGCGGCGCCGTCCTTGCAAGCGCAGAAGCTGTAGGTATTCCCGTTGTACTTGTGAGGGGGGATACCATGAGCACGATCGAAAGGATGGAGCACCTGATCGGTCACGCTCACGTGAAACAGCAGGTCAAGCTTGACAGGATACTCACCCTGCTGGAAAACAATGTCAATGTGGAAGCTATAGCTGAGAGTATGGGCATCAAGATCTGAAATAAGAGGTTTCATTCTTCTTATCTGTGAAACCTGAATCAAAAGGCTGATAGGCTACTTCATCATCCCAAGGACATCACACAGCTTGTTGACAGTATCAACTGCCGTTTTCATCCCTTCTTCATCTTCAGATGCGGGTTTTTGAAGTATTCCGCCAAAGTGGCCCCCATCCCCTACAACTATCATGCCGTGGATATGCATCCACTCGTGGATGGACTGTATGGTCTTTTCCTGCCCTCCGTTCCTGGAACCTCCGACAGCCATGGCAGCACCGACCTTATTACTGAGCTGGAAACCCTGTCTCCTGAGAAGCACGCTCCTGTCAAAGAGTGCTTTCAGCTGGGATGTCATCGTTCCGAAGTAAACAGGGGAAGATACGATTATCCCATCTGCAGAGACCAACTTATCGTAAACTGCCTGCATGTCATCGCTTATGGGGCACTGCCCTCTTTCTTTAGCACATGCGTTACAGGCCGTACATGGAGCTATTGAAGACGAGGAGATGAGCACAGCATCGGTCTCAAAGCCTCTTTCCTCGGCAATACCCAACACTTTTTTGATGAGCGTGTCATTATTTCCGTCTTTCTTAGGACTTCCTGAAATTGCCAGTATCCTCATACTATCACCAGGCTGGATTAAATGTCAAGGGATATTAGTTTTTGGATTTACCTATTCACACATCATCTTTAAATGCCGGACCTGCTGTCTTCTAAATAGAAAAGGATATAACCGGCTTTGTTCATTTACAGCAAAATGTGGTAGTTAACTAATTTATATCACATAAAAGCATAATGTATATAGGCTCCGTACATAGGATATATTGCCGGAGAGGACAGAGGCTACTAATTGTGGTGATGGAACTTTGACTGCTAGAGATTATCTTACTATCGATGATTTTGATATGGAAGGAAAAACAGTCCTGGTGAGAGTGGACCTGAATGTGCCCATGGACCCCGAGGATAACATCCTTGACGACATGAGGATAAAGAGCCATATACCTACCCTGAGGGACCTGGAAGATGCAAGGGTTGTTTTGCTCGCACACCAGAGCAGGGCCGGGAAGAGCGATTTCACCACGATGAGACCACATGCCGAGCGCATGTCACGTTACCTTGGAAAAGAGGTTGAATATGTGGATGATATCTTCGGCTCGCATGCAAGATCAAGAATCACTTCCATGAAGAAAGGTGATGTGATATTACTTGAGAACGTCAGGTTCTATGCCGAGGAAAGCCTGGAACGCTCCTCAAAGGCGCACTCCCAGACCCATATGGTCAAAAAGCTTTCTCCGGTGATTGATATTTTCCTCAACGATGCTTTTGCGGTATCCCACAGGTCACAGCTTTCTATCATGGGTTTTACCGAAGTTCTCCCTACCGGTGCCGGAAGGGTCATGGAGAAAGAGATAAGCTCTCTTGACCGGGGTATCAAGGGAGGTGAATGCCCGTGCGTTTTTGTGCTCGGAGGAGCCAAGGTGGACGACTCCCTCAATGTCACTGATAATGTGCTGAGCAACGGCAGCGTTGACCGCGTGCTTCTCACAGGCGTGGTTGCCAATGTCATGCTCGCAGCCTCAGGTGTCAACATAGGCAAGGCAAACATGGATTTCATAGAATCCCAGGGATACCTTGATCAGATCGAGCGCGGCAGGAAACTCCTTGACAAGTTCGATGGCAAGATAGGCCTGCCCATAGATGTTGCGCTTAATGATGACGGTAAGAGGATAGAGGTCCAGGTGGAAGAGCTCCCCTCGGACCAGCTTCCCATCAATGATATCGGGCTTGAGACAATAGTGGCCTACTCCAAGGAAATACGGAATGCAAAGACGGTTGTGCTCAATGGCCCGGCCGGTCTTTCCGAACTTGACCCGTTCGCACTGGGCACCCATGAGATAATCAAGGCAGCCGTGCATTCGGAATATTCCATTGCAGGCGGAGGCCACATCTCCGCTGAGATAAGGAACCTTGGGTACGAGGACCGCTTCTCTCACCTGAGCACAGGCGGCGGTGCATGTATCGATTATCTGGCGGGCATGGTCCTGCCGGGCATCGAGGCCTTAAGAACTGCTGCAGCACGTTACAGAAATAACCCATGAACTGCTAATTACAGAATGTAACAGCAAATGCATACGCCTGAAGAGGGCAAAAATGCAAGCACATGGGAGTGATCGTAATGGAAGAAAGGGAAGAAAGAGCAGCATTGCTCACACAGGAAGAGGGCAGGACGGCTGTAAGGCTGGCCAGGGACACCATAGAAACCTATCTGCGGACCGGTGAGATGATCGACGGTTCGGAGATGCAGCTTCCTGATATATTCAATGAGCCAAGGGGAGTATTCGTGACCCTCACAAAGAAAGGGCAGCTGAGGGGGTGCATAGGGCATCCTTATGCTGACTCAGCCCTGAAGCACGCAATAACGGACTCGGCGATCTCGGCAGGTTTCAGGGACCCCAGGTTCCCGCAGGTGCGCATCGACGAGATGACAAACGTGACTGTGGAGGTGACAGTCCTAACCCAGCCAAGGCGCATGAATGTTCCCCCGAAGGATCTTCCATCATCCATAGAGATAGGCAGGCACGGTCTGATCATCAAAAGCGGTTATCGGCAGGGTCTGCTTCTTCCTCAGGTTGCCCCTGAGAACGAGATGGATGAGGTCGAGTTCCTGAGCCACACCTGTCTCAAGGCGGGCCTGCCTCCTGATGCATGGGCGGCGGGTGCTGAGGTATATTGCTTTGAAGGCCAGATCTTCACTGAAAGGGAGCCTAACGGGGAAATATTCGAGAAGGACATCCGTGAGAAGGCCTGCTTACGGGAGTAGCAGGACCCTGTCACTCTTCTTTTTTAGTAAATGATGTTCCCTTGCCGGCCCAGTACGAGGCGAGAAAAGATCCCGAGACATTATGCCATATGCTGAAAAGTGCTCCGGGGAGGGCAGCTGCAGCTGAGAAATGCTTTATGGCAAGGGCAACGCTCAGGCCGGAATTCTGCATCCCTACCTCGAAGGCTATCGTTCTGGCCTCTATCTCGCTCAGGCCCAGAATCCGGGAAAATCCATAACCGCCTGCAAGCCCAAGCAGGTTATGCATTACCACAACGATGATCACCAGTATGCCTGCGGACACGACGGTATCCCTGTTCAGGGCCATGATGACCGCTATTATGAATATGATAATGAGTACTGAAAGTGCGGGGAAAGCATACCTGACCCTGTCGATATGCTCATGCAAGAGCGTATTGAAGGTTATTCCAAGGGTGACCGGCAGTACCACTATCTGCAGGATGCTGACGACCATGCCGTACATATCCACAGGAATGGTCTGGCCTATATAGAGCCATGTGAGCAGCGGAGTCATTACAAAGGCTATCAGCGTGGATACTGATGTAAGCATGATGGAAAGCGCCACGTCGCCCCTTGCAAGATAACAGATGACATTGGAAGCCGTACCCCCCGGGCAGCATCCCAGGAGCACGACCCCTGCAGTAAGCTCCGGAGAGAGGTCCAGTGCCACGGAGATAATGAAACCGATGAGTGGCATCAGTGTGTACTGCATGACAGTTCCCAGCAGGATCACTCCGGGCCTTCTGAGCACCAGCAGGAAATCCTTGATAGACAGTGTCATTCCCATGGCGAACATGACCATGCCCAGAAGCAGGGGGATAGCGTTACTCCAGGGAAGGAACACCTCTGGGTAAAGGAGTGCAACAGCAGAGAGCATTAATGCCCATAAAGGAAACAGGGAGGTGAACCTTTGTAGCATGGCTCCGATCCTAAATTCTTTTAATGTACTACGCTGGCAACTTTTAATAACATATCCTCGGTACCTAAAGTGACCGGTTGAGTATAATGTAGAAAGCGAATGCAGAATATGAGTTTAGGAAACTAATATAAAAAAATGCAAAAAAAGAATGTAGGAAAAGAAATGAAGGCCGGAAGGCGGCCAGACTGAACTTACCTGTAAACCTCAAGCACTTTAATTATCTCTTCCACATCCCTGGCCAGCACTTCGATCGACATCTCCATCATGAGGTTGACAATGCCCTCTTCTCCGAAGGTTCGGAAATCGGTCTTAAGCCCCAGGACTTTCTTGCCTTTTGCATAAGCGTATCCCATTTCCCATGCCGTCCCCGAGTCAACGTCACTTCCACCGTCAAGCACGGCAAGGACGATGTCTGACTGGTCTATTCCTTTGACATCATTCTCAAAAATGCACATCTGCTTCTCATGCATGCGGTTTTCAAGGTTATCCTCCCCGTCCACCTGTGGCAGAAAAACCTCAAATCCCATTTCTACGAGCCTGTCCCTGAGACTTAAATTAAAATCCCTCTCGGCCTTTGAAAAAAGGGGACCTGCAAGGTATATCTGTTTTTTATTTTCCATCATCTCATCCGTCCATTTCAGAGAGAACATAGATTATCGGGATGGTTAATAATATTGATCCAAGCGGGGTGAAAATGAATAGCCTGATCTTCTCATTTATCATCAAGAGCGATGTTTTCCATCGTATCAAGGAAATTTTCGACAATTGATTCGAGTTTTAGCATGTGCCTATAGTAGCGGGTGACTATCTCCAACTCGCTTTTGGCCTTGTCGGATTTTTCAAGCTCATATTTTCCGATGATGTTAGGCAGTATCTTCTTGGATGGAAGAATTATGTTATCGTATTTAATTCTCAGTGCCTGTGTACCAATGGCTGTGAGGTTTTTGTCAAGGAAAAAGAAAGCTTTCTTTGAACCGGTTTTTTGAAATCTTCTTACGATATGGAACTGCGAAAGATTCTTCATGGCTGTACTAACAGCAGATAAGCTATATCCGGTTTCGATGCATATCTCTTCAAATGACATTTCTTCAGGTTCTATGAAAAGTACACCGATAATCCTTGAAGATATTTCATCGAACCCTTCTGATTTTAAGTTCTGTGTTATGACTTGTATAAATTCTTCTTTCGGGCTTACCGGGTCTGAGGATATCATGGATACACTTTTTGCATCTTTTCTAGGTGAGAGCAGTGGGCATCGGTGTCTCTGATTGTTCCCTCTTTCATCGCCCGGATGCAGAGGTGCAATATTTGCTATTTCCTTTATTTTTTTATCCATGGAACTGCCTCAAAGCAAAATTACCGGAATGCTGTATATATAGTATTTTAGTCATGGACTTCGCGCCTATAAGCTTTTCTATAAAAAAGGATGTGAATTTTGTCAATTTCCGCATTCGCAGAAAGTTAATCCAAATCGGAATATAAATAGTCAGAATAGTAATTGGGAGGCTGGTAGAAAAAGAAATATTTCCCTTTTCCGACCCTTTCCCCTCCCGGGCGAGGAGGCAGCACCCTCGCTATCTTCTTTCCTAAGTAGTCTTCCTTGTCATTCATCCGTTATTTTCTATGTGTAGTTCAGTCCAGATCCCAGTCTGATGAGTGCAGCAACGAGTATTGCTTCATCAATTTCCTCATCCGAAATTCCGGCATTCCTTGCATATTTTTTCTGGGTGGAAAAACATGTATCACAGCCGACGGCAACAGCACTTGCCACTGCAAGCAGTTTCTTTGTTCTCCTGTCAATCGCTCCGTCTTCCATAATGGCTTTTTTCATGGACGAAAAGCCGATCTTTCTGTCGATATTATCGGCTTTTTGTTGTTTGTTCATAATTTCATTTCCTCTACGTTCTCAAGAAAACCTTCGCCTCTTAGGGATATCTGATACATTACCCGTTCACTGACCTCAACTTTGTCCACATAAAGTGCGTTTTCCAGCATTTCAACGTGGAATTTTGCCATTGAATTGTTAAGGCCCAGTTTATCTCCTATATCTTCCAAGCTAAGAGAACCCCTATACAACAGTTTGAGTATCTTCCTTCGCACCGGATTTTGCATTGTCCGAAGTCCAATAGCATGGTCTTCAGTGGGATTGGTCTTCATTCTTCCATCTTTCTCCATCTTGCTCAGCCATTCATGTTTTCTCTTTGCAAGGTCCTCATCAATCATATTATCACCCAGTATGTTTGAAAATATGTCATTTTCAGTATTTACTGAAAATAGTACCACTTAAGAATATTTAAATTTATGGTCAAGAATGAAACACTGGGTCTTTTTCTATGAATGCCTGTGAAGCACTTAAATACATATAAGAGGCAAATAATGTTGGTGTAGTAAGGATCTGCGGGGTTATAGCATCGTTGCGACAGTGAGTTCGGATATAGACTTTGTACGTGATATGCTTCAGGGAAGCTATTTCTCTCTTCTGTACGATACCACGGAGGAATTCACGAGCATAGTAGCGGTATTCCTCGAGGCGGGCCTGCAGAACAATGAACGCTGTGTGTGGGCAGTCTCGGGCCCTATCGATGCTGACCGCGCAAGGGAGTCTCTCAGTCAGAGGGGCGTGGATGTCGTAAGATATCTTAAGAGCGGACAGCTGATAATCACTTCCTGTACGGAATGCTACTTTTCGGGAAAGGGTCCCTTCCTGGGAAGTATTCCCGATATGTGGCATTCATTCTATAGCGAGTCTATGAATGCAGGCTATGAAGGTCTGCGTATCGTGGACAAGTTCACAATAGCCGGGGAAGAGGCATGGCACGCCTTTACAGGTTATCTCAAAGAAGGCATGGATGCAATACGCGGTAAACGTATCGTGGCCCTGTTCGCCTTTCTCAAGGATGCAAGGACGGGACAGGAAATACTGGATATAATAGGCATGCACGATGGCACAGTGATCAGGAGAGGTGACAAATGGACACTGCTCCAGAGTTCCTCCTACTGCAGGCCCTTCCTTAAAGAGAACCGTTTCCCGGATGATATGCTTGAAAATATCTGGACTGGAGTGTGGGCTGTTGACAGGAACGATAATATAGTATATTTTAACAAAGGCATGGAATCAATATCCGGCCTTTCAAGGGCCGATGTGCTGGGAAAGAAGCTGGTAAAGTTCATACCGAGGCAGCTGAACAATGAAGAACTCGGTTTTGTTGACCTTTTCCAGATAGCAAAAGAAAACCTGCAGTCAAAAAGCTATGACGTTTTTCCCTTCATCAAACCTGACGGTCAGTTCATCTACCACAGTGGCGTCCTGCTTCCATTGGTCGACGAGTACGGTAAGTATAAGGGAATGATGGGTACTATTGGTAAGGTTTTTGAGCAGAACATCACTCACAGCTTACTTCGGGACAGGCTTCGCTCCCTGGAAAAGCTGGAAGACATCTACAGGAAAAGCCCGGTGGTCGCTGTCCTCTGGAGGGCGGAAGAGGGCTGGCCTGTGGAATTTGTTTCCGAGAACATAAGTCAGTTCGGATACACCCCAGAATTTCTGACTTCCGGGCACCTGAGATATGAGGATATTGTGCATCCGGACGACCGTGATATGGTACGAAAGGATGTCTCACAGCTTGAGTTCGAAGGGAGGACATATTTTTCAAAGGAATATCGCCTGCTGACTAGGTCAGGAGAGGCACGCTGGGTGACTGAAAGATCATACCTGATAAGGGATGAGAAAGGAGCTCCCTCTTATTACCAGGGCATAATAATTGACATCAATGACCGGAAAAAAGCCGAGGAAGCTGCCCTGGAAGCTGAGAAGAAATATCACCTGATATTTGAGAACTCACCCCTGGGAATATTCCATTTTGATGAGAACGGTATCATTACCCATTGCAACGAGAAGTACCTGGAGATCATAGGACTTCAGAAAAAGGAGGACATTATCGGTTTTAACATGGTAACGACCGTAAAGGACGGAAACATGAAAAAAGCGGTTGATGCCGTGCTTTCAAGGAAAACCGGGCACTTTGAGGGAGAGTACCATACGGCAGTCAGCGGCATAACGGTAGCCATAAAAGGTCACTTCAGCCCGAATATCTCAGACGATGGCAAGTTCCTGGGTGGCATCGGCATATTTGAGGATATTTCGGGACGTAAGAAGGCTGAAGAGGCATTCCGCCTGGATGAGTCCAGGCTTGAAACACTGCTGAAGCTCAATCAGATAACAAATAAATCCCTCAAGGAAATAGCGGATTTTGTACAGGAGGAGGCCGTAAGGCTCACTCAGAGCAAAATGGGATATCTGGCCTTCCTCAACGAGGAGGGAAGTGTACTTACAATCTACTCATGGTCAAGGAATGTAATGATAGACTGCAATGTGGATGAAAAGAAATTTGATTACCTGCTCGAATCCACCGGCCTCTGGGGTGAGTCTGTCCGCCAGAAACGGCCTCTCATTATAAATGACTATACGGCGTCCAATCCCCTAAAAAAGGGTTATCCTCACGGCCACATCAAAATGAAGCGCTATATGAGTGTCCCGATTCTTGATGGTGATAAAGTCGTTGGGGTTGCGGGTGTTGGCAATAAGAGCAGCGATTACGACCAGGCTGATGTCAGGCAGTTGACCCTGCTCATGGAAGGCATGTGGCAGATAATCGAGCAGAAGAAAGTTGGTGATACGCTGCGCAGATATGCAGGTGAGCTTGCCCAGGTCAACAGGCAACTGTACAAGGCAAACCTTGAGCTATCTGCGGCTAATGAAGAACTGAAATCATTGGACAGGATGAAGGACGAATTCCTGTCCAATGTGAGCCATGAGTTCAAAACACCTCTTACTTCCATCCAGGGTTACAGCCAGCTCATATCCGACGGAACCCTCGGTGCGGTGAACGGGCAGCAGAAAAAGGCAGTGGATACCGTGATACGTAATTCCGAGAGGCTCAGGAAACTGGTGGATTCCCTATTATATATCAGCAGAGCGCAGGCGGGAAGTCTCACATACTCCTTTTCCGATGTATCAATAGTCTCGGTTATAGAAAACTCCATACAGGATCTTGCCCTGCAGGCTGAAAAGAAGGACATCACCATTAAAAAGGATGTAGCTGAAGACCTGCCTGTCATCTGGGCAGACAGGGACAAGCTTGTCGATGTAATGGTGAACCTTCTTGACAACGCGATCAAGTTCACTCCCCAGAGAGGAAGTGTGGAGATAAGCGCTTTGGTTGAAGAGGACCAACTTCACATCCGTGTAAGTGATTCGGGTATCGGTATTCCGGAAGACAAGTTGCCCAATCTCTTCGGGCGCTTCTACCAGGTGGATTCCTCCATCAGGAGAAGGTACGGCGGAACAGGCCTCGGCCTGTATATCTGTAAGATGATAGTGGAAGACCATAAGGGAAAGATCTGGGCTGAGAGCGAAGAGGGGAAGGGAAGCACTTTCCATGTGCTTCTGCCTTTGAAAAAAGCATGATCACCAAGGTCCCGCTAACCAAAATCCATATACATCTTCCTGCAATTCTTGTTTTATACAAGGAGAGGTGACAGAAATGAAAGTGATAATCATCGGTGGCTTCCTAGGAAGCGGGAAGACAACAGCCCTGCGGAATCTTGGTAAGCATCTCGTGGAGAAAGGTCACAAGATAGCGATAATCGTCAACGAGATAGGTGAAGTGGGTGTTGACGGCGAGACAATATCAGGTGGCGGGCTGGTGACAAAGGAACTCACCAGCGGCTGTATCTGCTGCTCCCTGCGCATCAGCATGGAATATACCCTGCAGACCCTTGTAGAAGAGTACAATCCTGATACCGTTATAATAGAGCCCACGGGCATAGCCTTCCCCATGCAGATAAAGGAGCACATAGAGCTGATGGATGTTGGGGATGTTTCCTTTGCTCCCGTAGTATCCCTGGTGGATGCCAGCAGGATCAACATGGAGATAAGCCAGGTCCCGACCTTCATAGCCAACCAGATCAAGGAGTCAGAGATTGTCTGCATCAACAAGATCGATCTGGTGGATATGGAGACCGTGGCCTCGGTCACCAGGACCGTAATGCAGCTTAACCCGGATGCTCTGGTCATAGAGATGTCCGCTAGGAGAATGGACGATAAGTTCCACATGTTCATGGACCTGCTTACGGGTGAGAGCCAGGCTGAACATATGGGTGCCGACCTGAATTCCATAGAGCTGTCAGGTGTCGGGAGCTATTCGGGAGAATATATCCTGCATGCTGATAACCTGCATGCAGACAGGGTCACTACCATGCTGGTACATCTGCTGTCCTCGATAAAGTCCGAGCTTCAGAAGATCAACCCGGAGTTCATCGGCCATGTGAAGATGACCCTGAAGTTCAGGGAGGGTCTCATCAAGGCAAACCTCACATCGTCACATGGTGAGCCCTTCGTGGAAATACTGGATGAGGCAGGGGATGGCGAGCAGCATCTCAGGTTCCTCTCAGCGGTGACACTTGTGCCCAAGGACAAGCTCATCGTGATAGTCGAGAACTCTATACGTGCTGTCCTTGAGAAGGAGGGCATCGGCTTTGAGAAGAGAATGCAGCAGGGCCAAACACCCATAAGCCTGTAACCGGCAAGGATTTCCGGGCTCAGATAAAAAGAATGCATAATCAGGGCTCTGTATAAAGCCATTTTCTGCTAAAACCGCATGTCCTTTTTAAAAGGATAAGCCCCAAAAGTGTTACTTGATATTGGCAAAGGAAGGTGATAGGCCCGGTACTAAACAAGATCAAGGAGGATCGTTATGAGGAGCGAAAAGGAGAAAATGTTAGCAGGCGAATTATACTGTCCTGAAGATGAAGAATTGGTAAAGGAAAGAAATTCTGTAAGAAACCTGATCTTTGAGCTCAATCACACAAGACCAGCTGAGAAAGAGCTGAGAGAAGAAATATTAAAACAATTGATTGTTGCGAAAGGTTCTTTTCACATCGAAGTGCCCTTTAATTGTGATTATGGGTACAATATCGAAGTTGGTGAGAACTTCTATGCAAACTATGGCTGCATAATCCTTGATGTAAATAAAGTTAGCATTGGAAAGAACGTACTTTTAGCTCCGAATGTACAGATATATACTGCCAGTCACCCTGTCGACCCAGAAGAAAGGCTTACTGGTAAAGAATTTGCTAAACCAATTAGTATTGGGGATAACACCTGGATCGGTGGAGGAACAATAATATGCCCGGGTGTAAGGATTGGCAATAATGTGACTATCGGTGCAGGAAGCGTAGTTACTAAGGATATACCTGATAATTCAGTTGCAGTTGGAAATCCGTGCAGAGTAAAAAGAATGATCTAAAATCGTATTATAAAGGCTTTGATTTGAGTATGTGATCACTTTTTTCCAAAAAGAATTGAGTGGCAAATATAATACATTCTTGAAATGCATTTCTGACCATTGCTATCCTTATTTAGTCCGGATAACGATGATTTCTGCAGAGCCCATAAATAGTAATATCTCCTTCCCTTCTCCATGAAAGTCAACGCCGAGATCGAAATCCTGGATTCGCTTGCAAAGGCCATCCTTGTAGCTGCAAGGACCGCACCAAAGGGCAAAGGTATCGATGATATTGTGACCTGCCTCCTAGACCATGATGACCAGGAAGAGCTTGCAAACAGGATGGAAGAGCTGAGCGACATCAAGGGCCTGAAGTTCCTGCTGCGTGATGCCAAGAACATCAGGGATTCCGATGCCGTTGTTCTCATCGGGCTAAAATCTTCAGGTGCAGCAGGTCTTGATTGCGGAGCATGCGGCTTCGAGACATGTAAAGGCATGCTTGAGGCCAAAAAGGTCAAAAAGGAATTTACCGGCCCTCACTGCATGATCAAGTACCTGGACCTTGGGATCGCAGTGGGCTGCGCGGCATCTAAGGCAAAGGACCTTTGCATTGATAACAGGATCATGTACAGTGCAGGTGCAGCGGCATGTTATTTTGAGATGATGGATGCGGATGTGGCTATGGCGCTGCCGCTGAGCGTGAAGGGGAAGAACGTTTTCTTTGATAGGACGTCTATGAAGTAGACATCCGACGGACCATCTACGAGGTAGATAGCCGATGGACTGTTGACGAAATAGAAATACTCACATGGAGAGAATCGAAGTCATTGCTACTGATTCAAGTAGATTTACCCGTAATCATTGTATTACTATCCATTCGGAATCATTACGTTGAGAAAGTACTGCGGTGAGTATTCACACTGATATCTCACCGATAAAAATTTGATTATCACTGATTTCTATCTCCGGTGTATTCCATAGCTGATAACCAATCTTATAGGAAGTGGAGCTATTATTATCAAGTGTTGCCACTACAACATAATCATCTAACGTTCCCTTAAATAGTGCTTTGAAAATCATTGAAAAGGGTTTTTCTTTTGATATGCTTTCATCTGGTTCGACAGTGTATTGTTCCCTGAGCAAAGATCTATCGTTCGAATCAAAAATTTGAATCGTCACTTCATGGGATACAACATCCCGGTTCCAGATTGTAAAGAACGAAGTTGGTGAGCCAACAAGAACGAAAGGGAAGACTATATAGAGCAATACCAGCACTGTTAGAATGCCTGTGACTATTCTGTAAAAGGTTTTGATAGTATCACCCTCAACTTATGTTGAATCAATGCGTGGAAAATGTAAATGATGCACAAAAATTTTGGGATTCACTTAAGGAAACAGGTTACATATATAAATATTTTCTCCTTAGCGTATAACTAGGACTATTATATCTGGATTAGAAATGATGATGGCTTTGTGAGTAGTTCATCGACTGATTCAGTTCAAGAAAAGGGCCATAAAGTTTTTATACGCTATTAATATTTTTTTTCTATTGCTGCGTGAAGAAATGTAGCCGAAATCCAGACAGTATGGTGATATCGTCCTGGGTTTTGGATTGCTCTGGAGATTAGAAAGCATGACTATTAAAACAATACTTCTCGCAGTAATGATAGTAGTATCATTTTCATTAGCTGTGGATGCAAAACCAGTTATCGTAGGATACAATGGAAACTTTGACTCTGCGATTCTCGAAAAACATAACATTTCGAATTATACTCTTCACAAAGAAATCAATGTTTTTTCCGCAGATATATCGGAGTCGACTATAGATGAATTGGCTTGTGAAAAGAAAATTCGCTATATTGAGGATGATGTCCTTGTCAGCGTTGAAAAGAATAATGTTCAATCTTCCCAAGTTATTGACTGGGGCGTTTCTGTAGTAAATGCACCAAGTGCCTGGACCAATTCCACAGGGTATGGGATCAGGGTTGCAGTATTGGATACCGGGATCAGTAAGAAGCACCCCGACCTGAGAGTTGCTGGAGGTGTCAATTTAGTAGGCGATACCTACAACAACAAATGGGATGATGATAATGGCCATGGTACACATGTTGCCGGCATAATCGGTGCCTGTAATAATTCAGTAGGGGTTGTTGGTGTGGCATATGATTCTGAATTGTATGCTGTCAAGGTCCTGGGCAGCAATGGCAATGGACGGATATCCGACGTGATAGAAGGCATTGAGTGGGCCGTTGCTAATGATATGGACATCATATCCATGAGTATTGGTACGACTTCCTATTCACAGGCACTTGAAGAGGCTTGTGACTATGCATACAGTTCTGATGCTCTTTTAGTCTCTGCGGCTGGCAATAGCGGAGATGGTGATCTGGCCTCGGATAATGTTGAATATCCTGCAAAATTTGATTCCGCCATTGCAGTTTCCGCTATAGATCACACTGGCGTTGCGCCGTTGTGGAGCTCTGAAGGGAATGAAGTGGAACTGGCTGCTCCAGGGGTTGATATCTATTCTACGTACCTTAGTGGAGGCTATGCTACCGAATCCGGGACTTCGATGGCAACACCTTTTGTAAGCGGAATTGCTGCCCTGGTCAAAAGTGAGAACCCCTCTTTGAGTTCACAGGAATTAAGAAATCTGCTTTGTTCGAGTGCAGTTGATCTGGGAAATTCGGGAAAGGATTCAGTGTACGGGTATGGATTGGCAACAGTTTAGAGGAGCCTATCGTTTTTGAGAAGACATCCACATCACTTAATACTACCAAGCCCGCATTACTTCCTCAGATCTGGATACTGGAAGAAAAACACCTGATCATTTATTGTAAAGGTGTTTGTGAGCTAACGCCTATCGGAGAACGGATAACCGAAAATGTGGTGTCTCTGGTAAGGATGATTGAGGTTCTTGATGCCGATATCTCCTATTTTGGACACCTAATTTTGATTTCATACCTGCTGACCTTTGAAAGCGCATCGCTGAACTTGGGAGATGCCGAGTATCAAAACCAGATGCATAGGAAATGTTGTCGATTGATAAGGAGTATGTTGATTCATGTTTGAGGTCAAAGGTTATTCATTTGTATGCCAGTTCTCCACCCAAATGTCGAGAAAATGTTCTCTTCTTTGGTGCGTCGGGACATCATGGTCAAGATGGTTGCGCATGAGGAATTGTTTTATAAAGTAAAGACGGAGCACTCTGCACTTTCAGAGAAATGATGAGCAGTCAACATCTCCATTTCTATGTCTGCCACAGAGAGCGAGGCCCGCGGTCCATTGGCCTGAATGATCATCGCTGCATTGTGCATCCATTTAAGAATGAAGGTACTTCCTATGGCAGGTGTATTTCAATCTCAGGCTCAAGTGCATTGAGATGCAGAGTCCCCATTTTCGCCTGCTGATGCATTTTCACTTGCAATAAAGCGTTCTGCCATGATCCTGTCTACCTCCTGTAGTACCAGATTATCTGTGACCACAAAACCATTCGGATACCTGTTCCAGATATCCTGTAAATCAGCTTTTAATTTTGCCTTCTTCCCGGCTTCAAGATCAGATTCATCGATTGCAGTCATATAGGCAGTCTGACTCTCTTTATCTGTTGCAGCAAATGCAATATAACTATAAGGCGATGCTTTCAAAGCATCCGGCAAAGAAGCCTGCAATTCTAAGTAATCATCAACTTCTTGCATGCCTTCCTCGCCCAGCTCCGTTCCCAGAGTCTCCATCTGCAACTGAGCAGTGTCTTTACTTATGTTATCTTGCAGTTCCTCGGCAGAAGATACAATGCATGACACAATAAATAATACCACGAAAATAACCATGTATAATTTTATTCTTCTGCCTTTAAGGCTCATTATTTCGTTTGTCGGTTTTAAGGAAACCACTATTTCACCTGCAAGTGGATATTAACTTATTTTTATCCTTCCCAATGTCAACAGAATCTGAAACAGCATTCAAGATGCAAAAACAAGCGTCTGCTGACTTGTTTCCTCCTCCTTACTTGACAGCAGGCTGACAGAAACGATTACCAGAAGTAAAACTCCAATTCCTATTTTGTGGAAGGTTTTCATTTGGTCGCCTCGTTCATTCTTGGACTAAAGTTAGAAAAGAATATAATCCTTTCTGTAATTTCATGCGACTGTTAAGTACACGCCATTTATATGTGTGTTTTCTTCATTCTGAGAAGGGCATGTTGTGCTATTTCAAAAGAAAAGGTAAAAAAGCTTGATGATTGCAATTATTTACATTTACTTATTTATATATTTAATTAGATTGCAAAAGATATAACTGCAATTACTACATATCTATACTAAGAAGTGTTCAAAAGAACACGTAACTGCCTGTAAAAACGTTCGCAATTGAACCAGGATAAGAGAGAACAGTTATTGGAATGCAGAAATGGCATTGAGATGCTTGTTGGTCCTGTTCAGTTGATATTATTTATGCTAGTTTTCGCAGAGTCTTGCAGTTAAAATTATGTGTTTCAAACGGAGGAAGTGGATGAAAAGGATATTAGTTGCATTAATGTTGATGCTTGCGCTTTTTGTTCCGGTGGCAAGTGCCGACATAGTCAGTGATCTTGGAAACAAGGTTGATGAATATAACCAGAATGCCGGATATGTGCCTTCTTACCTGAAAGCCCTCCTGGGAGAGGAGGTTATCCAGCTGGTTATAGTTACTGACGAAGGGGATGAGAGGTACATAAAAGTAGTGACCGAAGATTCCTATATTACTGCATTTGAAGAAGTTGACAAGGACACGGAGTTTAATGCAACCATGGTTGTAGGTGTAAACGAAGCTACAGCAAGAACTATTATTAATTCACAGGACCCACTGGATGAGTTTATTGCAGCAAAGGACAATGGAGAGATTGTGATTGAGCCGGTCGGCCTTGTAAACACTGTCAAGTATACTGTTGCAAACGTGGTAATGGAAGTTTCGCAACTGTTCGGTTTTATATGAGTCATAACGTTAGCTAAGTGGTACCGGGGATGGCTCACTCGACCATCCTAACCCTGTTTTTACAACAACTGGAAGCACACGTTTAGCTGCAGGCTGGCAATGCTGAAATAGAATTAAGCAATAGATATGTCCATGAAAGTTAGAGATGTGATGAATCCGGATGTCGTAGTATGCAGCCCTGAGGATACCATTGGGGATGTTGCACGCCTGCTCAAGCAGAACAACATAAGCGGGCTTCCTGTCGTGGATGATGGCAAGGTCGTTGGCATTGTGTCTGAGGGTGACCTGCTCAGGCTGCTCGAGATCCCGGACCGCAGCGGACTCTGGCTTCCCAGCCCCTTCGAGGTGTTTGAGGTTCCTATCCGGGAGCTGATCAACTGGGAGGAGACAAAGCGCATGCTCGACGACGTGGGTTCAAAACCCGTGGAGGAAATAATGAACAAGAAAGTGTACACTGTCTCCCCGGAAGATTCCATAGAGAAGGCATCCACTATCATCACAAAGCACAAGATAAACAGGCTTCCTGTCGTCGAAGGCGGCCTGCTGGTAGGTATTGTTACCCGCGGTGACATTATCCGCGGACTTGGCAAGTTATAAGAAGGGAATCATATGAAATTCATTGAGGGCGGTATTTGTGCGGTAAAGGGCGTGCGTGCCGGCGGCATCAAACCCGGAAAGATGGGAATTGCGGTCATACAGGCAGAAGGAAGTGCTGCAGGAGTATTTACAAGGAATAAGGTCATTGCAGCTCCTCTCATGCTCACAAGGGAGCGCCTGGCAAAGACCGGCAGGCTTTCAGGCGTTATCGTGAATAGTGGCAATGCCAATGCTTTTACTGGCGAGCAGGGAATGGCCGATGCAAGGACCATGGCTTCTCTGCTGGCAAGGAAGCTGGGAGTTGACGAGGAGCTTATAGGCGTATCATCAACCGGTGTTGTGGGACGCAAGCTCGATACCGACTGGATCAGCTCCCATCTCCAGGAGGCAATGGACTCCATGGGCAAGGATGCGGCAGCCAGCATGAGGGCGGCTCGTGCTATCATGACCACCGACACAATCCCTAAGGAGATTGCCATTGAGATGGAATCCGGTATACGTATAGGAGGCATTGCCAAGGGTTCGGGAATGATCGAACCCAACATGGGTACAATGCTTGCCTTCATCTACACCGATGCACAGATCCCGTCAAAGGAGCTGCAGTCATGCCTCACTACTGCTGTGGACAAGAGCTTCAACATGGTTGTTGTGGATGGAGACACCAGCTGCAACGATATGGCGCTGCTGACAGCTACCGGAAGCTCTGGCATCAGTCCCGGGATCGCGGACTTCCAGTCAGGCCTTGATCTTGTGCTGACCGAGCTTGCCAAGATGATAGCCGTCGATGGCGAAGGCGCCACCAAGCTGATCGAATCAAAGGTCACAGGCGCCGCCACGATAGAGGATGCCCGCCTGGTTGCCAAATCCATAGTCCGCTCCCCTCTGGTGAAGTCCGCCATCTTCGGCAAGGACCCCAACTGGGGCCGTATTGTAGTTGCAGCCGGCTATTCCGGTGCCAACATGGACCAGACGAAGATCTCCCTGTCGTTCTCAGCCGGCAGCGAGGTCGTCGAGCTTGTAAGGAGCGGCAAGGTCCTCCGCAACGACGAGGAGACCCTGTCCAGGCTCAAGTCCATCATGGGCAACGACGAAGTCTGCATTATTACCGACCTTGGCATGGGGCACGAGAGCGCAACGGCCTGGGGCTGCGACCTGACCTACGATTACGTAAGGATCAACGCGGATTATACGACCTGATCTGTTGAGGAAACGATGTACAAGATATATGTGGACGGCCAGCACGGGACTACAGGCCTGCTGGTGAACGAGCGTCTGGCGGATCATCCGGAAGTGGAGATCCTGGAGATCCCCTATGAAAAGCGCCACGACAAAGAACTGAGGAAGAAGCTGCTCAACGAGGCAGACCTGGTGTTCCTCTGCCTGCCGGACGAAGCCGTAGCAGAGGCAGTGGGTCTGATCACAAACCCTAATACGAAGATCATCGATGCATCCACGGCCAACCGCGTGAACGAGGCATGGGCTTACGGCCTGCCCGAGCTTTCTATCGCACACCGTGTCAGGGTGGCCGGAGCGAGCCGAGTCTCCAATCCCGGCTGCCATGCAACGGCGTCTATAGTTGCCCTATATCCGCTGGTGCAGGAAGGTATCATTTCCAGGGAAACCGCAGTCCCCTTGTTCTCCATCACCGGATACACCGGTGGCGGGAAGAAGATGATCGAGACCTATGAGACCACGACAGAGCGGGCCTACAAGGCACCACGGCAGTATGCCCTTGGCCTGAATCACAAGCATGTGCCCGAGATCATGGCCCACTCAGGCCTGAACGTCAAACCCATATTCATGCCTGTGGTCTCCAACTATCCGAGGGGACTGGCAGTCACACTGCCCCTGTCCGTGAAGGATCTGGAAAAACCCCTGACTAAGCAGGGCCTGCATGAGCTCTATCAGAAGTATTATGGGGATTCCATATTCATCCGCATTCATGTGGTTGATGAGACAAAGGATCTGGTGGAGAATGCCTTTGACGTGCAGGGAAGCAATGACACCAATTACCTGGACCTCTACATTTACGGCAACGAGGAACAGATACAGGTGCTATCCCGCCTGGACAATCTCTGGAAAGGCGCCTCGGGTGCGGCTATCCAGAACATGAACATCATGCTCAGCATGGATGAGACGACCGGCCTTTTGTGAGGCCGGTCATTTTACTGCCAGGGACTGCGATCTTGAGTATGGTTATGTGAGTAAGGCCAGCGGATTGATTATATAAATTGTTCCTAGGTCTTTTAGGGAGCAATCCATGTTTCATTCTCTTTTTTCAGTCCTTTACGTTGCAGAGTTAAACAGGATAGGTTCCCCATCCAATCCTTATATATGAATTCCTTACATAACTTCTATTCATTGGGTGAGATGCATGGAGATACAGGATTGGGAAAAGCATTACGAAGCTGCCTATTTAGATATAACCCGTTCTTTAAAGGATGTCCGCGGGGTGTTTGTGGCCTATAACAGCAATATAGATGCCATCAAGCATGTCAGGGAAGAAGAAGTGAGCAAGCTCGTTGACCTTCTCGGGTGCAGCGCCATCCAGGAGCAGGTCGTGCAGTATCCCCGTGAGATAAAGGATCCTGTGGAGCTTATGGCCAGGCTGGTGATATCCATGCGTGACGGGAAGGCTGCGGAAGTGCCGACATATGATACCGATATTCATGAGTGGCTGACGGACAATCTCGGGTTCGACCGGGCTCGCATGGGCGGGCAGGCGGGTATTATGTCCAACCTGCTGGCAAATCTGGGTGTGCAGAATGTCATCACCTATGTGCCCTGGCTGTCAAAGGAGCAGGCGGAGTACTTTGTCGAATCTCCCAATCTTGTGCATCCGGCAGTGGAGAACGGTCAGCTTGTCCTGAAGCACCCGAAGGAAATATACGATAAGAACCTGAAGCCAAAGGTGAACTGGATACTGGAATTCTCCAGGGGCACCAGGGTTTGCTGCTCAGGGGAATGCTTCACAGTTCCCAGAGATAACCGCCTGATAATATCATCCCGGCCCCAATGGCTGCACATCGATATGAGCAAAGAGCTCTATGAGAGCCTTCCTTACATAAGGAAGAAAATAGACGGGGCCCTGCTTGCAGGCTATCAGATGATCAGGGAGGAGTATGAGGACGGAACTACCTACCACGATTATGTGGAGAAGTCTGTCAATGTCATCTGCAGGCTGAAGGAATGTAATCCCAGGATGCAGATCCATGTCGAGTTCACATCCATACAGAACAAGGTCATCCGCAAGGCGATCCTTACAGAGATAGTCAAAGAGCATGCCACATCCCTTGGCCTCGATACCGTGGAAGTTGCCAATGCGCTCAACGTGCTCGGCTACGAAGAACTGGCATTTGCTGTCATGAGCAAGGACGAAAGAAGCGTGATAGCCCTATACGAAGGAGCTGTCAGGCTGCTCAGGGATTTGCAGCTGCAGGTGGTCAATATCCATTCCCTGGGTCACTATATCAGTCTTGTTTCCCCGGACCATCCCGTGGATGTGGACGGCCACCGCGATGCGCTGCTGTTCGCTTCGGTACTGGCAGCCACCCAGGCCTCTGTGGGGCATATCAACAGCATCGGCGACACAAAAGAAGGTCTGAAGGTGCCTGTCTACACAAAGGGTCATGAGGATCTTGCCAGCCTGGCTGAGTATCTTGTACGCAAGGGAGTGTGCTCCCTGGAAGAGTTCGAGGACGGATGCGTCAATGCAATGGGGCACAGCCTGGTGATCGTACCTACAAAGGTCGTAGACAAGCCCGCAGGTACCGTGGGAATAGGGGACGCAATTTCCGCGGGTGCCTTTGTGGCCTTGCTCACCAAGATAAAAGACAAAGGCGAAAAATGCGCGGAGCAGGCATGAACATCCTCTGTGCATACAATGCGAACATAGATGCCATCTATAAAGTGGAGGGTCCGCAGATAAGCCTGGTTGCCAGTGACTATGAGGAAGAGATAGCTGCAGGACTGAAGTGCCTCCCAGGCTCCATATCCTCGATACCTGACTTCTTTGCCGGACTCTTCTCCTGCATGCAGCATGGTACAGGGGCCGAATGGATGATTCTGGACAAGGGAGTCTACCAGTGGCTCAGGTCGAACTTCCTCGATGGCTCTTTCCTGCGCATGGGTGGCAATATGGGTATTATGGCGAATGTACTCTCGGAACTGGGAGCATCCAGAGTCATACCTAACGTTCCCAATCCTTCTCCGCTACAGATGTCTTTCTTCTCTGACAGGGCTATCTTCATCCCGTATGAGGGAAATATGAAAAAGAGCTCGCATTTATCTGAAGGTGATTCATCGGTGTCTGCCCCCGAACTGATACATTTCGTGTTCGATTTCAGGAAAGGGGATACCTTCATCCTTGGCGGGAAGGAGATAAGAGTGCCGAGGGAGAACAGGTTCATTGCCACCTACGACCTCCTCAACTTTGAACTGTATGCAGATGAGCACTTCAGCCGTTATGCCCGGGATAATATCAGGGATATGGAAGGGGCTTTGATAGCGGGTTACCACCTGCTCCGCGAGGTCTATCCGGACGGCAGCGGGTATGCGGATAAGCTTCGCAGGTCCCTGGACCAGTTAAGCTCATGGAAGGCAGACAACAGCAAACTGCAGATCCATGCGGAGCTGGGCCATTTCGCTTCTGTGAACATAGCTTCGGACGTATTTTCAGGCCTTGCTCCCATTGCTGACAGTATCGGCCTGAACGAGGATGAGCTTACCACACTTGCAGATATATATAAGGTCAGCAGTTCCGGAATACTTGATATGGACGCAATGTCCGTCATCAGGACCGCTGCATCCCTGTGCGATCTGTTCAACATCGGGAGGATACTGGTGCATACAAGGGAGTTCGTTATCTCGGTATCCAGGACGCCGGTCCCTTCATCACTGAAAACCTTCGAGGCTCTGCAATTCGGTATCAGGTGCGCTGCAGCATTTGCATGTACGGGGAAGCTCGCAGACAGGAATACGCTGGTGGCAGTCTCCTCCGAGATAGAGGAGAGCGGTCATGGCAGGATGCAGATAGCAGGACTGGAAAAGGAGATCCCTCTGGTGTACAGGGAGAACGGTGTTATTGCCGAGTATCGTAACTACTCGGTATGTGCTGTTCCAACCAGGCTATGCAGCCAGCCGGTATCCACAGTGGGACTGGGTGACACCGTATCTTCCGCCATATTCTTAAGGGAACTTGAACTTGGGTCCTGATATGTACGAGCTCTTCTGCGAGGATTTCAATCTTGATTACACTCTGGACTGCGGTCAGGTGTTCAGATGGGACAAGCCCGGTGACTGGTGGGTGGGTGTTGTGAAAGGCAGCGTCGTGCGGTTGCAGCAGGACAAAGTGACAGGTAAAGTGCTTGTCGACTCCTCCCTGCCAAAAGAGTTCCTTGAACACTACTTCAGGTTCGATGACGACCTCGATGATATCTTGCGCCGGGTCAACAGGGACGTTTTCATGGACGAAGCTATAAGTAAGTACAGGGGGCTCCGGCTTATACGACAGGATCCCTGGGAGTGCCTGATATCCTACATGCTCGCCACGGCCTGGAGCATTCCCAATATTAAGAGAGGCATATCCCTGTTATCAGCCCGCTACGGAAAGAAGATCGGGGATGGCTATTACAGCTTCCCGGAGCCGGAAACCCTTGCCGGCCTGTGTGATGGCGAGCTGAGGGACTGCAAGCTGGGATTCAGGTCCGGTCGCATTGTCAAGGCTGCAAGGCATGTGATGGGTGGCAATCTTGTACTGGACGAGCTCTTCAGCGCCGACTACAGGGAAGCAAGACAGAGGCTGATGTTCCTGGAGGGCATAGGTGAGAAAGTTGCGGACTGCATCCTGCTCTTTGCATTCGGGAAAATGGAAGCCTTCCCAGTGGACACCCATGTGGAAAAGGTCGTAAGGTACTATTATGGCAGCCATGAGTTCTTCAACGGCAGCGTCACAAAAAGCAAGATTGGTGACTGGGGGCGTATGTACTTCGGGGAGTACTGCGGCTACGCTCAGCAGTATTTCTTCTACCAGAAAAGGCTTGAAGGCCTTGTATGATCGTGGCCGAGGGAAAGCAAACAGGAAGGGGATGAGTACAATAGGGAATGGCAGGTTCAGTTCCCTTTCCATTTATTCAGGGACCGCCTGAAATCCTCCTCTTCTATAAGGCAGATCTCCTCATTCTCCAGTATCCTGAACCCCTGCCTTACGGATTCGGTAAGCTGTTTTCCCATAGAGCAGGCAGCCAGCTTTTCCTGGAGAAGGTCTTTTGCTGCCGTGAACTTCCTTTTTATATCTGCCACATAGTATCCGTCCTCTATGTAAAAGGCAAAAGTGTCTGCAGAGCCTTTGTACTTTGAAATGAAATTCTGTGCATGCTTACGCTCCCATACAGGAGGGCCCCTGTGCTTTTTCACATCAGGCAGCTTCGCACAAAGCAGTTCCACTACGATGGCGGCTTGTTCTCCTGCCCACCTGCTACTGTTCAATATACTGAAGCCATGCTGTTCAAGCAATGCTCTTACGCTCGATTCCATCTTGTCCAGCTGAGGATAGAGCACATCCTCAACAATGTCCGGCTTGCCGAACACTATTGCCACAAAGGAGCTTTCCCTCTCACTGATCATGCCAAGTACTTGCTGGTCTGTAAGCGGTATCTCCGGTTCGGGGAAGAAGAAGCTAAGGGAAGGTTCCTCCAGATATGAACAGCACGCGTCGATAAACCTGCAAAACCTGTCCAGGGAAAGTGCAGCAGCCACATTCCGCTTGGGGTCGGTGGGGTCAACGACTACAAGAGATTCGCTGTGTGTCACTGTCCCATGCCCGTGAAGGTCGATGACCACTCCAGGTTTCCAGTTGCATGCGCCGGATATGACTCCTTCGAAGGATTCATAGCTGATGATCAGCAGTTCTGTAAGATAGCCGGAAAAACCCTGGGTGCGCAGTTCCGAACCATATACTCCGGTCCCTTTCATGAACTGCTTCAGCTTGAGAACCTCGTCTTCCATCCCTCTGATATGCGTTTTGACAAACTCGCTGTGAAAAGGCGTCCTGTCAACAGCAGATTTCATATCGGAGGCGCAGCCGACTGCAAAACAGGGTACCATGTCAACATCGAACCCTCTGTAGTGCATATTAAGATAAGGATGTTCGGCATAGCGCTCTTCATACCTGTCTGCACCCTTTGCGATATCCCTTGCTATCAGGAGGCCATACTTTTCCAGTTCGTCTCTGGTCTTCTGCACAGGGAACGGGATAAATATGTCAAGGTCGTGCGTCCCGGATGTCCATGTATCCCTGGCAGCGGAACCTACCAGTTTTGCACGGATGCCACTGACACCAAGTCCGGCAGCGGTAGAATCCACTTTACTGAGCAGGTCCTGTACTACTGCCAGAAGCCTTTTTTTCTCTTCCGGGGATGGTTTCACCCTGCGGAGGACTTCATTTTCCACTTCGATTCTTCTATCCATCACTGAGGTAGTCATCCTTTTCTGATATCAAGTTTTGCATAATGCTGTACTTCAGCATCAATGGCTTTCACTTCTGTATCACACGTGCTCTGGCTTGCATACTTTGGTTTGTTGTTATTGAAATAACAACAGAAAACCGCATTTTGACAAAGTATTTATAGAATCAATCCTATCTATCCCCAAATCATAGATGTTCAAACCTGACTAAAAATCGAGGGGGCTTATGTATCAAAAATCTATTTGAGAAGCTTGGTCAGTTCATTGAAGATAATACTATCCCTATAATTCTCATCGCTTTTCTGTGCATCATCATATCATTCCAGGGTGCCCAGTTCATAGAAATGAAGTCGGGTACGGATACCTTCGTTGAGAAGACCTCAACTCTATATCAGGATTTTGATCATCTCTATCTCAACCTTTTCAGTACCGGATCCATAGTAATACTGGTGGAGGGGGATGATGTAGCAGACCCGGCCGCCTTGCAGGCAATGGACCGGATACATCAGATCACCCGGAATATTCCGGGCGTGCTGGAGGTTACATCCCCCTCCCAGGTGATAAAGGATGCCAATTACCGCAACACAGGCAGCCGTACGCTCCCGGATGATTCTGACACCCTCGATTCTATAATTGCCTCCGATATGCCTTCGTATATAATGCCTGACAGGACGCATGCTGTCATATCTGTTGTGTTCAGTGGTACAACTTCTGAAAGCATGCAGGAGGAAATCCTCAGGGAGACACAGGATGCTATCGGTTTTGCCGAGTTTCCTCCCGGCTACAAGGTAATAGTTACGGGCGATGTGGCCTTCGGCAATGCAATGAACGAGGAAATGAATACAAGCATGGGCACTCTGCTTGTTATTTCAGTGGTATTGATGGTTCTTGTATTATATCTTGTCTTCAGGCATGTTCGCTGGAGACTTCTGCCTCTTCCGGTGGTCCTGCTTGGCATTATATTCACATTCGGTGCAATGGGATACCTGGACATACCGATGACCATGGTATCTATGGCAGCCTTCCCTGTACTTATAGGCCTTGGTATTGATTATGCTATCCAGTTCCATAACCGCATCGAAGAGGAGTTCGAGCGCAATCATTCGGCAGCCACTGCAGTGATAGAGACCGTTAAGCATACAGGTCCTGCGGTACTGATAGCGCTCATCATTACAGCGCTTGGTTTTGCCTCGCTGTTCACATCCTCCGTCCCCATGGTGCAGGACTTTGGGAAACTGCTCCTGATAGGCGTAATAATGTGCTTCCTTGCCTCTCTCTTTGTGGGCGTTACGGTCCTCTATGGCTTCCATGAGTTTTCTCAGCATCCTGTTCTCAGTAAGCTTCCTTTCAGAAGGAAAATACCGGATGTGAACAAGAAAGCAAAGCATGAGGAGACAGTCCATGAACCCGACCTTACAGACAGGCTTCTGGAAAAGGCAGCCGTGCTCTCCATGCGCCATCCTCTCCTAGTGATAGGGGTTGCAGGTTTCCTTTGCCTCGGAGGGCTATATTTTGATGCACAGGTTCCTATACAGACCGATGTACAGACATTCGTTCCGCAGGATATGCCTGCGCTTATTGACCTGGTGCACATGGGTGAGATCCTTGGAGGGAGTGAGGAGCTCAATGTCATCATAAAAACAGACGACAATGCAAACCCGCAGCTGCTTGAGTGGATAGATCGCTTCTCTTCCCACGAGGTTGAGAACAGAGGTCACATCTACAGTTCTTCCAGTATCGTTGATGTTGTCAAGTCCATGAACGGCGGTACAATACCAGATGATTCCCGGGAGATCAGGGCATTGTATGCACAGGTCCCGGAAGTCCAGAGAGAGAGGCTGCTCCATGGCAACAACATGCTGATCCTTAACCTGGGAATCGGCAATGCCATGGGAGAGCTCGGGCTTGAAGGCATTAAGGACCTTACACGTGTGGTACAGGAGGATATAGGATGGATGCCGCCACCGCCGGGCACCAGTGTAACAATCACAGGTGGATCGGTTGTATTCTTCACGGTCATCTCGGCACTCACATCCGGGCGTATGCTCATGACCCTGCTTGGACTCGTACTGGTCTTTGCCGGCTTGCTTGTGATCTACCGTGATTACCTGAAGGCTCTGACGCCGGTAGTCACAATGTTCATGGTGATCGGTTGGTCAGGCGGCCTGATGTATTACCTGGGCGTGGAGTACACTCCCATGACAGCCACACTGGGAGCTCTTATCCTTGGTGTCGGCTCGGAGTATGCGGTGCTTATGATGGAAAGGTACTTCGAGGAAAGGGACAAGGGTGCGGCTCCCGAAGAGGCAATGAGGGAAGCCAGTGTCAAGATCGGAAAGGCGATCGTGACTTCCGGTCTTACGACAGTCTTCGGTTTCTCAGCCCTGATAGCCTCACCTTTCAGTATGACAAGCAATTTCGGCTTCATAACCGTCATGGATGTCATTCTGGCATTGCTCGCTTCTTTCATTGTGTTCCCGGCTGTTATCGTGTTGCTCGATAAGCATCGTGAGAGCCGCAGAGCCCGAAAGAGTGAGCGTACACTGCAAATTGCAGGTTCTGATGTAAAAACAGCCCATAAGGAGGCAGCGTTGTGATGGATATAAATGAAAGAATGCTTCTGAGGAGGTTTAGCCTGATTGCTGCAGGGATCTGTATCCTTATGGCTGCGATGATGCCTGTGGCAATTGCATCTGTATCAAAGGAATTCATACCTCCGTCTTATCAAACCACTACGAACTACTACCGGAGCTATGGTGAACCGGATATATCCGTTTCCGTATTGGGTGACACCGAACTCGAAAGAGGGGAAACGGCCAACCTGGAATTGGTCCTCTCTAACAGGGGAATATTCTATGGTGTCAAAAGCATCACCAGTGTAGGTGCGTCTACTTCGGCCCACGCTCTTTCTTTGCAGGAGCTGGAGTATGAAAAGCTCAGGACGACCGCATATGGGGTAAAGACGAGCCTGGTTTCCGGTACGGAATATATCAAGGTAGATCCCACTACCAGCAGCCAGACGCTGAAAGACCCCCTGTATCCCGGCTCATTGCCAAAGGATCCGCTCGTCTACACCATTACTGTTTCCAATAACGCACCTGCCGGAGTCTATGTGCTGGAAATGCCTGTTACCTACGAGTATCAGAGTGATGTAAGGATGACCCGGGGAGAGGCAGTGGCCCTGGGCCTGCCGGACCTGGACCATGTCAAATACTATTCTCCTGTAAACACGACACTTTCGGTTCCTGTTATCGTAAAGCCTGCCGCCAAATTCGAAGTGACGAATGTTTCAGGTGAACTCATAGCCGGCAGGCAGAGCTTTGTCAACATCACCTATACCAACATGGGCGAGCTTCCTGCAGCAGATGCGGTTGCCAGGCTGATAGTAATGAAGCCGCTCGCTACCGACAGCTCGGTAAGGCCCATGGGTACGCTTATGCCGGGTGAGAGCAGGACCGTATCTTTCAGCATATCTTCAGAGAGGGAGGCGCTTGATAAGATGTATGCCCTTGATACGGAAGTGAAATACCGCGATGTGAACGAAGACCTTGCCTACTCCGGGAATATGAAAGCCAATGTGGATATGCAGTCTTCGGAGAGACAATTTAACATTACCGCTCTGGCTCTGGCAGGTATAGTGGTAATGTGTATCGTACTGATCATAAAGACCGTGAAAAAGAATCGCAAAGGATAGCATCAATTAGGACAGAGGAGTAAGATCATGCCTAGAATAGGAAGCCTGAAGAAAGCAACTTCAATCTTTATATTAATGATTATAATTATGCAGGCCGTAGTGCCTGCAGGTGCGCAGATGGCCGTTATGGACATCAAGCTGCCTGATTTCTTCAATTTCGACGAGAACTACTATACGGTATATGGCGGTCCGGATGTGAGCGCCACATTCGTAGGAAGCAATGAGTTCTCGCGGGGAGATAAGGTAAGTATCAATCTCAACCTGATCAACAAGGGCGTTATTACAGGTTTCAAGTCTGAGACAAGATATGACTCCGTATCAACCCTCGATCAGAAGATCCAGCAGGCAGAGATGGGTTATGAATCACAGAGAACCACGGCTATCGGCATAGTCGCGGTGCTCAATTCAAGCACTCCCTATATCAAGGTCAAGTCCGGTCCTCAGGAAGCAGGGACGCTGCCCAGCGGCCAGCAGGTCGAAGATCCAATAAAGTTCAATATCGAGATATCAAAGAACGCACCTGCAGGCACTTATCCTCTCAGGCTCGACCTCTTCTATGGTTATCAGGAGAATGTGCAGATCAGCGGGGATGATGAAACCGATCTCGGAATAACCAATATGGAGGTCGGATTGTGGTATGCAGTGGGACATCAGAACCAGACAGTGAACGTTATCGTAAAGGATGAGGCAAAGTTTGAAGTGGTGGATGTAGAGGGCGATCTTTATGCAAACCAGGAGAACCTTCTCTACGTAATTTTCAGGAACAGTGGTGAGGAGCCTGTGAAAGATGCTATCGTAAGGATAAGCGCAGATACTCCCTTCAGTACAACGGATGACCAGGCATTCCTGGGTTCTCTTGCACCCGGGGAGACTGCACGGGCGCTCTTCAGGTTGAAGGTGGACGAGTCGGCCGTACCGAAAGATTATGCCATCAACAGCGAGATCAGATATGAAGACAGTGACGGGCACAGCCGGATCTCCGATACTCTCAAGATAAGGACACAGACACTGCCCGCAAGATCTGCCTTTGACGGGCTTGCAGCAAATGCAGGGATCCTGGCAGTTATAGTTCTCGCTCTTGTTGCTGTGGCAGGATACTTCGTATATGGCAGGTTCCTGAAAAAGAAGGAGTAAAAGAATGAGGGATAGGGCTTCCTTATCTCCTCCTTCCTCATGTCCGGTTCATCGAACACACTTACCAATCGTTCCTCTGAATCTCGTATATAGAAGAATTCTATCGATAACATGGCCACTTTATTTGATTCACTTCGTAACCTCGGACTTACCGCCTATGAAGCCAAAGTACTTGTAGCTCTCACTAAAAAAGGCAGCAGTACTGTTGCTGATGTTCACGAGCTTTCAGGCATTCCCAGGTCCGCTGTGTATGGTGCTTTGAAAAAACTGGAAGATAAGGGCATTGTTGAGATCCATAACACCAAGCCTCTGAAATATAAGTGCGTTCCTCCCGAGGATGCGATAGAGAGGCTGAAGCAGGATTTCACGATCGAGTCTTCCAATGCGCTCCGGCAGCTTGAGGATATTTACCGTTCAGCTGCTGCAGGTGATAAGGAAGAGGGCACCTGGACAATAAACGGGTATCGCCATGTGACAGAGAAGATGATACAGCTGCTCAGCAGCACAAAAGAAGAGCTCTTCCTGACAGCTCCTCATCCGTTCTACAGGAAGATACCAGGAGCTACTTCCAGGCTTGCCGAGAAAAAGCAGTGCATGATGCTTGGAATATTATCGGAGAAGATAAGCTCCGGCGTGAAGGTCCGTCTTATATCCTATGACCATGAAAAGGCCTTCTTCATATCAGAGGCCCTGCCCGGAGCTCATGTAAGGCTGTATGCCAGAAAGGAAGGGGAACTGCCTTCCAAAGGCGGTGTCATGGTTGTCGACTCAAGGGAAGTGCTCATAGATATAAAAGAAGCGGCAGGGAATAAGGAGGATCTGACTGCGCTGTGGTCTGACGGAAAGGAGTTAGTGACCATATTCAGGCACCTGCTGGAAGTCGAGTGGGAATCCTCGGAAGAGATCAATGCTTTTCCGAGTGATTGAATAATCCTATGTTCTCTTTTTTGACGACGTTATTGTAGTTCTTGTAGCCAAGGATGTCTGCTATCAGGTTGGTATGCTTGCCTTTAATCTTCTCAAGCTCCTCTGATGTATAGTCCGTTATGCCCTTTGCAAAAACCTCGCCATTACACCTGATCTCTATGATGTCTCCCCTATCAAAACTCCCATTGACATTGATTATCCCCGAAGGGAGCAGGCTCATGCTGTCAGTTATGGCATCCTTTGCACCCTGGTCCACTTCTACAGAACCTGAGGCTTTTGAAAGTATTATCCAGCGTATCCTGTTCTTGTGAACTTCCTGGTTCGCAAGGAACAATGTGCCTATATTTTCCCCTTCAAGCACTCTCCTGACAACGTCATCGGTGCTGCTGTTTGCAATTATCATGTTGCAGCCGGACATGTGGCATATCTTGGCCGCATCGATCTTTGTGCGCATCCCGCCAACACCTTTCATACTGGTGGGGCTGCCTCCATAACTCTCCACTTCAGGAGTTATATCCTCGATGACACTGATCATCTGGGCATCATTGTTGCGTTTCGGGTTCTTGTCATAGAGGCCGTCGATGTCGGAAAGTATTATCAGCAGGTCTGCCTCCGTCTTGCTCGCCACCACGGCTGAAAGCTTGTCATTGTCCCCGAAAGTGGCTTCGATCTCATTGACGCAGACGGTGTCGTTCTCGTTGATGATAGGGATGACCCCGTAGCTGAGCAGTGTGGAAATACTGTTCCTCAGGTTGAGGTAAGTGAGCCTGTTCGAGAATGATTCGTAGGTCAGGAGTATCTGGGCCACTTTCAGGTCATGCCTGGCAAAGGATTTGCTCCACTCCTGCATGAGCACACTCTGGCCCACTGCAGCGCAGGCCTGCCTGACTGGTATTTCCCTGGGGCGGCAACCAAGACCCAGTATGTCGATACCTATACCAATGGCACCTGAGCTTACCAGGATGACCTGCTTTCCCTGTCCATGAAGTGCAGCAACCTGGGCTGCCATGCCGTCCATGAAACGATGGTTAAGTCTCCCGTCCTCCGTACTGATGGAAGATGTGCCTATCTTCACTACTATTTTATTAAGGCCTTTAAACAGTTCTTTCCGATTGATCACGATCACTGCCTCTGTGTAAGGATATATTAGGTACTTGCTTCTGTGCGTTCACTGCATTTTATTCCCTATTGATGGTCTCCGAAAGGTCCTTGCTGAGCTTCCTGTGGGTGAACCCGCGGGCATCAGGACCAACGTAATCTGCTACCTTGTGACCGTCACCAAGTACTATATATTTGTATATCAGGAGTCCTTCCATACCCACCGGGCCTCTGGCATGGAGCTTGTTGGTACTGATGCCTACCTCCGCGCCCTTGCCATACCGGAAGCCGTCAGCGAACCTGGTGGACGCGTTCACCATTACGCTTGAGGAGTCCACAAGGTCTGTGAATGCTTTTCTGTTCAATGGGTTCTCTGTGATGATCACATCGGTGTGATGGGAACCATATGTGTTTATATGCTCAATGGCACTCTCGATGGAGTCCACGACCCTGATGGAAATAATAAGGTCGTTGTATTCTGTGGACCAGTCCTCTTCAGTAGCCCTGACAATGCTCTTGAGGAAATCGATGTGTTCAAGGATGGAGTAGGATCTTGCATCGCATCGCATCTCAACGCCTGCGCTGTCATAAATGCGTGCCATTGCAGGCAGGAACCTGTCAACTGCACTCTCGTGGATGAGCAGGGTCTCAATGGCGTTACAGACTGCCGGATACTGTACCTTTGAATCAAGGCAAACACTGTATGCTTTGCCAAGGTCCGCATAACTGTCAACATAGGCATGGCATATGCCGTCCGCGTGTCCCAGGACAGGTATCCTTGTATTGTCCTGGATGAATTTTACGAATTCGTTGGAGCCCCTGGGGATAAGCAGGTCTATGTATGCGTCCATGCTTAAGAGGTCCTTCACTTCCTCCCTGGTCTCTATCAACTGGAAAGCACCCTCCGGCATTCCCTCTACGGATTCTGCAGCCTCCAGCAGCAGGTCGAATATCGTACGGTTGGAACACGCTGCCTCGCTTCCTCCCTTGAATATTGTGGAATTCCCGCTTTTGAGGCACAGGGACATGACCTGGGGTACAACGTCAGGACGCGCCTCAAAGATGACTCCTATCAGGCCGATAGGGCAGCTTACCTGATAGAGGTCCAGGCCATTGTCCAGCTCAAGAGCATCGATCGTCTTACCTACTGGATCGTCCAGTCTTATGACATCCCTTATGCCGCTTATCATCCCGGTGATCTTGCTGTCATTGACCTTGAGCCTGTCGACCATTGCCTGCGGAAGCTCGCCTTTCCTTTTCAGCTTCTCCGCAAGCTCAACGTCCCTCCTGTTTGCTTCCAGGACCCTGTCGCGGTTCTCGTCCAGCGCCCTTGCCATAGCTTCAAGGGCAGCGTTCTTTGTCACCGTATCAACACTAGCTAGGACTATTGATGCTCTTTTTGCCTGTATTACCTTGGCCTCTATATCTGTAACCATGAATGATCATCCGGATAGATTCGTAAAATAGGATATGGGGTATGTCTCCCGTAACTAGGATATAAGCTATTGCAAATAATTCTTTACACATATATTTGTCGATTACGATTTGAAGTGGGCTCAGGTAGTAAAAAGAGTCAGCATAAGTGTCGAATAATACTTTTAATCTGTCCTGCATATATTCCTGTGATGCCAGAGCCGGATATCCTCTTTCTTTTAGCCTCCTTTTTCTCAGAGATAGTCGGCACCATGGCGGGCTTTGGCTCCTCGGCGATCCTCCTTCCGGTAGCCCTGTTCTTCTTTGATCTCAGAACTGCACTAATATTAGTAGCTATATTCCACATGTCAGGAAATATTGGCAGGATTGCCTTCTTCCGGCATGGCTTTGACAGATCCCTGCTTCTCAGGTTCGGTGTTCCAAGCATCCTATTCACGATTATCGGTGCACTGCTTGTAGATTCTGTCCCGCAGTCTGTCCTGAAGCTGATCCTTGGCATCTTCCTTGTTGGTTATGTCACTCTCTCCATTTTAAGGCCCTCTCTGTACAGCCAACACAAAGGAATACCCTGTTTGGCGGCAGTATCCCTGGCCGTGGATATCTCCAGGATACCGGTCTACCTGGCAGGCGGATATCTCCCGCAGGAGTACTACCATTTTATTCCGCTGCTTTTCTTGGCGGCTATCACGGGCTCATCCATTGGGAAAAGGACCGTGTCCCTGGTACCTCAGGAGAAATTCAGGACATTCGTACTGTTCTGCATAGGGGCGGTGAGCATGAAGTTCACCTATGATGGTCTTGACCACTTTTTTTATAAAGGAGATCACTACATCGTTCATATTACTCTTTCCGCCACCGCCATGATTATCTCAAATGCAATGAGGGCTATTACTATCCATTCCAGCTGATTGGAATGCTGGATGCGGACCTCTTCGGACAGCATGGAATAATTGTCCCTGATAACTTTGATCTTATGGTTCACGCTTTCACTCCACTGGCTGCTTCTCATTGTCTTCAGGACAGCCGCGTAGACCCTGGCGTAATAGGCATCCTCTGTTACCTTGACAAGGTTGTTGACCTTCTCGGTTATCTCGGACAGCTCTGCATTATTCTGCATGAGCTGCATCATTATCTTCCGGTACTTCTGCCTTCTTCTTAAAGGGGATAGCCTGTCGGCAAGCACGATATCTTCGTACATCTTTCCCATCTGGCGGCTCAGTTCCCTGTCATAGTAGCGTAGCTCAAAGACCTGGACGTTAGCAAACTCAATGAGATCGAAAAGATCGGTGGGGCTGTCAGGCTTACAGAGCAGCGCCGAGTCCCAGGAAAGGATGGCAATATCCTCTTTTGTATAGCTCTGCGAGTCCCTGAAGATCTCTTCTATCATCTGGGGGGAGAACTCCCTTTTTTCTCCTGCAAGCAAGGGTATCGGGTCTATGGAAGCATCCATCCAGTCCATGAGGTATACTGTGTAATCCTCAAAGAAATCAGGATTTAAAGCAAAACCCCTGCTGCGAGGTCTGAGTATATCCGCAAGTGTATTCAGGTGTGTCAGAAACAGGTCGGAAAGACCTTCCTGCCCTGCAAAGAGCAGTCCTGTTTCCTCCAGGAGCGCAAAATCCGATTCCGGTCTCTCATAGACAAAGCACAGGCTGATGGCCCCTATATCAAATATGCGGGCAAAGACATTGAAACTGAATGTTTTGCCTTCCTTTTGAACGACCGACTGCCCCATACCGATAGTCAGAGGCGTGACATCCATTAGAATAGATGTTGGCTTAACGCGCAGGAATCCCGTCCTGGCGGTAGTAAAACTCCTGGCAAGTTCTTTTTCCAGCCAGTCAAGATCTATTTCCAGCCCGATATCATAGATCCTGTAGAACCGAAGCATTATCAAGTTTTTCCATCTCCTGCAGCAGCACAATATGCTTATTTCTGCATGGTGTTCACTTGCACTCTCTTGATGCTGTTCATCCAGATATGGGCATTGGTCGGAGTAAATAGATCAGGGGATAACAGGGTATTATTGCCGGACCAATGATGAAACGCGTGAAGAGGAATATCTAAGCGACTCCTGAAGATTATCTCTTTTTTACGTAGGATATGTTTATTAATAATCGTTAGGTTAGGGCTAGCAGGAGATTCTCATGAGAAAACGCGAGTATATGCTGGGAAATGATGCGATAGCACGCGGTATAGTGGAAGCTGGGGTGCAGGTAATATCCGGTTACCCTGGCACGCCCTCGTCCGAAATTATCGGTACCCTTGCGTCAATGAAGGAAAGGAATTTCTATATAGAATGGTCGGTGAACGAGAAGGTCGCCTTTGAGGTAGCTGCAGGTGCTGCGATGGCGGGTGTGCGTTCCCTTGTGACCATGAAGCATGTGGGGCTGAATGTAGCTGCAGACCCGCTAATGACACTGGCCTATACAGGGGTCAAGGGCAGTATGATAATAATCGTGGCTGATGACCCGTCATGCCATTCCTCACAGAACGAGCAGGATTCCCGCAGGTATTCGCAGTTCTCACTTATCCCTTGTCTTGATCCTGCCACACCGCAGGAGGCAAAGGACATGATACCTTATGCCGTCGGCCTGTCCGGCAGAATGCAGCTCCCGGTGATATTCAGACCCACGACACGCATCTCCCACGGTAAATCCGATATCGAACCCGGGTCGGTGACAGAGAATATGCCGATTGCTGAATTCGAGAAGTCTCTTGAGAAATGGGTCATGATACCCAAGAATGCACGTATGCGCCATCCTCATCTGCTTCAGCTGCAGGAAGATATTTCAAGGGAACTGGAAGATTCACCATGGAACGAGCTTGAGATACGTGAAGGTTCAAACTTTGGTGTGATAGCCTCAGGCGTGGCTTCCGTTTATGCAAAGGAGGCGCTCCTCAGGCTGGGCGCCAATGCATCCTTCCTGAAAATAGGGACTTATCCTGCTCCCGAAGGCAAGATACGCTCCATGCTGCAGAGTGTCGATAAGGTAGTTATCCTGGAAGAGATGGAGCCTATGATTGAAGAGCAGGTGCGCATGATCGCCCAGGATATGGGTATGCGGGCCAATATCGTCGGAAAGATTAAAGGACCGGTCCCGAGGATTAACGAACTCAATGTCGAGATATGCATGGATGTACTTGCGGGCATACCTGAAGCAGGGTGCAAGCCGGAAGTGAGCATTATTGCAAGGGCCGAATCGGGAGGATGCGGCCTGGAACTGCCCCAGCGGCCTCCCGTGATGTGTCCCGGATGCTCTCACAGGGCTACCTTCCATGCCATGAAAAAAGCCTTTGGGAAAGACGCTATATTCCCCAGCGATATTGGGTGCTACACTCTGGGCATACTGAATGGGGCAGTGGACACCACTCTCTGTATGGGTGCAAGCATAACCGTTGCAAGCGGGCTGTACCATGCAGGTGAGAAGCGGCCCATATGCTGCTCCATAGGTGATTCCACATTCTTCCATACCGGGATGAACGGCCTGCTCAATGCCATCTATAACAAGGCAGATATCACTGTGACCATTGTTGATAACCGCATCACTGCCATGACCGGGCACCAGCAGAACCCCGGTATGGGGAAAACAGTCACCGGGGAGCCTACAGTGGAGGTCTCCATTGAGGCCCTGTGCCGTGGAATGGGTGCACAGTTCGTGGAAGTTGTTGATCCTTATGATATTGAAAGGACCGAAGAAGTCTTCAGGAGGGCGAAGGATTTCAAGGGTACTTCCGTGGTCATAGCCCGGCAGGCCTGCGTAATAGACGCAAAGCGTGCCGGCGTAAGGAGGAAGCCTTTTGCAATAGATGCCGCGAAGTGCACGGGTTGTAAGGTCTGTGTGAGGATCGGCTGTCCTGCCATTGAGTTTGACGCGGCTGCAAAACGTGCAGGCATTAATGCCATGTGCACCGGATGTGGTGTCTGTGCCAGGCTCTGCAGGTTTGAAGCCATAGGGGAGGTGAAGAGATGAGTGCTCAAGGAATATCTGTCTTCGATCTTGTGATAGCCGGTGTCGGAGGTCAGGGAGCAATCCTTGCATCTGATATCGTGGGCAGGGCGGCTGTTAAGGAGGGACTGTCCATCCGCGCCGCCGAGACACATGGCATGGCCCAGAGGGGTGGCTCAGTTGTCAACCATATAAGGATAGGCTGTGAGCTGGGTTCGATGATACCTCTGGGAGGTGCGGATGTATTGCTTGCACTGGAGCCCAGTGAAGCCCTCAGGTATCTTGATTATCTGGCTGAGGATGGAATAGTCATTGTGAACACGGCTCCGATACTGCCTGTGACTGTGACTTCCGGGCTTTGCTTATATCCTGGCATAGAGGAGATGATGGCATCGCTGGAGGGCAAAAGGAAAGTGATAGGTTTCAATGCAACCCGGGTAGCTCTAGGGGCGGGTAATGTGCAGGCCATGAATGTTGTCATGGTGGGAGCAGTCTCGAACTACCTGCCAGTTTCTCCTGAGGTCATGCTGGATTGTGTCAGGGAGCTTGTGCCTCCGAAGACAGTGGACGTTAATATAAAGGCATTTGAACTGGGGAGGGCTCAGACCAGGGTCTGAGCCGCAACCTAATTTTTACAACATTATTTTTTATCCTTATGCTTCAGGGCATATGTATTGATATGCTCTTTTATATGCTCTTTCATATCCTCTTTGTCAAGTGCAAAATCTATGATTGCTTTCACATACTCTGTCTTGTCACCAGTGTCATATCTTTTACCTGTGAACTTGTAGGCGTATATTTTCTGCTTACTGTTCAAGAGGCGTATCCCGTCCGTAAGCTGTATTTCGTTGCCGACCCCTATAGTGGTTTCTTTGATGCAGTCCAGTATCTCGGGCGTAAATACGTATCTACCAATAGCGCCTATGTTGGAAGGTGCATTTGCAGGCTCGGGTTTCTCAATGATGTCCTCAAGTATGTATAGTGAGTCGTCCAGTGGAACACCCTTAATTATACCGTAACTGCCGGTCTTTTCATGAGGTACCTCTTCAACCGCCAGCGTGGATCTTCCATATTTGTAGAAGTTATCTATCAGTTGCTTTGTACACGGTGTCTTATTAACGATGATATCATCGCCGAGCAACACTGCAAAAGGCTCGTCATTTATATGCTTATGGGCGGTAAGTATTGCATCGCCAAGACCCTTTGGTTCTTTCTGGCGTACGTAGTGCAGGTCAACCATTGAAGAAATGTCCTGGACGATTTTTAACAGGTTTTGCTGGTTCTTTTGTTTCAGATGGTGCTCAAGTTCCGGTGAATCATCAAAATAGTCCTCAATGGACCTTTTACTTCTGCCTGTAACAAATATTATGTCATCTATGCCTGAAGCAATGGCTTCCTCTACTACATAATGGATAACCGGCTTATCAATTATGGGAAGCATTTCCTTTGGCATTGACTTGGTGGCGGGCAGGAATCGTGTTCCAAGCCCTGCTACTGGAATGACGGCTTTTTTAACTTCCATATACTCACATCAGATATTTTTAATCTTAATAATGTATGGGGTATATAATAATATTTTTATCAAATTGTATAAGTTAAGCTGCGTTATAAATCATATTTATTTTAAGCCTGCGTGTATGCATCTTCAAGTTTCTCTGAAGCGTGCAAAGACTTTAAATACTTAATATACGTTTAATGGCGCAACGTTAGCTACAGTGAAGAGTATCTAACAAATTAAGATTACAGTGCGAAAAAGTCGGATTTAACATGAAGTATCAGGGCCTCTTCAAGAATGCCCGCCGCGCACCAAAATAGTGCGCCAAAGTGCAGATGTGTTTAAATCTTTTCGAGATGATCGCCGGAGTTTACCTGTTAAAGGGTATGCCAAGGTCCGTCAACAGTTAATGGAAAGCAGCAGTCCGCTATAAGAGTGCGTGCATATGTACGTGGAGTTCTTATGGCGATCAGACTCCCGGAAGCGGTGATTCTGGTAAACTTGATGGCTTTTTTGCATTCGGGCTGTGCAGTAATGCATGGTCGATTATGAAGAAAATGTAGAATCAGGAGAATAAGAATGGCAAAAGGACACAGACCAAGACGAGGTTCACTCGCTTACAGTCCTCGCAAAAGAGCAAAAAGCCACATACCGAGGTTCAACTCATGGCCGGAGTCTGCAGGAGCGCCAAGGCTTCAGGACTTCGCCGGTTACAAGGTAGGTATGACTCATGTTATACTGGTGGACGATGTTAAGAACAGCCTCACTGAGGGTATGGAGATATCCGTGCCTGTCACAATTGTGGAAACACCTGCTGTTCGCGTTGCTGCGATAAGGGCTTACGCTCACGACAGCTATGGAGACAAGGCTGTTGCAGAGGCATGGAGCTCCGAGCTTGACCCAAGCCTCGGGAAGACCATACACTTACCAAAGAACGCAAACACCGAAGCATCCCTTGAGAAGATTGGCAGTCTCATAGCAGACGGCACTGTTTCTGATATCAAGGTAGTCACTTATACTCTGCCAAAAAGCCTGACCGGTGTTCCCAAGAAGAACTCCGATATCATGGAAACTGCAGTAAGCGGCTCCGATGTCAAGGCAAAGTTCGAGTACGCAAGATCAATACTCGGCGGCGAGATCAAGATCAGTGATGTATTCAACAACGGTGCATTCATCGACGTGGCAGCTATCACTATAGGTAAGGGCACACAGGGTCCTGTCAAGAGATGGGGCATCAATCTGATGAAGAGCAAACACTCCCGTCAGGGAAGCCTCAGGCAGATCGGTACCCTCGGTCCGTGGCATCCTGACCACGTAAGCTGGAGAGTTCCTCAGCTTGGTCAGATGGGCTACCACCAGAGGACAGAATACAACAAGCGTATCCTCAAGGTCTCTACTAACGGTGAAGAGATCAACCCTGCAGGCGGTTTCATCAACTACGGCCTTGTAAGGGGAGATTATATACTTATCAAGGGAAGTATTCCCGGACCTTCCAAGAGACTTGTAAGGCTCAGAGATCCTGTAAGGGCAAAAGTGTCCGCGATGGGCGAACCACAGCTTCTCCACGTAAGCACACAGTCTCAGCAGGGGTGAAGTGAATGGCTACAGCAAATATTATCGATTTATCAGGGAATATAAAAGGCAATGTGGAACTGCCTGAGATATTCAACGAAACATACAGGCCCGACCTCATCAAGAGAGCGGTCGTCGCAGCACAGGCAAACAGGCTGCAGCCCTATGGTACAAAATTGTATGCAGGTATGGAAACATCTGCGGTGTCATGGGGTTCAGGCAGAGGTGCTGCACAGGTGCCAAGGATCGTCAACGGAAGCCGCGCCGCAAGAGTGCCGCAGGCAGTTGGTGGTAGAAGGGCACACCCGCCAAAGGTAGAGGCTGACAGGACCGAGAAGGTCAACAAGAAAGAGAGGCTTATGGCTATCCGCTCTGCCATTGCTTCAACCGCCAATGCGGACCTTGTGAAGGGACGCGGTCATAAGTTCGAAGCACAGCTTCCTCTGGTTGCTGACAATGCGCTCGAGAGCATAGAGAAGACAAAGGACGTTATCACTTTCCTGCAGGCTGCAGGCGTGTACGATGACGTGCTCCGCGCAAAGGAAGGCAGGAACATAAGGGCAGGCAGAGGAAAGCTCCGTGGCAGAAGATACAGGAACAAGAAGAGTATCCTTATTGTAGCTTCCGGCGATGCAGCAGTCTTCAGGTCTGCAAGGAACCTTGCAGGTGTCGATGTGGTATCAGTCAGTTCACTGAACGCTGAGATCCTCGCACCAGGTACCCACGCAGGCAGGCTGACAGTATGGACCGAGTCCGCAATAGCTGACCTGGAGGGAATGTTCCAATGACATCCATCAAGTACCCGTTCATAACTGAAAAAGCAATGATGCTCCTGGAAGACAACAAACTTCAGTTCATAGTTGATTCCCGCGCTAACAAGAATCAGATAAAATCCGAACTAATGAAGATGTATGGCTTCCCTGTAGCTTCAGTTTGTACGATGAGCACAATGAATGGCCTGAAGAAGGCTATAGTTACTTTCGAAGGCAGGGACGCTGCCCACGAAATAGCTACCAGGATAGGTCTGATGTGAGGTGAACTAGTATGGGTAAGCGAATAATTTCACAGAACAGAGGTCGTGGAACTCCAACATACAGGGCACCGTCTCACAGGTATAAAGCTTCAATGAAGCATCCCCGTGTAGATGAGAACGAGACCGTGTACGGTGTGGTACTTGAGGTTACACACGACCCGGCCCGCTCCGCACCTGTTGTGAAGGTTTCATTTGATAACGGAGAAGAACGCCTGATCCTTGCGCCGGAAGGAATTGCAGTCGGCGACAAGATAGCATGTGGTATCTCCGCTGAAGTAAAACCGGGTAACATCCTGCCACTGGCAGAGATCCCCGAGGGAGTCCCTGTATGTAACATAGAGGGCAGGCCGAACGATGGCGGACAGTTCGCAAGGGCTTCCGGAGTGTATGCAACTGTCGTTTCACACGAGCGTGGCAAGACTGTAGTACAGATGCCATCCGGCGAGATGAAATGGATGAACCCGAGGTGCCGTGCAACTATCGGTATCATCGCAGGTGGCGGCAGGGTTGACAGGCCGTTCCTGAAAGCTGGTAAGAAATTCCACAAGATGAGGACTAGGGCTGCAAAGTACCCGCGTGTAAGGGGAGTAGCCATGAACGTTATCGACCATCCCTTCGGAGGAGGTAACAGGCAGCACCCGGGAAGACCAACCACTGTAGGCAGGAATGCACCTCCAGGACGTAAGGTAGGACAGATCGCAGCACGCAGGACAGGAAGGCGTTAACGGAGGAATAGATCATGGCAAAGAAAGCATCATCAAAATTACCAAAACGAAAGGGTGAATATACATACCGTGGCAAGACGGTTGAGGAACTTCGCTCCCTGAGCCTTGAGGAATTTGCGGAGCTGCTGCCGGCACGTGAGCGCCGCACCATCCGCAGGGGATTCACTGAAGGCAGGAAGAATGTCATGCAGCAACTCAGGGACGGTAAGGACAGCATACGCACCCATCACAGGGATATCATAATATTCCCTGAGATGGTAGGCAAGCAGATAGAAGTGTACAACGGTAAGACATTTGTGGAAGTCGAAGTACAGCCTGAAATGATCGGCCACAGGTTCGGAGAGTTTGCACCAACACGTCCGAAGGTCACCCACGGAAGTGCAGGTGTCGGAGCAACCCGTTCAAGCAAGTTCGTTCCGCTGAAATAAGGTGATAGAGTATGGCAAGAATTGGATACACAGTGGACCTGGAACCGAAAACATCCTCCAGGGCAATGGGTTCGGAGCTTCACATATCACCTAAGAAATCCCGTGAGATCGGACATGCCATCAAGGGAATGCGCACCGATGTGGCACAGAGGTATCTCGAAGGAGTAGTAGAGCTCAAGCAGGCAGTTCCGTTCAAGAGATTCCACGACGGCACAGGCCACAGGAAAGGTCCGATGGCAACAGGCAGATACCCTGTAAAGGCCGCCGAGGCTTTCCTGAAGATCCTGGAAAACGCAAAGAGCAATGCCGAGTACAAGGGACTGGATGCAAGCAAGATGTATATCGCACACGTTGCCACAAAGCAGGGTCGTGTGATACACGGTATGATGGCCAGGGCCCGTGGACGTGGAAGTCCCAAGAACACGGACACAGTAAACATCGAGATTATCTTAAATGAGGTGCGGTAATGGCAATAGAGAAGAAATTCGTCCAGGAGGGATATGTTAAGGCCTCCATGGATGAATATTTCGCAAAACAGCTCAACAAGGCTGGTTACGGAGGTATGGAGCTCAACCGTACCCCTATGGGTACCCAGATCACCATCTACGCCGAAAAGCCTGGTATGGTTATCGGCAAGGCTGGTAAGGTCATCCGTAAGCTTACCCGTGATATTGACAGAATGTATGACATCGACAACCCGCAGATCGATGCACAGGAAGTCAAGAGGCCTGAACTCAATGCTCAGATGATGGCAACACGCCTTGCTTCCTCTATTGAGAGAGGCTGGTATTTCAGGAAGGCGGGCCACAACACCATGAGAGCTATCATGAACGCCGGTGCACTGGGCTGTGAGATCGTGATCTCAGGTAAGCTCACCGGCGCAAGGTCCAGGGTCGAGAAGATCGTTGATGGTTACATCAAGCACGCCGGGAAGCCTGTTGACGATATCGTTGACGAAGGTTTTGCGGTGGCTATCAAGAAGCTCGGAACCCTTGGATGCAAAGTAAGGATTATCCCTCCGGGAGCAGTATTGCCTGACTCCTTCCACCTCAAGGACATCGCAGAAGAACCAAAGGCTGAAGCAGCAGTCGTCAGCAAGGATGCAAAGGCTGGCGTAAAGAAGCTTGTTGAAGCTGAGGCAAAGGGCGAGGTCGCAGATGAGGAAGAGATCGCAGAAGCTCTTGAGAGTGAAAAATCAGAATCCCTGGGTCCGGTTGAAACAGAAGCGGATGCAGTGGTCTCTGATGTTACTGAAGACGCAAGCACCACTCCCGATGAAGGGCCGGCACCACTGGAAGACGTTGTCAATGAACAGCGCAGGCTTACAGATGGTGTATGGCAACACAAGCATGACGGCTATGATTACTGGCATCCCATTGCGCGTGTCCATAAGGAGGAGAAGTAATGGCGATTCTTCGATTGAATGAGATCAGGGATATGTCTCCCCAGGAAAGGATGGACGAACTTGACAAGATGAGGGACGAGCTTGTGCGCGAGCGTGCTCTCTCATCAGCAGGCGGCGCTCCTGACAACCCCGGCAGGATCGGGGAACTCAGGAGGACCATTGCCAGGGTCAAGACCATCCAGAAGGAAATGAAGGAGATATGAAGTGGAAATCACTGCTTCAAAACTGATATTCCATGAACTGATCGGATTAGGTGTTGAAGTAGTGGATGCCACAAACCCTGCGCTGATAGGTATCAGCGGAAGAGTGGTTGACGAAACGAAGAACATGCTCATTGTTCTGACAAAGGCTGGCAGCGAAATAATGGTTCCGAAGGCTGTCACGACCTTTGTGTTTCGGATACCTGCCCGCTTATCGGGCAAACATGCTGAGAGGCATGTAAAAATAGACGGGAACCTTCTGGTCTCACAACCTGAGAACAGGACAAAGAACATAAGAAAAATACGCATGAGGTAATAATCATGGCAAGAGATATAGGATTGGATGTCCCAGCCCCGGAAAAGGAGTGCAATGACGTCAATTGCCCCTTCCATGGGCAGCTCCCCGTCCGCGGACAGGTCCTTGTAGGAACTGTCGTCAGCAACAAGATGGACAGGACCGTGGTCATCCAGCGCAAGCACGAGATGCTTATCAAGAAATATCAAAGATACGAGAAAAGGCAATCCAAGATTCATGCACACAATCCTGACTGTATTGATGCAAAGGTAGGGGATATTGTGACGATCGCGGAGTGCAGGCCATTGAGTAAGACAAAGTCATATGTTGTCATCAAGGCGGAGGCACAGGCATGAGGGGTATAAGATCGACTATCCCGCGTGCTTTGAACAAAGGAGCACGTATCGAATGTGTGGACAACACCGGCGCACGTGTGGTCGAAATTGTGGCTGTCAAGGGATACAGAGGTGTCAAGAACAGATATCCAAAGGCAGGCATTGGAGACATGTGTGTCGTGTCCGTAAAGAAGGGCACACCAGAGATGCGTAAGCAGATCCTTCTTGCAGTCATAGTGCGCCAGAAGCAGGAATACCGCCGCCCCGATGGTCTCAGGGTTGCTTTTGAGGACAATGCCGTAGTTATCGTAGATAAGGACGGAGTGCCCAAGGGAACCGACTTCAAGGGTCCAGTAGCCAGGGAAGCAGCAGAAAGGTATCCGAAGATCGGAACCACCGCATCCATTGTAGCCTGAGGTGTGAAAATGGTATCAAATCAACCAAGGAAGCAGAGAAAGGCAAGATACAACGCTCCTCTGCATATCAGACAGAAATACATGGGTGCTGCACTTTCAAAGGAACTGCGCGAGAAGTACGGTTGCAGATCTGCAAACGTAATCGTCGGTGACACCGTAAAGGTCATGCGTGGAGACCACGCCGGCACTACGGGCAAGGTGGAAGCAGTCTCCCTGAAGCACGGTACTATCGTGATCGAAGGGGTCAGTGTGTCCAAGGCGGACGGCACTGAGGTTCCAAGACCTGTCTATCCATCCAATGTGATGATCACAACCCTGGAAATGAAGGATGAACGCAGGGAAGCAGTAATTAGGAAGTAGGTGGTTCTGTGGGCAAACATCAAAAGAGAATATCTGTTCCAAACAGCTGGCAGATATCTAAGAAATCCAATAAGTGGATCACTGCCACAAGGCCAGGTCCACACAACAAGCAGCAAAGTATCCCTCTCGCTGTAGTCCTGAGGGACATGCTGGGCGTCGTTGATAATCGTGCTGAGGCAAAGCGTGTGCTCTCAGAAGGTAAGGTACTTGTTGACGGAATAGTTCGCAAGGATCTGCGTTTCCCGGTAGGCTTACTGGATGTAATAAGCATCCCAGTGGAGAACGTAACATACCGCGTGCTGCTGGACGCTAAGGGAAGGCTTGGTCTTCACAAGATCAATGAAGCTACCGACAACAAGCTTTGCAGGATCAATGGAAAGACTGTACTTAAGGGCGGAGTGATACAGCTCAACCTCAATGACGGTTCCAATATCATCGGTTCCAATGACTACAACACAAAGGATTCTATCATCATCTCACTGCCTGACAAGAAAGTGCTCAAGCACATCAGGTACGAGGCAGGTAACCTTGCGATGATCGTTGGTGGAAAGCACACCGGTTCAATTGGTACTATCAAGGAGATCAACACGGTCCGCAGTTCCAGGCACAACACGGTATCCATCGCCGGAGATTACGACTTTGAGACCATCGAGGACTATGTCGTTGTCATCGGAGAAAAGGAGCCTGCTATCAAGCTGGGTGGTGAAGTAGTTGAGTAATGTAATGAAAGCACCTGTTGTTGAGAAGGTCGTTGTTCACATGGGTGTTGGAGAAAGCGGTCAGCACCTTGTGGACGCCGAAGGGATACTTGCGGAGATCACCGGACAGAAGGTCATCAGGACATACTCCAAGAGGACCCTGCCAGCCTTCAGTATCAAGAAGAACGAACCCATAGGATGCAAGGTCACCCTCAGGGGCGAGAATGCTGAGAAATTCCTCACCACGGCACTTGAGATAGTCGAGGGAAAACTTCGTCTGACCCAGTTCGACAAGAATGGGAACGTTGCTTTCGGTATAGAGGAACACACCGATTTCCCGGGTATGAGATATGATCCTAACATTGGTATCTTTGGTATGGACATCAATGTGGTCGTCAAGCGTCCGGGTTACAGGATCGCCAAAAGAAAGATCGCAAAAAGTAAGGTCCCTACATCCCACAGGATAACCAAGGATGACACGGTCGCCTTCTTTAAAGAGAGATACTCCGTGGAGGTCATTTAATGGTTCAGACCACTAAGAATTTCGGACGAGGCGCGTTCGAATGTAAGAGATGCGGCAGAAAGCAGGGTCTGGTAAGAAAATACGGTATTTACCTTTGCAGGCACTGCTTCCGCGAGATAGCCCACGATATGGGATTCGAGAAATATACGTGAGGTGTGACAAATGGTATTATTAGATCCACTCGCAGATGCATTATCCACAATAAAGAATGCAGAGGCTATAGGTAAGAGCTCCTGTACAATTCAGCCGGCTTCAAAGCTCATTGGAACCGTCCTGAAGGTCATGCAGTCCCGTGGATATGTTGGCGAGTTCGAGTTTATTGAAGATGGTAAGGCAGGAATCTACAAGGTGCAGCTTGTTGGAAGGATCAACAAGTGTGGTGCAATCAAGCCACGCTACTCTGTCGGCGCTGCAGACTTTGAAAAATGGGAGAAGCAGTATCTTCCTGCAAAGAACTTCGGTACCCTGATATTGACAACCTCCATGGGTGTAATATCACAGTACGAAGCCCGTGAGAACAACGTAGGCGGACAGCTTCTGGCTTATGTGTACTGAGACGACGGAGGGAAAGAATGGCAAAAGAGATCAGAACAACAGTTCCCATTCCCAGTGGTGTGACAGTCACACTCAAGGGGAACCTCATGTCAGTAACAGGTCCGAAGGGCTCCAACCAGAGGCAGTTCTGGTACCCCGGTATTAAGATAGAGATCGCTGATTCAAAGGTGATCATTGATACCGAGGTAACAAAGAAGACCCAGAGAGCAATGGTAGGTACCTTTGCATCACACATCGAGAATCTCATTACCGGTGTGACAGAAGGCTTTGAGTACCGCATGAAGATAGTCTACTCTCACTTCCCTATGCAGGTGAAGGTAGAAGGTAAGAAGCTCACCATAGGTAACTTCCTCGGTGAGAAGAAGCCCAGGTCCGCAAAGATCCTTGGTGAGACCAAGATAAAGACAAGCGCTGACGAGGTCCTTGTTACAGGTATCAACAAGGAGGATGTTGGCCAGACAGCAGCTAACATCGAACAGGCAACCAAGATCAAGGGATTCGACCCGCGTACATTCCAGGATGGAATATACATAGTGGAGAAGACAGCGTAGGTGATTTGAATGGATGTAAAAAGCAAACGCCTTTTCAAGGTAAGAAAAGTCCAGAAGGGTAAAAAGCCCCATTTCGTGAGGGCAGACTCTCATAAGTTCAAGCGTCTGGATTCCAACTGGAGGTGCCCGAGAGGTCTCCGTGGTAAAAAGCGCAGACACTACAAGGCAAAGGGTGCCCTCGTAGAAGCAGGCTATGGAAGCCCGCTCGCTGTCAAGGGACTCCACCCCTCAGGATACTCTGAGATCCTTGTATGCACAGCTGCCGATCTGGCAGGTCTGGATGCATCCTCCCAGGCGATAAGGATCGCCGCACAGGTCGGTGCAAGAAAGAAATCGATCATTGAGGCAAAAGCCCAGGAACTTGGTCTGAAGGTCCTGAACCCAAGCAGAGGTGAATAAGATGACCGATCTTACAAACCAGAAGAGGATCGCATCAGAGGTCCTCGGCTGCGGAGTTCACAGGGTATGGCTTAACCCCGAAGCAGCAGGTGATATAGCTGTTGCCATTACAAGAGCTGATATTCGTGAGCAGATCGAGAATGGTAACATCAAGGCAGAACCTATCAAGGGTGTCAGCCGCGGCCGCGCAAGGGCAAGGGATGCCAAGCGCAAGTATGGGCACCGCAAGGGCCAGGGTAAGAGAAAAGGTAAGAAAGGTGCACGTACCCCGAGCAAAGAGCAGTGGATAAAGAAGATCCGCGCTCTGAGACAGAAGCTCAAAGAGATGCGTGCAGACGGCTCACTGGATAAATCCACATACTGCAAGGTATACCGCAAGGCAAAAGGTGGAGAGTACCGCAGTGTTGCTCACCTGATGGCACACCTGGAGTCCGAGAAGCTTATAAAGCGCGAGGAATGATTGATGAAATCGAATTATGTATATGTTTCAATTAGGAGAAGTTAATCATGGCAACAGGACCCAGATATAAACTCGCTTTCAGGAGGCGAAGAGAAGGGCGCACTGATTACCACCTGAGACTCAGGTTACTCCTCTCAAAGGAGGACCGTGTGGTCGTGCGCAAGAGCTCAAAGCACATGCAGGTCCAGCTTGTTGCTCCTACCCCTGAAGGGGATGTAACCCTTTCATCTGCAATATCGACAGAACTGAAGAAGTACGGATACGACGCATCCACAGGCAACACAACGGCTGCGTACCTTACAGGTCTTCTGTTCGGTTACAGGGCACAGGCCAACGGATACGAATATGGTATCCTTGACCTTGGACTGCAGGTCGCATCACCCGGATCAAGGGTATATGCAACCCTGAAAGGCATCGTGGACGCCGGATTTGAGATCCCTCATGATCCGTCCATCCTGCCTTCAGATGAGAGGATAAGAGGAGAACACGTAGCAGAGTATATGGAAGGATCAAATCTGCCGGAACTGTTCGACGCAGTTAAGGAAAAGATCTCTGCTGACTTCAATTAGGTGATTATATGGCATATGAATATGAAGAAGAATGGGTTCCGCAGACAAGGCTTGGAATACTCGTTCAAGAAGGGCAGATCACTTCCATGGACGAGGCTATCGACTCCGGCCTCCCTATAAGGGAGCCCAAGATCGTTGATATCCTGTTGCCTGAGCTCGAGGATGAAGTGCTCGACATCAACATGGTCCAGAGGATGACTGACTCCGGCCGCCGTGTCAAGTTCAGAGCAACCGTCATTGTCGGGAACGGCAACGGTTTTGTAGGCCTCGGACAGGGTAAGGATGTCCAGGTCGGTCCGGCTATCAGGAAGGCAATAGACAATGCAAAGATCAACATTGTCAGAGTAAGCCGTGGATGCGGTTCATGGGAATGCACCTGTGGCCGCGAACACACCGTACCTTCAGAGGTAAAGGGCAAGGCAGGCAGTGTCATTGTTGCACTCAAGCCAGCTCCCCGTGGTCTTGGACTTGCTGCCGGTGACACCGCAAGGAAAGTGCTTGAGAAAGCAGGTGTCAAGGATGTATGGACAAGGACAGAGGGTACTACCAGGTCTACCCTGAACTTCGCAAAGGCAACATTCAACGCGCTGCAGAACACAGGCGTTGTGAAGCAGCCGCTCTGCATGGACAAGGAGGCCTGAGATGTACGCTTTAGTAAGAGTACGTGGTAATGTCAACGTAAGGGGATCCATTGAGGATACCCTTAAGATGCTTCGCCTGCACAGGGTAAACCACTGTGTGCTCCTCAGCGACAGCCCGCAGAACGTGGGTATGATCCAGAAGGTCAAGGACTACGTGGCCTATGGTGTAATTGATGCGGACACACTGGCAGAGATACTTAACAACCGTGGCATGCTCCAGGGTGGCGAAAGGCTCACCAACGAGTATCTGGCAGCAAATACCAAGTTCGCTTCCATTGAAGCCTTTGCACAGGCAGTATGTGAAGGCAGCGCAACCCTCAAGGATGTCCCCAACCTCAAGCCGGTCTTCAGGCTTCACCCCCCGAGGAAAGGCCATGCAGGCATCAAGAGGACAGTACAGCAGGGCGGTGTCCTTGGTAACCATGGTGAGGATATCAACCAGCTGTTGAAGAAGATGAGGTGATCTGGATGGTAAAAGGTAACACTAAAAAGTTCAGGGGATCACGCACATGCGGTGGAGGAACCGGTAAGAACAGGCGTGGTGCCGGTAACCGTGGTGGAAGAGGTAAGTGTGGTGGGAATGCCCATCATCAGACCCGTGCAATCCAGCGGGGCTACAACCTTGGTCTGGCAAAGGGATTTGTTCGTCCCTTCAAGACTCTCCATGATGCCTCCATCGTCAATGTAGGCGAACTGGACGAGCTGGCAGACCAGCTTGTGGAAGATGGCTTTGCCGAACTCCGGGACGGGGTCTACCACATAGATCTTGAAGACCTTGATATTGAGAAGGTGCTTGGTACAGGCCGTGTCTCTAAGAAACTGGCCATTACTGCATGCGAATTCTCAGCCACTGCAAAGGCCAAGATCGAGAGTGCAGGCGGTTCCTGCACAGAACCTGAAGAGTAATGCCCTCGGGCATTACCCGTTTATTTATTGTTCTATATCGCAAAGAAAGCGTATATTTATTAATATTTAAGATTATTAAGCCATACTCGTTTAATGAATCGTATGGATTTCCCAGCAAGGGTGGAATTAATGAGTCTTAAGGAAAGTTTAAAACCAATTTTTAATAAACTACCTGCGGTTGCAAGTCCCGAAGGGCACGTGCATTTCAAAAACAAGTTAATGTGGACACTTGGTATCCTCGTGCTTTACTTTACGCTTGCTAACGTTCCGCTGTTTGGATTGTCACCGGATTCGATAGACCTGTTCGAATCCTACAGAGCATTCTTTGCAGGAGCTTCCGGTTCCCTGATGCTCCTTGGTATAGGACCGATAGTCACTGCATCCATTGTTCTCCAGTTGCTTGTTGGTGCAGATGTAATAAAACTCGATATGTCCAATCCTGATGACCAGGCATTCTTCCAGGGTGCGCAGAAGGCTTTGGTTTTCGTGATGATAGTCCTTGAGGCTCTGCCACAGATAATAGGCGGCTTCGTCATGCCCGATGAAGCAATAGCGGCAGCTCTAGGAGTAGGTATCGGAGTTATCACATTCATCCTGTTCATCCAGATATGTATCGGCGGCATACTGATCCTCTTCATGGACGAAGTAGTTTCCAAGTGGGGTATCGGTTCAGGTGTCGGTCTGTTCATCGTGGCAGGCGTGTCTCAGCAGATAGTCACAGGTCTGTTCAGCTGGGTCGGAGATTCCACGGGCCTGCCAGCCGGTTTCTTCCCTAAGTGGATATACATAATACAGAATGTAGGTACTGATTATCTCTTCACTGGCGATGGCATAATGTTCATGCTTATCCGCGGAGGTATACTTGCCCTTCTGAGTACGATAATCATTTTCCTGCTTGTGGTGTATGTGGAGAGTACCCGTATAGAGATTCCCCTGGCACACAGCGCCGTAAGAGGAGCAAGGGGTAAGTTCCCGGTCAAGCTCATCTATGCATCAGTCCTTCCAATGATCCTTGTAAGGGCGTTGCAGGCTAACATCCAGCTCATAGGTCTTCTGCTCAGCAGCAGGGGCATTACCATACTGGGTGAGTTCCAGGGTTCTACGCCCGTTAATGGTCTCATGTACTATCTGGCTCCTATCAATAGTCCATACGACTGGATACCTTCCCTTGTCAGAGAGTCTTTCACCAGTTATGGTGTGGCTGCCCCTGCAACATGGCAGATCGGCCTGCACGTGCTGGTCGACGCACTGTTCCTGGTGGGAGGCGGCATAATATTCGCATTGTTCTGGATCGAAACCACAGGAATGGGTGCAAAGCCAACCGCAAAGAAGATATTCAATTCCGGTATGCAGATCCCTGGTTTCAGAAGGAACATAGGAAGTATTGAAAAAGTGATGATAAGGTACATCCCGAAAGTAACGGTCATCGGTGGAGCTTTCATAGGTCTCCTGACCCTGGTTGCAAGCCTTCTGGGTACTCTCGGAGGCGCGGGCGGTACAGGACTCTTGCTTGCGGTCAGTATAGTTTACCGTCTCTATGAGGACATAGCATCCGAGCAGATGATGGAAATGCATCCGATGGTAAGGTCCTTCTTCGGACAATAAGATAAGGTGTTGAACATGAACGTAGTATTATTCGGTCCGCCTGGTGCCGGGAAAGGTACCCAGGCCAAGGAACTGACCAAGAAATACAGTATTCCCCACATATCCACAGGGGATATCCTGAGGGCAAATGTCCGCGATGGGACCGAACTTGGCATGAAGGCAAAGGAGTACATGGACCGGGGCGAGCTTGTCCCGGATGCCGTACTCATAGGCCTTATAAAGAACAGGCTCAATGAGCCTGACTGTAAGGCCGGCTATCTTCTTGACGGTTATCCCAGAACTATCCCTCAGGCAGATGCGCTTGATACTATATTAAAGGAGATTGGTAAACCCCTGGATGTGGTGGTCAATATTGAGGTCTCGGATGATGAGCTTGTCAAGAGGCTAAGTGGTCGCAGGACATGCCCCAAGTGCGGTGAGAGCTATCATGTGATGTTCAATCCTCCCCAAAAGCAGGGGATCTGCGATGTATGCGGTTCCCAGTTGTACCAGAGGGACGATGACCGGGAAGAGGTTATCAGGCAGAGGCTTGCAGTCTATAACCAGAAGACAAAGCCTCTGATAGATTACTATGTGAAGGCCGGTATCCTTGTCAATATCGACGGCAGTGCCGGTGTGGATGAAGTATTCCGGCAGGTCTCCGGGGTAATGGACAATTACAAGTAAAAGATTGACTGATCTATTAAACAAGGTGATGATTACCTTTGGCAGCTGCCGAGTATAAGAAACAGATGGAGCGGGCCTTGCTCGCTCTGGGTATTTCCCTGATGATAGGCATAGTTATCCTGGGACAGGAGTTCAGGGACTCCCTGGGAAGTGCTGTAGGATTTATAATGGATCCTTTGGTCAACCTGCTGGGAGCTAACAACTTTCACATTGTATTATTCATAATGGCAGCCATAACTGCCCTCTATGCAACGCTTATCCAGAAATACACCATGGACTGGGAGCTCATGCGCAATGTCCAGGAAAAGATGCGCGTCTTCCAGAAAGAGTTCAGGGAGGCCCAGCTTTCCAATAACACTTCCCTGATGAAGAAGATGGAAGGCCAGCGTGCTGAAATGATGACGGAACAGCTTGAGATGTCCAAGCAGCAGTTCAAGCCGATGGCATATATCAGTATAATATCACTGCCACTTTTCATGTGGGCATACTTCTATATCAAGAGCCACGAAGCTGCATTCATGGTCTTTCCTTTCTGGGGAGAGCATCTGCTTACAGACACAATACTCGGTCCTTTCCAGTACTGGATATTCTGGTATTTCATAGCATCCCTGGCAGTAAGCCAGTTGATGAGAAAGGCACTTGATGTCGGTGGAATCTAATTGCTGTTGACAATAAGTGGCTTACCGGGCAGTGGTACAACCACTGTTTCCCGCATCCTTTCCCAGAAACATGGACTGGAGATGGTTTCTGCAGGCGAGGTGTTCCGTTCCCTTGCGAAAGAGTATGGTATGACCTTGGCAGAGTTCGGTGAACTGGCAGAATCGGATGATTCCATCGATCTTGAGATTGACGCGCGTCAGAAAGAGATTGCCGGTACAAGGGACAACATAATACTTGAAGGGAGGCTGGCGGGTCATATGGCACCACATGCTCTCAAAATATGGATCAAAGCTCCCGTGGAGCTAAGGGTCAGGCGTGTAGTTGCACGTGAATCCGGTTCCTTTGAACAGAAACTTGAAGAAACGAAACAGCGTGAAGCATCGGAAGCTATCCGGTACAGCACAATCTATGGTATTAATATAGGGGACCTTTCAGCCTATGACCTGGTCATTGATTCTGCCAGATGGGATCAGTTCCAGGTGGCTGATATCATCTCCTGTGCAGTTGAACGCTTTTCCGGGCAGTAGCCTTTGGCAGCTTATGATATGAGGTTCTATTAAATGAGTTCAGACATCAGGGAATCTGCCGGGAGCCTGCCCTCCGAATATCCGCGTGAGATGATCCAAAAGGCTGAAGCAACTACCAATCCTTCCTACGGATGCCCGCCGGCAGATCGTCCAATGCGGGAATATGTGGAAATGGGTGTTGTGAACCTTGATAAGCCGGGCGGGCCCACAAGCCATGAAGTCACTGCATGGGTCAAGAACATGCTTGAGCTTAAGCGTGCGGGTCACTCCGGATCTCTGGATCCGGGCGTCACTGGGGTCCAGCCGATCATGCTTGGCAGGGCTACCAAATGTGTTTCAGCTCTGCGTCTTTCCGGCAAGGAATATATCTGTCACATGCGCCTTCACGAGCCTGCTCCTGAGAAGAAGGTGCGCAGCGTATGTTCTGAATTCACGGGTCCTGTTTTCCAGATGCCTCCTGTCATATCCGCAGTAAAGCGGGAACTGAGGGTCAGGATGATCTATTATCTCGAAGTGCTTGAGGTGAATGACAAGTCGGTACTCATGAGAGTTGGCTGTGAGGCGGGCACTTACATGCGCAAGCTTTGCCACGATATTGGGATGGCCCTTGGCACCGGTGCCCACATGCAGCAATTGCGCAGGACCAAGACCGGTCCTTTCAGGGAGGATACGCTTGTAAGTCTGCAGGATCTGAAGGATGCCTATGTGTTCTGGAAGGAGGACGGCGATGAATCCTGCCTGCGCAGGGTTGTAAGGCCCCTTGAGGAAGGCCTGGCCCATCTGCCCCGAATTGTCATCCGCGACAGCGCCGTAGATGCCCTCTGCCAGGGTGCCGCACTTGCTGTGCCCGGAATAGTTAGCCTTGACCGGAATATTCAAAAAGATGATCAGGTATGCATCTTCACTTTAAAAGGCGAGGCTGTCTCCCTGTCAAGGTCCCTCATGGATGCCAGGGAAATGCTTAGTTCGGAGCATGGTATTGCCGCTCTGACCGAAAGAATAATAATGGTTGCTGGCACTTATCCGCAAGGCTGGAAGAGCAAATCCCACGAAACATAATGCCGAGGTAGTCTAGTGGTAGGGCGCAAGCCTGGAAAGCTTGTGGGGCATCCGCCCCTCGGGAGTTCGAATCTCCCCCTCGGCGTCATCCCAAACCCCGGACTGGTCTTAGTTCTTTTTACGTAACTCCTATTGTGGGAATACAGAAGCGATTCTTTTTAATCATTTTAAGATCCTACTTAAAATATGGCTGTTACTGGTGGATGTTCTTTTGATTTCTCCGGGATTCGTTTTGTTGAAGGTCCCGTGGGTGTAGACTGGAACGAAGCTTCCCTATTATTTGCGCGTGCTCCACTGGGCAGGCAAAGACGTGATCCTGAACAATTAAAAAGGGCTTTTGAGGCCAGTTATGCAGTTGCAGTTGCCTATGACCGGGACATGCTCATCGGTATGGGTCGCGCGCTCTGCGACGGTGAGTATCAGGCTGCCATCTATGATGTGGTAGTACTGCCGGAATATCAGGGAAAGGGTGTAGGGAAAGAGATAGTTGGCAGATTGTGCGGAAGACTGCCGGTTGAGAACATTATCCTGTATTCTGTCCCTGGCCGCGAGGGCTTCTACATGAGATGCGGTTTCAGGAAAATGCGTACTGCAATGGCAAAACTGAACCCTTCTATGTCAGAGCCGGATAGTGGATATTTCTGACAGATCCGGAGAATCATGTCTATGAGAAGACAAAGAAGAAAATAATAAGTTTACGCTTACTCTTCCTTGCGGCGCTGCATGAGGAATGCAAGACCGAGGATTGCTGCTACTGGGAGTGCAACTGTCGGGAACTCGGGGGTCTTCCGCTGAATCGCTGTGAGGCAGATTTTCAGTATCCCTAAGTTAAATTCTCATGCCTGGATACAACTCCGTAGTGCACATTCTCGCCCATGAAACTTTCTGACATTATAATGCCGTAATTTTCCGTAGCCCCAATCTTCTGGGTTACCAGCTTTGACGAACTTGTTCCGATGTCATCTATAAGTGTTACTGGATATTGGACACTTGCATTTCCTGCCGGCATCGCTTAAGCTGGCAATACTAATACTAATCGCTTCATATGTGCCCCTCCCGCCTAATATCGTGGAATAGTCATTTTTATTGGGCCTCTCACATCTATCATATTTTTATTAAACCCTCTCGCCTCAACTCTGCTGAACTCTCATTAAATTATAAATAAATAGATTGAAATAGACAAACATGGTTATGGTCTGGTTATAAGATGCGAATAAACACGATCCAGTTTCTTACGAACACATCGCACACAATGTCCAACGTGTTCGTTCCAATATTTGCAGCTTCTCTTGGAGCTTCCTTTTTTGAAATAGGCCTAATAAGCGCTCTTTTCGGCCTGACTTCTTTTGTGTCTTCTTTCATATTTGGTAAGGCCGCGGACATCAACCGTCTGCGCCCTATAGTGCTGATCGGCCTTGCAGTGTCCGGGATTGCTTTCTTTCTGCAGGTCCTTGCATATGATGCCCTCTCACTCGCGCTTTCCAGGGCTCTCGTGGGTTTCTGCATGAGCATATACCCGGCTGCCCTCACGGTTTATATCTACTACCAGAAGGGCAGTATCGGCAAGTTCACTTCTTTTGGCTCACTGGGGTGGATGATAGGCTATCTGCTTGCGGCTGTGATAGAGGATGTGCACTTTCTGTTCATACTTTCATCTGTCTTCTATTTTGTAGCTTTTCTCAATGCCCTCAAACTAAGGGATATAGAAAAGCCTTCCATGAAAATCAGCTATTTCTCAGTTGACACCTTTTCCCGCAATATCGGAGTATATCTCTCCATATTCGTAAGGCACATGGGTGCAGTTGCTGTCTGGACGATACTTCCTCTTTACCTGGTCCGCCTGGGAGCAACTAACTTCTGGATTGGCGTGATCTATGCAATCAATCCTCTTATCCAGTTCGTTATCATGCGCAGGATGGACGGACTTGATAATGAATGGCTTGTAAAGTGGGGATGTATCACTTCAGCTCTGGCCTTTACCTGCTATCTGCTTGCTCCCAGCTTCATCTTCGTGATACCGGGCATGGTCTGTGTGGCATTCGGGTGGTCGTTCCTCTATGTAGGAGGAAATCAACTGCTTGTGGAGCGTAATGCTGAAAAAGCCACAGCTACGGGTATTCTTAATTCAGTGATAGCTGCCGCCAGCATTGTTGGCTCAGTGGCAGGCGGTATTATGCTGGAGCAGTTCGGATATCAGGAAACTCTGATATTTGCGATAGTATGCTCTATGCTGGGAATGGTGTTCTTCAAGGTAAGGAACAGTTCCTCACTGACAGTTGCTGACAAGCAGCAGACGGGAAGTTCCCTGAACGAGTGATCCTATAAGATATTGTATGATGGTCATGTTTTCCGGGAAGTTATTCATCGGATTACAGACCAGTGTATTCTGCTTAAATACTATCTGTTTTACACAATAAGGTTAAATACAAAAGATAGTATATACTGCCGAGTCGTGTTCTATTATTAGAATAACATTACCCGCAAAGCCGGGTGTGCCGGACTTTCTGTGTTCCGGGGCTACGGGATGCATTGCATCCTTAAGGAGGAAATTTAATGGCAGACGAAGAAATAAGACATTTAGTCCGTATCATGAATACTGACCTTCAGGGAAGTCAGCCTGTGATGTATGCGCTGACCGGTATACGTGGTATCGGATTGAGGACATCAAGGATTATCGTAGACAGTACTGGTATTGACCCAAAAGGTGTAATAGGCTACCTTCCAGACGAAGATGTTGCAAAGCTGGATGCAGCTATTGCAGACCTTGAGAAAAGAATGCCCACCTGGATGCTTAACAGGCAGATGGACCCTCTGAGCGGAGATGACAAGCACCTGCTTGGACAGGACATACTCCTTACCTTCAGAGAGGACATAAACAACCTTAAGAAGGTCAGGGCTTACCGCGGTCTCAGGCACGAGAGAGGTCTCAAGGTAAGAGGTCAGAGGACAAAATCCACCGGAAGGCGTGGTTCCACCATTGGTGTGAGCAAGAAGAAATAAGGTGATCTTATGGGATATCCAGGTAAGAAGAGAAAGAGCTACGACACTCCAAAGCACCCGTGGCAGGCAGCCAGGATGGCAAGCGAACTTGAGCTTGTCAAGAAATACGGTCTCCGTAACAAGAAAGAACTCTGGAAGGCACACAGTGTCCTCAGGAGATACAGGGCAGATGCCCGCAGGCTTCTTGCAGAGGGTGAACTTCAGGGTCACAACAAGACTGAAGCTGACCAGATCCTTGCGAGGCTGATCCGCTTCTCCATGCTCGGCACTGATTCCAATATCGATGACATCCTTGGTCTTCAGACCAGCTCAATCCTTGAGCGTAGGTTGCAGACCCAGGTTCACAGGCTCGGACTTGCACGCAGTCCTAAGCAGGCAAGGCAGTTCATCACCCACGGCCACATTGCGATCAATGGTAAGAGGGTAACCGTTCCAAGCATGCTCATATCAAAGGATGAGGAGATGCTCATTGACTATTACGGTACTTCTCCGCTGACCAGTGAAACCCATCCGGAAAGGCCGGCACAGGTAGCATCTAATGTCGCAGGGGCATGAAAGGAGGAAAAGATATGGCGACAAACGGAATTTGGGGCATTGCTCACATAAAATGCTCATTCAATAACACTATCATCACGGTGACTGACATTACCGGTGCCGAGACACTGGCAAAGTCATCAGGCGGCATGGTTGTAAAGGCAGCACGTGATGAGAGCTCACCATATACTGCTATGCAGATGGCAAGCCAGCTCGCAGACATACTCAAGGACAAGGGCATCGAGGGAATCCACATCAAGGTACGTGCTCCCGGAGGCAACAAGCAGAGAAGCCCGGGTCCCGGAGCACAGGCTGCTATCAGGTCCTTTGCAAGAGCAGGGATCAAGATCGGCAGAATACAGGATGTAACTCCTGTACCACATGATGGGACACGTCCTAAGGGTGGAAGAAGGGTATAATTGTATATTAGATCAGTTAATTAATGGATATGAACTCATGACAATGGAAGTTGATGTACTGGAAATGTCAGAGAGGTCTGCAAAGTTCGTATTGTCCAATGTGAGCGCAGCTTTTGCAAACGGTATAAGGAGGGCAGCGCTCGCTGACGTACCGACCCTTGCAATAACTTACGTCAACATTTACAACAATACCTCTGTCCTCTTTGATGAACAGCTTGGATTAAGGCTTGCCCTTATTCCTCTAGCCGCAAACATTGAAGAGTTCGTACCTGTTGAAGAGTGTACATGTGGTGGCTCGGAGTGCCCTGGCTGCAGGGTCTCCCTGACACTGAGCGCTGAAGGTCCGAGGATGGTCTATTCAGGTGACTTTGTCTCATCCGATGAAAAAGTGAAGCCTGCAGACCCTAATATTCCTATCATCGAACTGAAGGAAGGCCAGAAGGTCGTGCTTGAGGCAATTGCCCATGTGGGTTATGGCAACCAGCATGCCAGATGGCAGGCCGGTGTTGCGTGCGGATACAAGAACATGCCAGTCGTGACCTTCACAAATTGTGATGGCTGCGGCGAGTGTGTGGAGGAGTGTCCCCAGGCGATCATTAAAATGGGGCCTGAGGGTGCAGAGATATCACAGGATGATATTCTGAAGTGTATACTCTGCAAACTCTGTCAGGGAATCTGTGAGATCGATGCAATCAAAGTTTCTCACGATGAGAATGCCTTCGTTTTCACTATGGAATCGGATGGTTCCTATACGATCCAACAGTTAATTATAAATGCAGGGAAGAACATTAAGGACAAAGCCGCCCGGATGGGGGAAATCCTAGAGTCCCTGTGATCCGGTCAGGAGAGCTATCTCCTGAAATTTATTTAATATGCACTCGTGCGGGGGTTGCCCAGCCAGGCCAAAGGCGCTAGGTTGAGGGCCTAGTCTCGTAGGAGTTCGTGTGTTCGAATCACACCTCCCGCACCAATCTTCTTTAACTTGAACAGGTATCATTCTGCGTATCCGCCAAGCTCATGCTTGCAAATCAGATGCGGGGGTTGCCCAGCCAGGCCAAAGGCGCTAGGTTGAGGGCCTAGTCTCGTAGGAGTTCGTGTGTTCGAATCACACCTCCCGCACTAGTTTTTTTATGTTACAGATAAAATCTCTGTCAGCTTCTACATTTTCAGCGCGGGGATCACTGATGCAGGCCTTCGATCTTCGTTGAGTGCCTGATCTCTGTGAGTTCGGCCTTCCCTAATGCCTTAAAGAAATGGGCTGCACGCATGGTTGCATGCTGTTCCCTCTCTTCTACCCGGGTCTGGTACACGCGTATGGAGCGCAGGAAATCGATCTTACGGAACTCAGGCCAGAAAGGGGCGCAAAAATAAGATGCGCATTCGTTCCCGTTTGCCTGCCAGGGCAGAAAGTTGGAGACACGCTCGTCGCCGCCTGTACGGATTATAAGGTCTACGTCAGGGAGGGCAGAGCCTCCTGCAGGATAGAGGTGGCTTGATATTGTGTCTTCGTTGATGTTGCTGAGCTCAATCTCCCCTTTCTGGAGCATGCCGGCTATTTCTTTGACAGCCTGTACTATTTCCTGGCGTCCTCCATAAGCTATTGCAACATTGAGATTGAACCTGTCATATCCGGACGTCACAAGTTCCACATTCTTTATGGATTCCCGGAGCATTTCAGGCAGCTTGTCCGTATCCCCTATGGCGTGTACGCGCATCCGCCTCTCATGCGTTCTCTCATCCTCGCCGATCTCATCGAACTTCAGCCTTATCAGTTCGAATAGCCTATCCTTCTCTTCATCAGAGCGGCTGAAGTTCTCTGTGGAGAATGCATAGATCGTCAGGTGTTCTATGCCCAGCTCACAGGACCACTCGATAACCTTCTCCGTAACATTTGCGCCTTTCATATGCCCAAAAGCAGCCATCTGCCCCAGTCTGCGTGCATATCTGCGATTACCATCCATTATAATGGCAACATGCCTTGGTATCCGGGCACTTTTGACTTCCTGTGTCAGAAGCCTTTCGTAGCCTTTATAGATCCACGGAGGTATGTGCTTTAGCATACGGAACACCATCTAATATGATCAATATCTCGCTCCAATATATCCCGTTTTGCTTTTTCAATTAAAATAAATAAGCCAATAAACGTTACTGGTTATTGAAGCTTTATAACAAAGATAGAGGCTCCCCAAAAGCCTGATAATTAATAGTTCTCCAGGACCGACTTAACGATATCCCTGTAATCTTCCTTCAGAAGATATATGTTATGGTCTCCGGTCACATCAATACTGAGAATCCCAAGCCTCGTGTTCATAAGGCCTACCATTGCAGAAACCCCTCTGTAGCTAACGTCAAAATCTGCATTGTTAAGATGTTCGTACACGTCACCTGTAGTGAATTTTCCTCCACTCAGGAACAACTTCAATACTACTTTACGTATACCTGTATCATCGCGACTGAGATATTTTATTAACCTATCCCTTACTCGCTCTTCTATCGTTTCCAGTACAAACACCTCTTTTTTTAAATATGTTATTTTATCTTATAAAACTATTGTACATGTCAACGCGCGCAAGTGTTTCGCGCGATGAAAATCGTACTACTTATATCATTCTAAGATATATAACTTGGCTTTTATAGGGGTATCTTCTCCACTACAAACCCATTCTCAAAAGGATATCTCTCCACAATGGACACATCCTCAGTGTTCTCTCTCACCAGCTCAGCGACATCTTCAAGTACCCACCAGGCTGTTTCAACAGAAAGACCTCTTACCTCCATCATCTCCGGAAGTATTCCTTCTTCTGTGAGCAATTCCGTTACTTCCTGGGCAGCCTCAGCATCCTTGCAAAGGATCTGCCCGTAAACAACGGTTCCTTCTTCTGTTATTTCATCGAACGCCCTTGCAGTGTTGCGGGCGACACGCACAAGGCGTTCCCTCAGTTGTACGGCGTCCTTGTATGTTGATGAACAGAAGTGCACTTTCCCTGCACCGCCTTTGCGGAACATGTCCCTTGCAAGTCCCATTGAACCGGCAACAGCATTAGATATGTCTCCTTCAAGTACAAAACCTTTAAGATTCATAGCTCCTGCATTAGAATCTGAAAACTCCAGCTCGTTGAGATTCAGGAAACAATCCATTTCCCTGGCAAAAGCTGCGACCTCTTCTATGCCCTCAATGGCAGGAACTTCTATTCCCGCTTCGATATTGCACTGCCTGGCATATCCTATGGAAGCAGCATAAGGGCTTGTTCCAAGCTCCCCCCACATAGAAACGGGAGGGTGGAACCTTATCTCATCCAGTCCTGCTTCGGCGAGCCTGCTGACAGTGTCCATATCAGGTGCAACGGATGTGTACAGGTGGATGTGATGCCCCCGTCCAAACTCCGATCTCAGGAGCCTGATGTAGCGAAGCACTCTCTCAGGCACGAGTAAAGGCTCCCCACCTGTAATCCCTGTGCCAAGGGCGTCCATGATGCGTGCCTCTTCTATCACGTCCTGGTCGCAGTTGACAGCCCTTTCATTAGCAAAGACCACATCCTTTCGCCTCTCGGCGGAAACCGGGCAGTAGAAGCAATCCCTATGGCACACCCCAGTGACGAAGAGCACCATCTTGGCACCCTGCTGGCATAGCCTGCAGCCTTCTGAAAGATATGTGTGGAATGATCCTGTATTGTTCACTTCGCTCATTGGCGGACTCTATACTCTGGTCATATATAAGGCTATTTAAACAGTGCAGGCTCAATACTTTAATGTAATATCCTCCCGATATGCTCCCATATGCAAGGAAAGGAGGGCCATATAGCGGTCATAGGCTGCAGAAGATGCCGGAAGTGTGACAGTGCCTGTACATGCAGGGCCCTGTACAGGGTTGATGGCCTTGCAAGGGTGGATTACAGCAAGTGCACCATGTGCATGGCCTGCGTGAAAGCCTGTCCAAACAAGGCACTGGTCCTTATCGACTGAAGCTGCCTTATTTCAATTCCCTTCCGATGGAGAACGCTTTGCCAAGGTTTTTTCCGATTCCATAATAATTCCTGGCCTCCGGGCCGAACACCAAGGGCCTCACCTTGTTAATATCAGGTACTCCATTCTCATCTATCACTGACTCATCAGCCTTGATATCCATTATCTCCCCGATGAACTGTGTATGGAGCCCAATCTCGAAACTATGGATCAGCTTGCATTCGATCACGACAGGGAACTCTGCAATATAAGGTGCATATACAAGGTCGCTTTTTACAGGAGTTAGTCCAGTGGTCTCGAACTTGTTCTCGTTCTTCCCGCTTGCCATCCCGCAGTAGTCCGTTTCTTTCACATGGTCTTCGGAAGGGATGTTCACAGTAAAGGCCTCCTTTTCCATGATATTGGTGTAACTGTAGGTCGCCTCCCTCAGGGAGATGCTGACGCAGGGTGGATTTGAACAGCAGATGCCTCCCCACGCAACGGTTGCAGCGTTAGGGGTACCGAACGCATCATATGTGCCAATAACCCACGCAGGTGCAGGATAAGCAAACGGTTTAGCTCCTATGGATCTTTTCATGATATCAACTCTCTAAGATATATCGGGCCTATCGATATTGAACTTTGCGGAGTGTGCTGCATATCAGACAAGTCCCCTGAAGCCCCCATCCAGCATATATCGGCTGTTCTTCCTGCCTGCAGGCCTCTTTCCATCCCGAGGGAATATGCTGTCGTTTCCTGCAGATACAGATAAACCCATTCAGGCACACTTCACATTCGGCATGTTTGCCGGTCCCGGTCAATAAGGCATTACAGGGATTGCAATGAATGTGGATGAGATAGCAGGCTTTCAGGGGTCGTGCCCGGATGTTGCAATTATGTCTGACAGCAGCTTTCTGTGAAGTTATAGTATCTCCTGCTCTCCTTATGGTCACAGCTCCAACATGCCAGCCTTGATGTGGAGCATGAGCTCAGTCTGTCGCGGAGCTGAGCCATGGCGTAAATCACGGAAAGGTCCTTTCCTGGGCCGGTATGGACAGGTCTTTTCTTCCGGTTCACCTCTCCTACCGGGAAATTGTATTCCGGAAATGACGGAAATCTATCTCCTGTTTGGATGTTCTCACAAGGAATTTCACTAAGCATTGGAACATTTAGAAATCAATCTGCAGGTTAATTTTTCGGCCGCTATTATTTTAAGCGTGCTCCTGACTCAGGGAACAATAATATAAAAGTTAGCCTAATACTTTCACACAACTTACTTAAGAGTATAATACCTTCAAAGCCTCCTGATAAAGGCCGGAAGATAAGGATGGGAATCTATACAGTTTCACAATTGAACGAGCATATCAAGCAATTGCTATGTCAGGATCCTCTGCTCAGCCAGGTCTGGGTGCGCGGTGAGATATCGAACCTCACAAAGCACAGCTCCGGTCATTACTATTTCACCCTGAAGGATAAGGGCAGCCAGATAAGCTGCGTCAGTTTCAGGTCAACCAACCGTTCCCTCAAATTCGAGCCCGAGTCCACAATGAAGGTGCTGATATTCGGTTCCCTAGACGTATACACTGTGCGGGGGCAATACCAGATCCACATCCTTGATATGAGGCCCGATGGCATAGGCGAGCTGTACAAGGCATACGAGCAGCTGCGTAAGAAGCTGGAGGATGAGGGCTTGTTCGATAAGGTCCGCAAGAAGCCCGTTCCCAGATTCCCGCAGAGGATAGGCATTGCCACATCTCCCACCGGTGCTGCTGTCCATGACATACTGCATGTGCTC